>CAYYVT010000001.1:0-1833 GCA_964475215.1 uncultured Nitrososphaerales archaeon
AAGTCCCTGGATGGTCAGCAACGCCAAGACGGCTCCGATCGACAACATCAAGCCCCGCGAGCTCTGTTTCTCCACCTGCTCTCTCCTCGATCTGACCCTGTAATAGAAGGCGAACGCTCTTAAGCTTGCCGATTTGGTGAAGTCCTGCTCGCTATGGGCGCTGGGCAGCCAGCCTTGGGACCTGCCGGGGGGATCGTGGAGGGCAATGGCGGTGAATGAGACATGCTTCTCCCGCAACTTTCGCTTCAACAAGGTTCATCCCAGGATAACCCGTATGGGTCTAGGAAAATTAGCTATTATGGGATGGGACAAGGTCCTAATCGCATGGCAAAACGTCTTTATTGACGATTTATCTGACCAAAAGCATAATGACCCAAAATTCGGGGCAGGCGCAAGCTAGGACCTGTCCCAACTGCGGTGCCGCTGTGCCCGTCGGGGCAAAATTCTGCGGAAGCTGTGGTGCGAGCATCCCCCAGGTAACAAACGTCCCTCCGGCCTCAAGCTTCCCGCCCGCGATGGTTTCTTGTCCTGTCTGCGGAAAGACCGTTTCGTCCGCGGCCCTCACATGCCCCAACTGCGGACAACCCCTCAGACAGCAGGCGCCCCCGTCTGCCCAGAGCAAATGGATGGGTCTCGATTTCATGAGGGAGAACGCCCCATTATGGTGGTGGCTGATCCCGATGATATTCTCAATAGTTGGGGGGATCGTCGCGTGGTATTTCCTAAGACATAGGTACCCGGGAACGTCGAGCATAATGTTGGAATACGGGCTGATAGCCTTCATCTTCTCGTTCTGGGGAGGTTACATAGGGCTCGGGGTCGAAGTTGTGATCGGCATCTTCGCGATGGTGTACCTCTGGTCCAAGCGTAGCCGCACCCCAGCCGTAATCGTCTCACCTACGACGGCGTGACCGTCCACTCCGTCTTCATACCCCGGAACATCTGCTTCGAACGCTGACCTCCGCTCTAGAGTGGTCGAGAGGCCAGCCCTCACTAACTCCCACGAGAGCCCCCTAGGAGCTGCCGAACCGCCGATAGAGCATCACTCCCCCGATGAGGATTACGGCGCTCACCACCCCCACCACGGAGAGGTCCGTAAGCACAGAGGCGCTGGTTACGGGTGCCCCCCTGAGGAAGACTGAGGTCAGGGCGTCGGTCACATAATAGCTGGGCACGAACCTTCCGATCACCTCCATCGTCCCGGATACGCCGGCGGAGACGAAGGTCCCTAGAAACATCTGCGGCATGATGAAGATGAAGGAGATCCCGGTGGCTGCGCCAGAGGACTTTGCGATTGCCGCCGCGATGAGGCCGAAACCCACGCAGCTCAGGGCGAAGGTGGAGACTAGGACGAAGGCAAAGGCCAGAGAAAGCGCCCCTCCCTGGGGTTGGAAGCCGATGGCGGAGGCCAGGATGAAGACAAGTCCGACCTGTATCAACGCGAGAAGCATGTTGGAGACTACGTGACTGGCCATGAACTCCGAGGCCTTCGTCGGCGTCGTGTTTATCCTTCTCAGGATTCCCTTCTCCCTGTCCATCGTGAACGATTGGGCCACCATCATCGTCAGGAAGATGGCGGCGAAGGCGAAGAGGCCCGGAACCATATAGTCAAATGTGCTGAACTTGGACACGTTCACGAAGGAAGCGGAGCCCAGCTGAACCGGGAGGCCCCCCGTCTGCATCTCCCCTCCGTATATGGAATAGGTTAGCGCCTGCTGGACCACCGGCCCGATAGCTTGGACGGCAAACATCGAGCCGCTGTCCAGGTAGAGCTGCACGATGGAGGCCTGCCAGGCCTGGGGGTCCGTGGGGTTGGAGTTGAAGGAGGAGGCG
>CAYYVT010000002.1:0-6589 GCA_964475215.1 uncultured Nitrososphaerales archaeon
GAAGGAAAGGATTGCGATAGCGCTACTGCTTGTAGCCGTGGCATGCGTTGCATCAGTTATGCTATGGGCTCAATACCTCCAAGGTAATAGGCAGCCATCGAGCCCATGCGGGGCTGGCACCGAAGTGAACATAAGCGACACGAAATATTGCGCCCTCAACGTGACCGCCAGTGCGGTGATATTCGTCGAAGGTGGCTACACGATGCTTGACCATTCCGTCATCTACATGGGCGTCAACTTTACGACGGTATGCGGCAACGGGGAACCCTGCGGTAACCTCGGATGTCCTCCCTTCACGAACGGGACCTGCGTGGAAATGAGCATGGGAGCGACCAAGATGTCCGTTTCGTTTTCTGACGGCGAGCAGGAGATGCTGTACGGCGTCATAGGCGACACCTTTCCGACTCCTCCTTCCCTTTCGCAGCATCTCGACCCCCGGGCCGGCTTCGAATATGTTGGCGCATACGCCTCGCCTCAGCTGTTGCTCTTGGTTCAGGAACCATAGCCAGCCCTCCCTCCAACTGAAAACAAAACCACTTTCCCACAGCATGGGAAATGTCTAATTACCTTGGGGCTAGGTGGTGACAATATCGCCGTTGACAGGTTCCTCATGATTCGATTTCAGACTAACCCTTTCAGGCTGATCTACGATGGAACCTTTACGTATATTTCAAGAAGTATCATCTATAGTTGCAAGAATTCAGCGGGCCCGGGAGGATTCGGACCCCCGATCTCCGGCTCCGAAGGCTTGCGCGTCGTTCGACTCAGCGTCCTAATCCAAGCTAGACGACGGGCCCGCAGGCTACATACTAATCCGTGGGCTTAAAAGAAATGCGCTCGCCTACGGCCCTAGGTCCGCTTCTCTACGGCTATGTAGGGTCGGTACATCTCTCCGACGTACTCCGCACGGGGGCGGATGATCTTGTTGTCCTGGTACTGCTCGAGTATGTGCGCCAGCCAGCCCGCAGACCTTCCAACGGCGAAGAATAGCGGATCCATATAGGAGGGATAGCCCAGCAGGTGCAGGATGGAGCCTGTGTAGAGATCGAGGTTGGAGTATAGGCCCTTCTCCTTCTTCATGACCTTCTCCAGCTCGTCGATTATTTCGAGATAGCTGTTGTTCCCCTTCCTTCTGGAGATGTCTTCCAGAAACGTCCGCATTATCGCCGCCCTAGGGTCCTGCAGCCGGTACACGCGGTGGCCGAATCCCATTATCTTCTTCTTCTCGGCAAGCCTCGCCAGCACGTACTGCTCAGCCCTTCCCGGCTCGCCGATCTCTTCGAGCATTTCGAACGCCTGCTGGTTTGCGCCGCCGTGCAGGGGTCCCTTCAGCGCGCCAAGGGCGCTCACGAACGCGGAGTAGACGTCTGACAGGGTGGAGGATGCGACCATGGCCGCGAACGTCGAGGCGTTGAGCTCATGATCGGCATGCAAGATCAGGAGCGCATCCAACACCCTCACATCCTGGGGGTCCGGCTCGGTCCCATAGCTCGAATATAGGAAGGTCGCGGCAAGAGAGAGATCCTTCCTCAGGGGGACGAACCACTCCCCCTGCTTCTGCCTGTAGACGGCCGAAATCAGGTTCGGCATCTTTGCGACTATCGACATGCTCTGCTTCAGCGGGTCGTTGGGGACGACGTCGTACAACGAGAGCGCTGACACAGCCGTTCTCAGCATGTCCATGGCATCCCTTTCCGCAGGGAAGCTCCCGATGACCGTGAGGACCTGGTTCGGGACGGCGCACCTGTTGCAGAGTTCCTGTCTGAACCGCTCCAGCTCGGGCTTCTTAGGGAGGTTGCCGTAGAGCAGGAGGTACGCCACCTCTTCGTAGGTGGACTTCAGGACCAGCTCCTCGACGTCGTAGCCACGATAGAGGAGTGTCCCCTTGATCGCGTCGATGTAACAGATCCTGCTCTCGCCAGTCACTACGTCCTCTAATCCTCTATGAATGGCTGACACGGACAAACCACTCCCAGCATACGGCACGCGCCTTAATAGTGTTGCTTCGTTATCGCCCTTGGAAGCATGTTTCGGCAAATCCCTGCGGTCAGTCGCTGCTCACAAGTGGGTGCACGATGGCCTCTTCGAAGGGTGGCTGCTCCAATCCTCTGTCCGTCACATAACCACTTACGAGCTCCGGCGGAGTGGAGTCGAAGGCTGGGTTGAAGACCTTCACGCCCTTTGGTGCTATCCGCCTCCCCCTGATGGTCGTGACTTCGGAGGGGTCCCTCTCCTCTATCCTGACCTGCCCGGCCAAGCTGTGCAGGTCGAAGGTCGATCTGGGGAACACCGAGTAGAAGGGGACGCCATGGCGCCTGGCCAAGACCGCCACCTGATACGTGCCGATCTTGTTATAGACCGTCCCGTCGGCGAGCACCCTGTCGGCACCGAGGAGGACCTTGTCCGCCATCCCCCTTGAAAGGACGAGGCCCACCATGGTGTCGCAGATCAGGGTGACGTCGATCTTGTCCTCCATCAGCTCGAAGGCCGTAAGCCTGGCCCCCTGAAGAGCCGGCCTGGTCTCGGTGGCAACCACCTTTACATCCTTCCCCCGGGCAATGGCGACCCTGACGGGGGCCAAGGCCGTCCCAAGCTCGACCGTCGCCAGGGCCCCAGCGTTGCAGTGCGTGAGGACCGTGTCGCCGTCCTTGAGGAGGGCCGCCCCATTCTCCCCGATCTTCATGTTCATCTCCCTCTCCTCCTCCATTATCGCCTCTGCCTCCAAGAGGGCCCTCTCCTTCATCTCCCTCACCGATGCACCCCTGCAGCCCGCCTCGAAAACGCGTCTGGTCGCCCGCGCGAGGTTCACGGCGGTGGGCCTGGCCGATGAAATGAATTCGGCGTCGGAGGCGAGCCTCCTCCTCATTCCGGCTGGATCCAATCCACGCACCCTCTGAACTCCAATGGCGAGGCCGAAGGCCGCCAGGACTCCAATCAGCGGCGCACCGCGTACTACCATTTCTCGGATGAACTCATAGGCGTCCTTCGCCCCTGTCACGTCTCTCCAGACCTTCCTTGTGGGTAGGAGCCGCTGGTCCAGCACCCTTAGCGAGCCTCCCTCCCAAAGAATCGGTTTCAAGGTTCGCAGTGGAGTGATAGGACGGTAGCTTAAAGCCTTCCTTCGAAGGTTGGGGCTCCCATTCATGAAGGCGCGACTGTCCTTCAGGGAAGACATTGGAAGAGATTCATTGTGACAAGGGCTTCGATGCCTCGCCCTCATTCGTCATGGTGACGCTTCGAAGGTCGAAAAGAGTTAAAAACTACCGAATTTCTAGCCCAATCGAGTCGGTGAGTATTCGTAGTGTTTGCTCCCTCAGCAGGATATGATAGGGCCCTCACAATATTTTCGCCCGACGGGCGTCTCTACCAGGTTGAGTATGCCATTGAGACGGTCCGGCGAGGGACCCTAGCTATTGGGATAAAGTGCGACGAGGGTGTCGTGCTCTGTGCCGAGGAACGGGTGAGGAAGCTTCAAAATGGCGACCTCAGCCAGAAGCTCTTTCAGGTCGACGACCACATCGGCATCGCAGCGGCCGGATACGTTCCGGATGCGCGCGTAATGGTCGATCAGGCTCGCGTGCAGGCCCAGAACAACAGGCTGATATACGATGAAGCGATAGACGTGGAGGCAATTGCGCGCCATCTCGGTGACGCTGCGCAGCAGTTCACCCAGTACGCCGGGGTGAGGCCGTTCGGTGTTTCCCTGATAGTCGCCGGGGTCGACAAGAACGGACCCTCCATATTCGTGACGGACCCTAGCGGGACCTACCTTGGCTATGACGCCATCGCGATCGGTGGAGGCGGCGACCAGGTCAACGAACTTCTGGAGCAGAAGTATTCGAGGGGGATGTCTCTCGATTCTGCCTGCCTCCTCGCCGTTGAGAGCATAGGAAAGAGCACCGAAGACAAGGCCGAGCCCAAGCACATCAAGATGGCCGTGGTTGACACCCAGACGAAGACCATGAGAAAGCTCTCCGACGACGAAATCAACGGCTATGTCGCACGAATCGCCAAATCGGGCGAGCCAACTGAAACCTCCAAATAAATAGGCTTCGCATTCGTTTCACGCTGGCGACTGGGGGTATCTTTATATTGCCCACAACTTATCGCCTACTGAAGGAGAGAGTTGGCGGATAAGCTGACCACCGTCCGCTTTGTGGTGGGAGGCGACAGGTTCGAGATACTTGTCGATCCTGATGCGGCTCTGAACTACAAGCTGGGCAAGAAGGTGGAATTGAGCCAAATAATGGCCTCCGACGAGATATACACCGATTCGAACAAGGGCCAGAGGGCCTCGGAGGAGAAGCTCATGAAGTCCTTCAAGACCTCGAACTTCGAGCAGGTGGCACAAGCCATCCTTCAGAAGGGCGAGATTCAGCTGACCACGGATCAGAGGAGGAAGATGGTCGATGAGAAGCGGAAACAGATAGTCAGCTTCATCTCCAAGAACTACGTCGACCCAAAGACAAACCTGCCTCATCCCCCGTTGAGGATAGAGCAGGCCTTGCAGCAGGTCCGCGTCGTGATCGATCCGAATAAAGATGCCGAGGAGCAGGCCAAGAAGGTTATCGACGAGCTGAGGGCCATATTGCCCCTGAAGACGGGCAACATCAAGCTGAAGGTTTCGGTGGACGCGATCCACGCGCCGCAGACTCTGGGCACTTTGAAGAGCTTCGGGGAGATATCGAAGGAGGAGTGGCGTGGCGACGGAGGGCTCAACGCGATAATCGAGATCCCCATCGCCACTCAGAGAAGCCTCCTCGACAGGCTCGGATCGGCAACTAAGGGGACAGCCCAAGTCTCTCCCGTGGAGTGAATAGAACACAAATTGAGTAAAGTGGAAAGGAAGTACGTCGTCCCAGGCGACTTCATCGCCGAAGGAGATTTCGTTCCAGTTAGCAACGCCTATTCGATAGGGAACAAGGTGTACGCCATGCGCGTAGGGCTCTGCGAGCTCGAAGGAAACAAGGTCAAGGTCATCCCGCTTTCGGGACCCTACGTCCCAAAGCCCGACGATGTGGTGGTGGGCGTGGTGACGGACGTTTCCGCGTTCGCATGGACCGTTGACATCAACTCGTTCTTTCCGGCCTTTTTGCCGGCGTCGGGCGTCTACGGCCGAAGGTTCACGCCGGAGAAGGATGACCTGCGAAGCAAGTTCGACGTGGGCGACACCATAATCGCCCTCGTGGCTGCCTTCGATCGGTCGAAGGACCCCATGCTTTCGGTGTCCGGGCCAAGGTTGGGGCTTGCCCCCAGGGGCGACGTCGTAAAGATAGAGCCCGTAAAGGTGCCTCGGCTCATCGGACGAAGGGGAAGCATGAGCAAGATGATCGAAGAGGCGTCAGGGTGCAAGATAATCATCGGCCAGAACGGCTACATCATAGTCTCGGGGCCGCCTGAAGGCGCGGCGCTCGCCGCGGAGGCCATTCACATGGTGGAAGACCTTGCGCACACGTCGGGCCTGACGGAAAGGATCGAGAAGTTTCTCGCCGAAAGGCTGGGGCTGACGGAGGCAGCACCGGCGGCGGAGCAGGAGCCGGTCGCCGCGTCGCCACCGGCGGACACCTCCTCGGAGCCTTCCGCGGATGCGCCGAATGAGGAAGATTCGACGGAGGAGAATTGAAGATGAACCTGATAGACGAAAACGGGCTGAGGATTGACGGGCGTAAGCTCGACGAACTCAGGCCCGTCAAGATCGAAGTCGGCGTGCTAAAGAACGCCGATGGATCCGCATATATCGAGTGGGGGAAGAACAAGATCTTCGCAGCGGTGCACGGCCCCAAGGAATGCCACCCGAAGCACATCGCAATGGCCGACAGGGCCGTCCTGAAGTGCAGGTACCACATGGCCCCGTTCTCCGTCCCTGACAGGAAGACCCCGGCGCCGTCGAGGCGCGAAATCGAGCTCTCCAAGGTCATAAGGGAGGCGCTTACGCCAGCCCTGATACTCGAGGAGTACCCTCGCACGGCCATAGAAATCTACGTAGAGATCCTGACCTCGGATGGAGGCTCCAGGGCCGCAAGCATCACAGCCGCCGCAGCCGCCCTGGCGGACGCCGGCATAACCATGAGGGACATGGTGGTGTCCGTGGCCGCCGGCAAGGCCCAGGACAAGCTCATCCTGGACCTCTGCGACGAAGAGGACAAGGAGGGTCAGGTGGACCTTCCCGTAGCCTACATGCCAAACATGGACCAAGTCACGCTCCTGCAGATGGACGGGCACCTAACAAGGGAGGAGTTCGAGACGGCTTTCAACATGGCCAAAGAGGCGTGCAAGAAGGTCTACCAGATCCAGAGGGAGGCCGTCATCAGCAGATACTTTGGCGGCTCCACTCCGAAGAGCAAGGAGGCCTAGAAGTTGTCAACTTCGTACAGGAAGGCGCTATTCGTCGATAACCTTCGAAGGGAGCAGATGCTTGAGGAGTATTCCCGGGGGAGGAGGGCCGACGGTCGAGGCCTGAGCGAATACAGAGAGCTGAAGATTCAGCCGGGCACCATGATCAAGGCCAACGGCTCCGCGACGGTGGACCTGGGCTTCACGCGTGTGGTCGCAGGGGTCAAGGTCTCGGTGGGGACGCCCTTCCCTGACA
>CAYYVT010000003.1:0-8248 GCA_964475215.1 uncultured Nitrososphaerales archaeon
TTCTTCGTCTGTGGCGTTGGGTTCGAAGTCCTGACCTTCTTCCTTTGGACGAGAAGAGGGCATTCCTGGACCCTGGCGATGGCACTCTGCGCCACGTGGCTCCGGTGGGCTACATTCGAAGTGATCTTCATCGGTCCGAGCGGCGCTCGGCCCAAGAAACGGGATGAAGGGCACTTCGACATCAGTGTCCCAGTCCGGGCCCGTGGCGGCCTGACGATAGGGGATCACTTCCGCCACTCAGCATCGGGCATTCCATATCTTCCAACATACCCTCCCTTACTTTCTGTGGAAGACAGGCGGGTCGAAGGTCGTGAACAAAGGGGAAGCTAACGTCAAGATGGCTGAGCCATGGTAGTCAGCTAAGTATCCAATCCTGTAAAGGTCCGCCGGGCTTGGCCGGCCAATAGAGAGGAGCTATCGCACGACGCCGTCCAACCGACGCGAAGTGCAAGTGCTCTGAGGCCCAACGCTTAATTAGAGCAGGTCAACGAGGTAATGAACTGCAAGAAATGCCTCTGCCGATAATTGAACCTTCGGAACGCCATCTGGAGCGCATCATCAAGATAAAGGTGAAGGCGGTCAAAGGCGTCAAGGCCTGCCGGTGGGTCAAGGTCGACAGGACGGGGAAATGGCCCTTCGTTATGGTCAACGCCTGGCTTGACCCTGCGGCCGACTACGCCGAGACGCACAGGGTCACCGCCCTCATCGAGACGAAGGTCAAGGAGGTTCTCCCCGATTCCAAGGTGTACATACGAACGGAGCCCTTCGGAGACGACAGGGATGCGCTCTGGGAGCTCGTCAAGAAGACCGCCGAATCTGTACCTGGCTCGCGAGGGGCCCACAACATCCATGTCAGGAAGCTGAAATCGGGTGTGGGGATAGACTTCCACCTAGAGTTCAGCGGAGACCTGACCGTGAAAGAGGTCAACGAGATAGCCAAGCAGATCGAGGAGAAGCTCAGGAGAGCCAACCCCGCCATCAAGGAGGTCTTCATCCATGAGGAGTCGGTCTCGGACCAGCTGCAGAGCGAAGTGTCAGGGTCGGGGACAGAAGCCAAGTGGTACCTTGAGCATGCAGCAAAACGCTATCCTGAAATCAGGGAGATATCGGTCATCAGCATTCGCCGCAGTGGGGACAAGCTATTCGTGTCCTTGAAATGCGGGTTCGATCCCGCCACTACACTCCAGAGGACGGATGACGTCATCGCTCAGTACAAGGCGGATATTCAGAGAGACCTCCCGGACCTCGCACGCCTTGAGGTTCACCTCGAGCCGGCGTGACGGAAGTCACCGTAAGGAACAGGATCAAGGGCATCTATCCGGTCATCGCCGCCATGGGCGAGGACTGTAGAAGCAGAAGCATCCCGAGGGTTGTAGCGCTCCGACTCCTGCCGGTCGATCCTGGCTGCGATGATTCGTCGTGTCAAGCATCTCGTATCCTTGAGCATCGGTCCCCTAGGTGAAAGAGCTGATGGCGGAAAAAGAAAACCCTCCGCCCGTTCTCGTGGTCGATTAACGTCCATTTCAGACCCAAGGAGGGGATTCCTCCCCTCCCGCATCTTCCTGTACGTAATCTACTGCGTGTTTCCAGCAGGCCCAGCATCAGTCGATGCGGGAGAGTCCGCCGGTTGCGATGTCGCGTTTGAAGTGGGTTGGACGATTTCGGCGCTGGCGTACCTGTTCGATACGTTGGTGATCTTCACCTTCAGCTTCTGGCCGGTCTTCGCCCCGACAACAAAGATGATGAATCCCTGTATCTTGGCGATGCCGTCACCGCGTCTCGAGATCTCGGTGATCTCGACGTCGTACTCCTCGCCGACCTTCACCGGCTTCGGAGCGAAGCTACTTGGGCCACCGAAGCTGTTGTAGCTTCTCCTGGCACCGTATCCTCCACTGCGATTTCCGTAACTCATCTGTTCGTCGCTAGGCGCTCGGCAGTAGGTTATATAAGGTGATGGATGACAGGGCGGTTTCATCACGAAGGGATTATCGTCGGCGCCACGGAGCTAGTCCGCCCCGGAAGCGCGCCACCAATACTCCCTTATGGAGGGGGGTTCAAGCGTGAGGCGGAAATGTCTTTGGCCAGCCAGGATCCCAGGAAGACGACACGCCCCGGCCGTCCGGCAGGAGAGAACGTTTGTCTTGAGCATGCGTGTATAGAATGCTGTAGAGGAACCGAGATGGCCCTCTTGGAAGAAGATATCCAGAGGTTGGAGTCGCTGGGGTTCGCGAGGGAGCGATTCGCGGTGGAGTCAAAGGGGCTCGTCGTCCTGAGGAACTTGCACCACCACTGCTTCTTCCACGACGGCACTCGTTGCACCGTCTACGATGTGAGGCCTATGGGATGCAGGCTCTACCCGGTGGTCTACGCTGAGTATTCAGGAACCGGCGCGTTGGATAGGCTGTGCCCCTTCCGTGACGAATTCAATCTGAGCCCGGAATCGAAGAGGGGGTCTGCAGAACTCTTCCATAGGCTGATCAAGGAGGCGCGACTGAGGAAGGCCAGAGGACCGGCAATTCATCCTTAAATCTACAGGAGTCGTTTGGTTCCGGAATGCTTGGGCGGTATCAACTCGGAGGCGAGGAGGTTGACTCCTTGGAGCTCAAGTCCTTGCTTGTCACCAATGGTGTCAAGGTGAGCAACGAAGTGTACCAAGAGTTTGCCGGGGAGGGGAGGATATATCCCGACCCACTCAAGTGCAATTGCGTTATATTCCCTGACGACACGGTGGCGTAGCTCACAGATGTAGCTCTTCACTTGAGATACTTGAAGCAGGCAATGTCACTTGACTCACTCGGTTCAGTGGGGACCCTCCTGCAAGCTGGCTCAGCCTTCGAGCTCAAAGTCTCGACGGCAGGTCGACCTCTCCTGACGTACAAGGGAGCGGACGTCACTGACGTCCGGTTCCCACCCCCGTCTCGATTCTACGATCAGAAAACCTCAGAAGGCCTTCCCTTCCTCGGCAACGCGGTGCTTCAGGGAATCGACACTCTCTCCTTTCAATGCCTGTGGCCCTGTGAATATGCCCGTGCGGGATTCCCCTGTCAGTTCTGCTATTCTGGAGGCATCTCTTGGCGCTTAGCCAAGAAGCATATGCCAGAACCGTCAGTCCCTACTCTCCGCGATGTGGCGGAGATCTATGTATACGCAGTGAGGGAGGAGAAGCAGGCTAGAGTAGTTCAGGTCACGGGGGGCTCGACGTTGGATCCTGAAGCGGAATGCGGTAGAATCAGACGGATCTTGGAGGAGATAGATTCTTTCGCCGGACTCAGCAGCCTTGAAGGGGAAATGCTGATTTACACCTCTCCTCCACGAGAGCCGAAAACAATCGATCAAGTGTTCGACGCGGGCGCCGACAGGGTCGCCTGCAGCTTGGAGGTCTGGGACGAGAAGCTGGCCAGCTTCATCATCCCTGGCAAAATCAGATTCGCTGGGAGGGAGAGGTTCCTGAACTGCCTGAAGTATATATCGAGAGAGTACGGCCCCGGCAAGGCCTGCAGCTCGTTCGTCGTAGGGGTGGAGCCTGCAGAGAGCTTCCTCGAAGGTGCCGAATACCTTGCTACGCAGGGTATCGCCACAATAGCTTCTCTATGGATTCCGTTTGGAAGGCCAGTGATGGGAAAGAGCAGGGCTCCGGGCTTGGATTACTACAGGAAGGTCAAGGAAGGCCTCATGCAGATCAACTGCAGGTATGGCGTTGAACCTCCTGGGGAGAAGGGTTTCAATGTCTGCCTCTGCAGGGATGCTTGGAATCATAGGTCCGAGAAATATGACCTAGGGAACCTGCGCCCCTCCTCTTCCCCCTCAAACAAGTGAATTCATCCCATTTCCGCCCTACAATCGTCGGCCCCCCGAACCATCGAGATCCTACTGCACGACTCAGAAACGTTCAGAGCTAGCTGTGATCGGACCCCGCCTGCTTCGTTCCGAATTCGGGTTTGAGCGTAGGCCTGTCAAAGAAACGAGTGTGTTGATAGTGCAAGTTTGTCGCCGATTCTCTGCGGCTTCGGTCATTTGGCTTATTTATAACATCCCTATATGATGAATTCTGGATTCGAACCCATCTGGACATGAATACTGCCCGATAACTAGTGCGAAGGTCCCGCCATCATGAGCGACCTTGCCGCTTTCCAAAGAAATCTACAGAGGGACCTCCACATACACGTCTCGTTTGGTGTAATAGGATTCAGACCACATTGACCTGTATTTCGCCCTAAACCTGTCGATAACTCTCTCCACTTCATTGTGTCCTCGCACGAGCCTTGCCTTGGATGAAACCGCAGTGTCGCCGACGCGGAGTTCGATCCGGGCATCCTTCTCCAGATTTTTGAACCAACCATTATCAGAGCCCTTCATCGGGACGAGGATCACCCCTTCCTCCTTGCCCAAGGCAAACCACACCGGAGTTGAGAACTTCCCCTTCGACTTGCGCCCGGTCGTCGTGATAGTTGCCTCACTGGAGAGCTTCAGCTTGTCGACAAGGTCGCTAGATGTCAAGTTTCACACCACTCAGCCTCTTGACCGTCTCCGGATCACGATGGTCGAAGGAGCTGCCGACCTTTGTGTCCAGCGTCGCAATCGCATCCATGTCTTCTGGGGTAGTTCGAAGTCGCATTGTCTGTCCGCCTCCTACTCTACACCTGATGCGGCCTGGTAGAGCTCGTCGGTGACCTTCTCCATCCAGTCGGTGGTCTTGCCATCGAGCTGTTCTTGGATGGCGATGTGGGTCATGGCCGTGGTTGCCTTTGCGCCATGCCAGTGTTTTTCACCAGGCAGGATAGAGACGACGTCGCCTGGCGAGATTTCCCTGACGGGGCCGCCCCAGCTCTGCACAAGGCCGCAGCCAGCCGTCACGATCAGAGTCTGGCCCAGCGGATGAGTATGCCAGGCGGTACGAGCGCCGGGCTCGAACGTGACGCTCGCGCCTGCCCCACGGGCCGGGTCATTTGCCTGGAAGAGGTGATCGATGCGTACGGTGCCGGTGAAGTAATCGGGGGACCCCCGAGTTGAGGGCTGCGAACCGCTACGCTTGATGTCCATTTGCATCATCTCGACCGACGGTCATATCCCCCTACGGCCTCACCAGGACCTTGATCTCTCTCCGCTGATCCATGTCCCTATAGCCTTCGGCGATGTCCGAAAGCGGGACTGTCTTCGTGAAGATATCTGACACATCCAGTTTGCCGGATAGCACGTCCGGCATGAGTTCCGGAATGTAGTGAGCGGCAGGGGCGCCGCTTCCCTTTATTCCAATATCATTGGAGAATAGTCTGGACACGGAAATGTCGGGCACGCCATGGGGCACTCCTACGAAACCAACGTTACCTCCGATGCGCACGACGCCAAGGATCGTGTTCCACGCGTCGGCCGTGCCGACGCACTCAAGGCCGCAATCTGCGCCAAGGTCGTCGGTGAGCGCCTTCACCTGACGGACGGCGTCGTCGCCTCGGGCCCCTATGATGTCGGTTGCCCCGAACCGTTCGCCCAGTTTCGCACGATCTTCATGCGTGCTGACGAGGAAGATCTTTGAGGCGCCAAGGCGCTTGCTCGCTGCAACCGCACAGAGTCCTACAGCCCCGTCACCGATGACCGCCACCGTGGAGCCTCTCCCGACTTCCGCGCACACGGCAGCGTGATGCCCGGTAGACAGCACATCCGATAGGGGCAGGAGGGCGCGCATCATGTGGTCGTCTAAGTTGGATTTGGGCACCACCCGCAGGGTGCCGTCGGCCATGGGAACGCGCACCTTTTCCCCCTGTCCTCCGTCATAGCCTCCAGTACCCCAAAACCTGCCGTTTCGACAGAATCTGGTCATGCCGACCCGACATTCGGGGCATGTGCCATCCGAAACGACGAACGGCGCAACGACGAGATCGCCGACCCTGACACTCTGCACCTCGTCTCCGACGGCTTCCACGGTTCCCATGAACTCGTGACCAATGTGGTTGCCTGCCTCTAGCGGGGTAAGGCCACGGTAATACCAGAGATCCGAACCGCAAATGCAGGAGTACCTTACCTCGACGATCGCTTCATCTGGATTCTGGATGACTGGGTCGGGCACATCGTGCACTTCGATTCTGCCGGGTCCTTGAAAGATTGCAGCCTTCATAACCCAAGCCAAGTGGGGGAGTGGTATATCATCTGCGCGTATTCTTTGCAACGAATTGCAGCAATGAGGGCTTTTCGTTGGTCCCTAAAGGCCAATCGTAATGGAATCTTCGGTCGAGGACAGCTTAGGAACCAAGCCAATCTGTCCAAAGAGCTCTTTCGCGTAGGCAACCATGAAGATCGAGAACTTCGCTCCCAGGTCGTGGGTCAAAGTGATTACCTCCTTGCCTTCGTGCGAGAGGACTTCGTTGTACTGGAACCAATGGGCGTAATCCGCGAGATCCTTGAGCCAATCTAGGACCCCTTTGAGGGACATCATCCCATATCTAGCGAGGATGATCACCTTCCCGCTGTTCTGAGCCACCTCTTTCGCCAGCTCGACGATCACCTCGTCTGGGACGGCCTTCAGGGTCTTCCTGTACGACACCTTGGATATCTTCGTCATGCCGAACTTCTGGAAGTACCGGTCGAAGTTGGCGAACGACAGAAAGAGCTGGTTCACGAGCGTGTTGAGGCTTATGTTCCTTTTCTTGGCCTCTTCCTCAAGGGCCAGAAAGGCGCCTTCACTGATCCTGAAAGACCTGGTAACTGTCTTTTCGGGCACCTTTTATCAGAGTCCCAATCCAGAATCCCTTATTTCTATTCTTCCCTTCGTCAGTCATTTGTTGTCTTTGGTTGCCGTGGTTCGCCGCCGAAGTCGTCCTGTGTTTAGACCTGAGCTGCTTGGTTCGTAGTCCCCGAGCTGCACAAGGCCTATAAGTCCGTTATTGCCTCAGAACATGAGGGTCGAAAGCGGAGATGTCACACAGGCGTGGGGGCACGATGAAGTTGATGGCTTTCATGGTCGTCTTATCGCTCCTCCTTGTCTTCTCCAAGTTCACCGTCGCCTACATGGCGCTGCCCAATGGGGCCGTCCCCCTGTCCGACAGCGCACGCGCTAACGTCGTCGTGACCTCGATAGACGGGGGGGTCCAGTCCATCACTGATCCCACGGCAGCGGGCGATGGCTCGCCCCAACTGGTGGGGGTCGACACGTGGTCCCCCAGCTCCAACACCGAAGTGGTCTCCCCCCAGGTGTCCTCGACGGGATGCACCTCCCTTTATCAGGCGTCGATGTCGGTGAGCTTCACCTTGGCCAACCGGCTTCCGACCGAGACGAAGGGGGCGGTGAACGTCTCCGTCTTCGACTACAACAGCGGGATGAAACTTGCCACCGATATCATCACCCTCACATTCAAGCCGGGCCAGGACACCTCCAGCACGGCCAGCTTCAACTTGGTGAGCACATTCCCCGACCCCGTCTACCTGGTGACCATCACGTTCCCCACGGCTACAGACCTTGCCTCGGGAACCCCGATCCTGCACGTCTCCCTCTTCCAGTACTTCCTCTACAGGGCGGGCCTCTTGGACCCCTAGGGTCAAATGGAACTGCTCAAATCCTCGGAAACACTTCTTGTCGTGAGCGGATGCTTGGCACAGGGGTCGTAGGAGTCCGTAGAGCTTCGATGGTCCGAACCCGTATGGGGTCCTATGCTGCCCGGCCAATTGATTGGGTCGTCCTCATGAGTCGAGCCACAACTAGGGCCCGTTCGAAGACATTGATCGATCATGGCGAACTGCGTTGCTAGAAACCCTTAGCGCGGATTCGGCAACACCATCTGACTCGTCCGTAGCCAGATGGTTGCGATTTATGTTTCACTCTCGAATGATTCTTTGCCGTTTGGAAACCAGGTCGCAGGGAGCTACCTAACATACAGGACATATGCTCCCACAGCTGCGATCACAAATCCCACGAGCGCGTTGTTGTACTTAGGAGGAATCCTTTCGAAGACCTCCGCCAAGCCCATGGAGCCAACCAAGACGAGCAGGGCCAGCGTCAGGATTGAACCGACGGCGAAAATCAGGGCAGTGTCCACCGCTAGGCCAAGCCCAACCGGCGCAGCCAGCAGAAAGATGGGCAGGATGCTGAGATCGGGCGAAAGGGCACCGCCGAGGACCGCGAAGTATCCAACGCCTCTTCCCATATTTGCGCCGATCCTGGTCCCCTCCTCCTCGGCCTTCCTATCGTAATCTCCCCCATGACTGGAGACGATGGTCCAAACTCCATAGATCGATCCCGCTAGCAGCATCACAATCCCCG
>CAYYVT010000004.1:0-6003 GCA_964475215.1 uncultured Nitrososphaerales archaeon
CGAAGGCCCGTCCCCGAAACGCCGGATCGACGGCATCCATGACCATCGCCTTGAAGTTGGGTTGAAGCGCTGTCTGCGCCCAATATAGCAACAGGGGGGCAGCGATGAGGAGGGTGTTGTTAGGGAACAGGAGGAGCAGGGGAGACAGGCCCAGGAGGTACGTGCTCAGGACGATGATGCTCTTGCGCCCGTAGGTGTCACCGAGGGGCCCTGCAACAAGGTAAGAGACGGCCGTCACCAGGCCATAGACCGAGAACGACCCGCCAATGACGAGGATGCTCGAGAGCCTTGACTGCATATCGAGAGACAGGTATCCCTGCCAGAGAGCAATGGATGCGGTCGAAATGGCAGACGTTATCCCCAGGACGGCGACGTTTCGGTTGACCGACTTGCCGAAATATCGCTGCATCGACTTCGCGAAGTCTGCCACAACACATATTCGATTCACCACTTCATAAATGATTCTTTGCGAGAGCGGCAACCTCCGGCAGATGACGCTCAGTAATTGGGAGCATAACGCATTGTAGGGTGCTGGGATGCTTACTTCTTGCCGAGCCTATCCGCTATGTCCCTACCTGCGAACATTCCCGTTATCAGGGCCGGGACGAGGCCCCGCGTCTGCCCCGCTCCATCCCCCACCGCGTAGGACCTAGTGACGCTCGTTTCGAATGAGCGGTTCACCGACACCTTCGTGGAATAGAACTTCGGCTCCGGGAAGTAGAGGAGGGTCCTAGGGCTGGGCTCGGCCTCCGTCCCCGCAATCCCGGGGAAGAACCGCTCGAGCTTAAAGAGGGCCTCCTTCAGGTCGAGTGCGATTCGATACGGGGCGGCTAGGCTGACGTCGCCCGGAGTGACCTCGTAGTCCTCCACTCCGTTGGTCTCTTTGCGATATAGGGTCGGCCTGGTTGGGCACTCCTCGATCCTCTGGAAGGTGCTCCTCCTTCCCCTGATGAAGTCGCTCCACCTCTGGATAATGGGCTTGTCGTCCCCTATTACGGTCGCCAGCATTGACATCACCTTTCCATATTTGCCGGTGTCGGCCACGGGCTCGGTGAGGTTGACCCTCGAAAGAAGGGCGAAGTTGGTGTTCTCGGATTTCGGCCCCTTTGCGAAGCTATGGCCATTGACCCCCGTGAGAAAGGAGCCGTTGAACTCCTGGGGCTCCGAGATCACGAACCCGTCCGGGCAGACGCAGAAGGTGCGCGCTTCATCCTGATACGTGTCGGTGGTGATGTAGATCTTCGGCTCATAGCAGAGGCTCGTAAGGCGCTGCATGACCGCCGACGGCGTCTCGACCCTGATCCCTATGTCGATGTACCCGAACTCGTTCTTCATGCCAAGCCCATCGGCGGTGGCCTTGAGCCATCGTGAACCGGTCCGCCCGACCGCAAAGACGACGTAGTCGCTGTCGTAGACGCTCCCGTCTGAGAGCTCCGTCCTGAAGAGGCCTTTTGAAGCGGTGACGGTGGAGACTTCGGATTGGTATCGGATGGAGATCCCTCCGTCTGTCAGGTCCTTAGTCATCGCCTTGACGAAGCCTGGGAGGACGTCCGTTCCTGCATGAATTAGCTTCCGAGCCGGGGCCAGCAGGACGCCGCTCTCGGCACTCTTCAAGGAGTCGGGTAGCGTTTCCCCACCCTTGGCTTCGCAGTTTATCCCATGGGCGGTGAAGAGCTTCTCCGCCTGAAGCAGGCCCTCCTCTTTGTCGGCCTTGCTGAGGCTACGAGTGTTCCAGCCTATCGTAAGGTCGAAGTTCAGCTTGCCGTCAGAAAAAGCGCCGGATCCTCCCTCCCCGCAGGTTATGTTCGCCTTATCTTCGATGCCGGAGTTGCGCTCCCTCTGCCTTTCGTCGATACTTCGGCCCTTCTCCAGGAGGACTACGCCCTTTGTCCCCTTAGCCACCAGAGAATAGGCGGCCCCCAGTCCCGCTGGCCCAGCCCCTATGATGACGACCCTCGCCCGTGTCAAGCAATCGCCTACTGCCTCCTTGCGATAAAAGCGTTGCCGCCTTGAGCGCTTAAATACCGCCGCAAGGACCGAGCCAGAAGACAGCTTTGGAAACGGTGGAGGTGAGCAAGGGGCGGAACATGAAGGCCGCCCTGATCCTGGCAGGAAGGCTTACCTACAGCCTCCAGTGGTTCCTCATCTCCCCCGCCCTCCCCGAGATTGCGGCGCAGGGAAAAGTCCCCACGAGCCTGCTGGGGCTCATCCCCGTGGCCTTCTTCAGCGCCGCCGGGGTCGCTCAGATCCCATCGGTCTACCTCGCGCAGAGGCTCACCTCCACCAAGACCTACATTATCGGCCTCCTCCTCTTGGCCCTAGGCAACATCCTCCTTCCCCTCGACGTCACAACCTTCTGGCTCTTCGCGACGAGGGTCATCTCTGGTGTGGGCGCAGCGCTCTTCTTCGCTTCCGCCGGCGGCGTCCTCTCTAACCTCTACCCGTCGAAGCCTGGAATGGTCATGGGCCTCTACAACGCCTTCTTCGCGATGGGCGGAGGGTTGGGCCTCGTATGGGGTGTCTTCGACCAGTTGTTGGGGTGGGAGGCGGCTACCGAGCTTGGAGGGGTGCTGGCCGTCGCCATGGCCGTGCTCAACCTGTTCGCGATCAAGAGCGAACGCCATGTCCCGGCGCCACGCCTCACCGGGATCGGCAGGACGCTGGGGAACAGGACCGTAATAGCGGCGGGCCTCGCATACTGTGGCGTCTGGGGCGCATACTTCGCCATCGGTCAGCTCCTGCCTTCATACGAGCAGATAGCCCTAGGGACATCCGTCTCCATTTCCGGGCTGACTTCTTCTATCCTCCTCTTCCCCAGCATCTTGGGGAGTTTCATGGGGGTGTTTTACGAGAGGTTCAGAAGGAAGAGGCTCTTGCTCGCCCTCGGCGCGATTCCCGCCATCCTCCCCGCCGTAGTAATTGGCACGGGCAGGGTGGATGCCATCGTCGCTTCTCTCGTCCTCGTTGGCTTCTTCAATGACTTCGGGATCTCAATGATGTACGCCTTCCTGGTGGACCTCGAGGGAAGCGACCCCACGTCCTACCTAGCTGTAGTGAACACCTTCAACATGCTCATCGGAATGTGGGTCGCTCCAATGCTTTCACTAGGATCGACAATCTCATGGAGCTTCGGTTGGGCGCTAGTGGGGACCATCCCACTCATCCCCATCGGCCTCCTGATCTTGGTGAAGGGGGCTAAGCTTCGTTCGATGGGGAACAGGGAAGTTACCTAGGTGCGCTGTGTTTCATCAGCTAGGCCTATTACCCGAGCGGCGGGACTGGGGCTGAATGGAAGCAGTTAGGGTCAACGGCGTTGATCTGGCGTACGTGGAATACGGCACAGGTCCCACCATCGTGTTCGTCCATGGCCTCCCCAACGATTATAGGGTGTGGAGGGGACAAGTCGACTCGTTCCCGTCCTATCATGTGGTGGCGTACAGCAGGCGATGCTCCTATCCGAACAAGTACCAGGGTGATGCAAGGGACGACTCGGTCGCTAACAACGCCGCTGACCTTGCGGCGTTTATCGAGGAAATGAAATGGGTTCCCGTCCACCTGGTCGGCCATTCGTACGGCGGCTTCATCTCCCTCCTATGCGCTCACAACCATCCCGAGCTCGTCAGGTCCATGGTCCTGTGCGAGCCGGCCGTCACCTCATTGCTCGTCAAGGATCCCGGCAGCATACTCTCGGTGGTTTCAGGAACGCTGGGCAATCCTTCGGGGGCCCTCGCCCTCAGGGCGTTTGCCAATACGACCGTTCGGCCTGCCCAGCGCCTCTCATCAGTTGGTGACCCCAAGAAGTCGGTGGAGGTCTTCGTGGATGGCCTAGTAGGAAGAGCAGGCGCGTTCGCAGGGCTTGACCCCTTCTACCAGGAGATGATGCAGGACAATGCGAGCGTGCTGGCTGGCGCCCTATCGTCGGAGATTCCGCCCTTCACGAAGAGAGACGCGAAGACGGTCGTCACCCCAACCCTGCTAATGGGCGGCGATAGGAGCCCCCGATACTTCGGAGCCATCATAGACGTCCTCTACGGCACCATGCCTTCTCGTGAAAGGACTACGATCCCGGGCTCCTCCCATTTCGTCCCCATAGAGAAGAGCGACGAGTTCAATAGGGCGTCGCTGAGCTTCCTCGCGAAACAGGTCTGACGCGTCCAGCGCAATCCCTGTAAGGCCCTAGGACAGCTTTAACTGGCATTCCGCTACTAGTGGAATGACCATGAATGACCCCGCCGTCGGCTGGCTGATGAAGTCAGCCGATCCGTCTGTCCGCTACTTGACAATGACCGAAGTGCTCGGCTATCGGAGGGATTCGGATGAGGTCGAAGCCGTCCAACGGTCAATCCTCCAGGGCCCCAAGGTGAGGGCATTGCTTTCCGGGCAGCTCCAGGATGGCGGATTCGGCGTTCATCCCTACCAGAAGTGGACTGGCGCCCACTGGCGGCTTGTCTCCCTCGCCGAGCTGGCGATTCCGAAGGGAAACCCCCAGGCGGCCCGAGCCGCCAACCAAGTGTTAGATTGGCTCGCCAGCACGGATCACAAGGAAGGGATCAAAACAATTCGCGGTCTCACGCGAAGATGCGCGTCCCAGGAGGGAAACGCCTTGGGAGCCTGCAGCTACATAGGGCTTGGGCGAGACCCGCGGGTTGAGGCTCTGGCCAGCTCTCTGGCGACCTGGCAATGGCCGGATGGAGGCTGGAACTGCGACAAGAAGCCGTATGCCCATCATTCCTCTTTCAACGAGAGTCTTGCTACTTTATGGGGGCTGGCCCTGTATCAAGACGTCACAGGCGACAGGGAGGCGGCAAGGGCTATCGATAGGGCCTCGGAGTTCTTCTTGAGCCATCACCTATTCCGATCTCATAGGACCGGAGAGGTGATCAAGAGCGAGTTCCTTGAACTTCATTATCCACTCTACTGGCATTACGACATCCTGCAGGCGCTGAGGGTCCTTTCTCTCACAGGGAAGTTGGGGGACCCCAGGGCTAAGGAGGCATTGGACCTGGTGGAGTCTAAGCGTAGGGAAGATGGCCTATGGCATTCCGAAGGATCCTACTGGCGGTCGCTCATGAAAGGTCCGGCCATCGGAGCTCGCACCCCTGCGACCGGGAGCGAGGTGGTCGATTGGGGTCGGAGCGGCGCCAGTGAGATGATCACCCTTAACGCTCTCAGGGTCCTCAATGCGGCAGGAAGGTTGCGCTAGCCTGTCCGGTGCCATGACCTCGGGGCTCGCCTGTCTCGGGAAGGGTTTAGCTCTGACGAAATCAGGGATTCCGTTATGACGGTATTCTCGACCGATAAGCGGCGGGCCACGATATGCGAGCGGTTCGTGGGGGCACAAACCGCGTGAAGCTCCAGCCCGAAGAATTGAAGGCCGACTTGGCCAAAGCGGAGATACAGGGAACTGTAGAGCTGGAGAGCTGCAGGCTATAGGCCCAATCCGTTAGGAGTGTGAAGTAATATCGATCAGCCGCTACGGCGCGCGTGCCGTTAACTGAACCTTAGCAACAAAGCGTGGGGAGGAACTTGCTTCGGTGAAGAGAAAGGGACCCAGGCAAGAGACAAGGCGCGCGGGCGCCTGGATCCCCGAAGACGATGCTCAGACGTCCCGTGCATCATGTGTCTTCCAGCCCCCATATTAGGCTTGTTAATCAAAATGGCTTACTTAATTGAGAGCGTGCGATATCCTTATATCGTTATGCAACCGGTTGCATGACGCCCATGACAAAGGATAGAAAGGGTATTGCGACTGTCGTGATAATTGCAGCTGTCATCATAGTAATCGTCGCTGCTGCGTCCGCTGACGTCTTCGTGAGCTATCTGACCAAGGCCCCCGTTACAGTCACCGCAACAACCACCAGCATACTGACTAACACACTGACGAACACCCTCACGCAGACAAGCACGCTGACGAATACCTTGACCAAAACCAGCACGCTGACTCAGACTAACACTTTCACACAGACCAACACCTTGACCACGACGAATACGCTGACCACGACC
>CAYYVT010000005.1:0-2163 GCA_964475215.1 uncultured Nitrososphaerales archaeon
GGACTACGACGACGAATTCGCTCTTTGCGCTTAAATACACCACGCCGGTACGGCGTCCGTGAGTCTCGCTCAAAGAGTCATTAAGGACTGTCTCAGGATCACCGAAAAAGACAACGTCACGATCTTCCTCTATCCCCACTCTATCCCTCTAGCCGAGGAGCTGTCGGAGGAATGCTTCAAGCAGGGGGCGGATGTCAATCTGAGCCTCTACACGCAGAAGTACCTGCTCGCTCTTCATGACCTCCTTTCGGTCGAAAGCCTCAGGAAACCCTCCGTCTTCTGCCGAGCCCTCTCGGAGGTCTCCACCGCGGAGATTTGGGCCGGTGCGACGTACGACCCGGCCGTGCTGAAGAAGATAGACCCCGAGAAGAGCGCCGCCAACGACGAGGGGGAGTTCCACGCCCATCACCCCATCACGGAAGAGAGGAAAGTCAGGTCCGTCGGCCTGAACATTTCCATGGTCACGAAGCCGCGCGCCAAGACGTATGGCTTCGAGTTCGCCAAATGGAGTAGGATGATGGAGGCCGCCTCCAACGTCGACTATGGCCAGCTGGCCAAGACTGGAAAGAGGCTCAAGGAAATCCTGTCGGGCAGCGACAAGATTCACATCACAGGACCTGGGAGCACGGATCTTACGTTCAGCGTCAAGGGGAGGAAGTGGTTCGTATCGGACGGGGTCGTGGACGACGCCGACATAGCCGAGGGGAACCTGAGCGAGAACATCCCTTCAGGAGGCATCGCCGCCCCACCGATCGAGGACAGCGCCAACGGCTCCATCACCTTCAACGTCAAAGAGCCGTACTACGGGGTAACCCTGGGCAAGCTTACCTGGGCATTCAAGGACGGCAAAATCACCAAGTTCGAGGGAGACGCCAGCAACAAGAGATTGAAGGACAACTGGGAAATCGGGTCCGGAGACAAGGACCGGATAGGCTACTTTTCGATCGGGTTCAATCCGGCGGCTAAGGCAGGCTACACCGTGAACCCCATCGCCATGGGCGCCGTGACCATTGGCATCGGCGGGAACGCGGAGATGGGGGGGAAGAACAAGCCCGGCTTCTTCATGGTGAGAACCATCGAAGGGGCCACGGTGACCGCCGACGGCAAGGCCCTGCTGAAGGGTGGAAGGCTGCTCTAGCGGGGGGCCCTGGATGACGACTTTCGTTCTCGTGCCGGGGGCCTGGCTGGGGGGATGGGCCTGGAAGAAGGTCGTCCCCCTCCTCCAGGAAGGGGGGCACGAAGCTTACGCGGTGACCCTGACCGGGATGGGTGACAGGGTCCACCTCGCCTCGCAGGACGTCGGCATCGAGACAGCGATTCAAGACGTCCTGAACGTGATAGATTACAACGACCTTGACGACTTCGTCTTGGTGGGGCACAGCTTCGCCGGGAAGGTGGTGGCAGCCGTGGCGGACCGGGCATCCACAAAGGTGAGGACGCTCCTCTACCTCGATGCATTGCGGCCTCAGAAGGTCAGGACGCCTCAGGCTAGGATCGATCCCAGCGAATACGGAAGCCTCAAGCCGGGCCAGTGGACGGTCCCCTTCACCGAGGGGATCGTCGACACCATTGGAAAGGACGTGACGGGAGCTGACCGCAAATGGCTGCTCTCCAAGGCGACGCCATGGCCCCTCAAACTCGCGAGCGAACCGATCACGCTCTCGACCAGCTTCGATTCTGTGAAGAGCTCCTACATATTCTGCACCGGCAGCGGCGACCCCGTCGACGAAATCGTGGCAGGAAGGTGGGGAAAGCTGGACGGTCCCTACAAGATCATAGAGTCGGGTCACTGGCCGATGATAACAAAGCCCGAAGAACTCGTCGAGGACATGCTCTCCCTCAGTGGGTAGCGGCAGGTCCACCACCGGTCCACCTGGCGGAACATCGAAAGGCGAAGGCAGGCAGTGAGATCTAGCCGGAAATCGTCGAGTTGCTTTCGTCTTTCGCCATGGGCCGTCCAAACCTAATATACGCCGGCCGCCTAAGTTCGGGCGGACTTGCGTCAAGCGTATACGTACTTGACCTTCTCGTCGTCCTTTGCAATTTTCCTTTTCATAGAGGGCACCAGGCCCTTCGTGCGGCCTGAAGCGTCGTCATCGAGAGTTCTCTTCCTCCGGGGGGAGTACGCAACCCCTGATTCCAAGGGAGGGGAGATTGATGTCG
>CAYYVT010000006.1:0-2136 GCA_964475215.1 uncultured Nitrososphaerales archaeon
GGCCAGCTGCTCCCTCCCCGACAGCGTGTGGGTCCACTCCCTGATGCGATGGGCTATCTCGGCCTCCGGGGCCCCTCCTCCACAGACGACCGTAGGCTTCTCGATTACATCCTTGACCACCATGATCGCGTCGTGGACCGCCCTTTCGCCTTCGTCCACCACCCTCTGGGAGCCTCCCCTCAGCAGGATGCTGACGGCCTTGGGGTTCTTGCAGCCCTCGACGAAGACCCATTTGTCCTGCTCTATCTTCCTCTCCTCCACCAGCGCGGCGCCTCCCAAGTCCTCCTCGGTAATGTCGTCAAGGTTGGTGACGATCCTCCCGCCCGTGGCCCTGGCCAGGCGGGTCATGTCGCTCTCCTTCACGCGTCGGACGGCCACTACGCCAGCCTTCGCGAGGTAATGTTGGGCTATGTCGTCGATGCCCTTCTGGACGAAGACCACGTTAGCCCCGATACCGACGACCTTCTCCACCATTCCCTTCAGCATCCTCGTCTCTTCGTCGAGGAAGGACTTCATCCGGGTGGGGTCGGATATCCTGATTTCGGCGCTCATCTCAGTCTTCTCTATCTCTAGAGGGGAGTTGAGGAGGGCGATTCTCGCTCCCTCCACCTTCTTCGGCATGCCGGCGTGGACCACTTCCTTGTCTATGATGATGCCGTTTATGAGGGCCGTGTCGCCGATGGACCTTCCTGGCTTCTTCTCGACCTTGACGTTGTCGATGTCCACCTTCAGCTTCTCTCCCACCTTGTCGACGACATGGAGGACGGCATCGACCACGACGTTCGAGAGCTCCGTGCTCTCTTGAGACACCAGCTTCGAGGCCAGGCTCGTCTTCGATATCCTGACGAGCCACTCCTTGTTGGTCGGGTCCACCTTGAGGGCGATCTTGGCCAGGACGTCCAGCGCCTCCTCTTCGGCCAGGGTGTAGCCGTCGACGATGATGGTGGGATGGATGTCCTTGTCGAGGAGCTCTTCGGCCTTCTCGAGGAGGGAGCCAGCCAGGATGACCGCGCTGGTGGTGCCGTCCCCCACCTCGCTGTCCGTCGCCTTGGCTATCTCGACCATCATCTTGGCGCCGGGATGCTGGACGTCGAGCTGCTTCAGCATGGTGGCTCCGTCGTTCGTGATTGTGACGTCCCCCAAGGAGTCGACGAGCATCTTGTCCATGCCCCTCGGCCCCAAGGACGACTCCACTATCTCGGAGATCAGCTTGGCGGCATTGATGTTGTTCCTGAGGGCGTCCCTTCCCTTGGCCTCGGAGGCCCCTTCCTTCAGAATTATGACGGGTTGCGAACCAGATGGGTATGTCATCCTATTCACCCTTGGATGGAGATCACTGCCGAAATCGTTTCCGTGGGCCCCTATTTATTTCCTCCATCTATCCGGCCTCTTGGGATGGTACATCCCTCCTGTAACTGAAAGGGAGGGAGGCCGAGAATCATCAATTCTCCTACGCGAGGATGGCGGTCCGCCTATTCTTCCCACCATGGCTGGGCGCCAGATCGGTCAGCGGAATCCCTCGGCGCTCGCCCTTATATGCAGGGCCGACGGATGAGCTTCCGATTCTTATGCCGAAGACCACCCCGCTCATCTCCATCGAGAACGTGGTAGCCTCGGCTGGGGTCAACCAACCGATAGACCTGGGTGAGGTTACCAGGCTCTTTCCCAACGTGGAGTACAGTCCGCAGGTGTTCCCGGGGTTGGCGTTCCGCCTGAAGGAGCCCAAGACGTGCACGCTGATCTTCAGGACCGGGAAGATGGTGTGCACGGGTGCGAAGAGCGAAGGGCAGTCTTTCAAGGCGGTCCAGACGGTGGTGCAGAAGCTGAGGAGGTCGGGAATCAAGATACAGAACGAGCCGGAAGTGAAGGTTCAGAACATAGTCGCGTCGGCCAACCTTAGAGGGAGCGTCAGGCTGGAGGAGGCTGCCATGAAGCTGCCTCGGAGCTTCTATGAGCCCGAGCAGTTCCCCGGCCTCGTATACAGGATGCTCGAGCCGAAGACGGTCATCCTGATATTCGCTACAGGAAAGTTGGTGTGTGTTGGCGCCAAGAAGGAGAAGGAGGTTTACGAGGCCGTCAGCAACCTCCATACGCTTCTTGAAGACGAAGGGCTGATGGTGTACTAGGAGATTGGCC
>CAYYVT010000007.1:0-8198 GCA_964475215.1 uncultured Nitrososphaerales archaeon
CAAAGGACCGCGCTGTTCACCAGGGCCTGAAGGGAATAGGTGACTTGTTGTTCCCCGCCATAGTATGGATCTACGTGGTACCACTCGGTCATCAGACCAGTGAAGAAGCCTAACTGGTTCGAAGGCTGCGACGTGCCCACGAAACGCGTCGACCCCTCCGCAGAATACGAAGCGTTCGCAACCGCATGCGTCTGCCAATCGTAGGCGCCCATCGATACGTTCCCCGAGGCAAACGAGAGAGACAACTGGACCGAATCACCGGCGTAGACGGCCCCCAAGAAGTAGGAGAGAGACGTGGAGTTCGGCGAAGGAAGGACCGATTGGCCTGTAGCCGAGAAGACTTCGTAGTTGAAGAAGAAGCCGCCGTAGCTCCCTCCTCCGGAATGGGGCCAGTCGTATGAAAGGCCAACCTGATACCACCATCCCTGGTCCGTGAGCCCGTTCAGGAGATAGGCAGGGCCATATCCGTCGGTGTCGTTCTGGGGTATAGCCGTCACGTTCACCGACAGGTATGCTGAATCCTGCTGGAAGGTCTCGCCGAGCTGCTCGACGTATTGGGGCCCTGAAGACAGGTCGTCGGCGACGGCTTCGTTGACCTTCGCCAGCCCTGATGTGTTGGCTCCCAGGAGGAAGCTGTGGACCTGGGCGCCGCTCACGATAAGAAGCAGAGCAAGGGCCGAGACTGCCCAATCGATGGACAATCTCCTTCCCGTGGCCAACCCGTAGAGGGATGCGTCGCGCGAACCTCTTATTCGTTTCGAGAGCCATTCATTTGCCTCCCCGGGCCCACGCCGACCCCTTCCCGCCCAATTATCGAATCGTCTTCAATAGCATGAAGATAACCAAGTAACGGGCAGTCTTTGATGCCCCACTGAGTCCGTTGGTGGATGGCGTCACCCGGCTTTGTGTTTCAAAACACTATCACTGAAAGTGCTTTGGTTCCCCGTAACAAGTGGTGGCCCGGGAAGGCGCCGGAATGAAGAAGCTTGGTTATGGGGTGTCCAGCCTTTCGAAGAGATGAGGGAGAGCACTTCAAATCGCCAGATAGCTCCCGTCGTCACGGTTCGGGCGGAATAGTTGGAGAGAAGGGAACAGCATTCATCAAATAGGTTGGCCATACCCGTCGCATACAAGTGACCCAGAAATAGGGTTGGTGGGCTAACCCAGCCCGTAATTGGGCATCTGGGGGATAGGAGAACTCACATCCAAGATGAAGACATGATAGAATCCGTTTTCCTGTGCGGAGAAGACCAAACTGGTGCCGTCGGCGCTCCAACTGGGCTGAGTCGCGTTTGCGTTGATGGGTCCGACCGGCTTAACGGTGGACCTCCCGTCGAGAACGTCCCAAAGATAGATGCAAGAACCTGTATTTGGATTGTACGCGACGTACGCGATGGTCGTCCCATCGGGGCTCCATGTGACGCTCTGCCCCGGGCTGATGCTCCCGGGCGTGAACGGCGCAGCGGAACTGCCCATGGGCGCAGACTGGAAGATAGAGGTCGACCCATTTGGGCCAATCACCCACAAGTTGAAGTCGCCCGGTGCGTACGGGTACGGGTAAAACTGATACAAAGCCCCCGTAGGGATTAGGTCCGAAATGTACGCTATCCTGGAACCACCTGGAGCGGCGATCGGCGACGTGAAATTGGCCTCCCCGCCCAAGACCTGCTGGCTGAGCCCGCTGGCTATGTCGGTGGAGAAGATCAGGTACTGCCCCTGCGAAAACGTGGAGAAGACAACCTGCGACGCTGAAATCCAGTCGGCGGATGCGTACTCGCCATCGACGGTGGCGACCACGTTCGTAGCCTTGGTGTCCGTGTCGAGTACGACCAACTGCGTGGCATTTGACTCCATGAAGAAGAGCAAATGGCTGTCATCCGGGCTCCACCTGATTGGCCCTCTCAGAGACGCGGAGCCTCCAACTTCCATGGTCGAAACTGTATAATTGAGGACGGAAACTACATCGACATCATCATCCGTTCCATTGCGCGCAAGGAAGGCGATGCTCGAGGAATCGCGGCTCCAAGACGGAGAAGACACGGCCACGCTCGAAGGCGTAAGCTGCCTGTTGGACGATCCCCCAAAGGCCTCGACGAAGAGCTCCCAAGGGCCATTTCGATCGGACACGAACGAGATCATGCTTCCATCAGGGCTCCAGGCCGCCGAAAGGTCGTTCCAGTTCCCCGACGTCAGGGCCATGTAGGGAGACGGGGTGGGGGGGGCACTTCGCGACGCAAGGTTCAAGGTCACTCCGACTGGAATCAAACAGAGGCAGAGAGCTACCGCAACGGCCAACGCCTTGAATGCGTATGACGACCGCCTGCCAGGCTCCCTCGAAGGTGACATGGGCCCCATCCCGCCGAGCACAGGCGTGGATTTCGCGTGAATGAGACGCCGTACGCCGGCCATCAGCATCCCTACGAGGGCTATGATGACGCCGATTAACATCAGGCCTAGGCCGTCTCCGATGTATGCGACGTACTGGGAGCCGCCTGAGGCCGCGTTGAAAATGAAGAAGACGTTAGCCGTCGTGCTCAAAACGTATCCTGCGATCAGGGCCCAGCCAGCCAGAGCCCCGACCACACCCGTCACTCCGAACATCAGGGCGACGAGCATGAAGAGCAGCATCGCCGTGAGCACGACCAGGGCGTGTTCATGGCCGATGGCGAAAGCATTCATGTACGCGATGGCAAGGTACTGCGCAGAAAAGCGGGAGTAGTCCGCATCTACGTAGAGGCTTGGGAGTGTGACGGCTACGTTGACCCAGTACAGCAGGAAAAGCAGGCCGAACGTAAGGGACTCCCTGATCATCCCCAGGGGGCCCCTTGCACGGAGCCTCTCAGCCTCCTTCACCATAACCGCGCACATGACGAACACGGAGGCCTCCATAGGGATGCTCCCAAGCACTGTAAGCTCGCCGCTACTCTGCGTGGCCGTCGACGCCACCACAAAAGTTGCGATGGCCATGGCGGGAGTCCCTATCAGGACGCCATACAGGCCCAGCTTCACGAGGAGGCCGGTCGCCCCCACATATCGGTCGGCTCCGAACCACTTTACTACCAGTACGACTACGGCCGCTCCTACGCAGGCGATAATGAGGCTTTCATGCGCCGCGGCCAGCCCGGGCGACCCGGCCACCACGGGAATCGCGCTCCAAAGCCTGTCCCCCAGCGCCGCGTAGGAACCGGCTGCAACGACGACCAAGGAGATAGCCATGACGACCCACATGGCGAGCCGAGACAGGTCGAAACCTAGCAGTCTCATCGAAGCCGAAGGATCCCTATGGGGCCATAAAGAAAGGAACAGGACCGCGGCCGCACCACCTTCGAGCACCATTCCGACGATCATGACGGCGTAGGCAACCGTGGTCTCGCCCGTGAAGAGGATATAGAGCATCGTGCCGGAGGCTATCGCGGCACCGGCGGTCGCGGAGTACTTTATGGCATCAAGCCTCCTTCCCGCTACGCCAAAGATGCTGACCGTGACAAGAACAAGCACCGCGGCCAGGGGCAACGCCAAAGAATGGAAGAAAAAGATGTCCCTGCCGGAGAAGTTCGCGAGAAGAGACGATGGCAGGCCAATCATTGTGTTCGCTTCCCCCGTCGCAGCGGAAAAGGAAATGAAGAGCAAGACCAACAGAGATTCCCAGATTACAAGGCCGAGGACCTCCATCCACGTTGGGAATGGGAAATGTCTTTCTCCGGAGTGTAGGCCCTGTTCGCCAGAAATGGCCATTGAGTGACCATTACATCGTATTGACATATATAAATATGTGATGGCATTGGGCGCCAAAGGGCCGCGACTCAGGCTTGGTCTTCCATGGCTCTGCCTCTTTGCTCGAAGGGGGCCCGTCTCTAAGTACATCCCCGTTTAGGCGATCTTGCCCTTCGACGCATCGTAGCTCACGCAAAGAGGAACATGGACCTCCCTTGAAGACGGTCGGATGCCCTCGAACCCCAGATTCTGTCTGCCTTAGGAATCGACCTCCAGGACCGCCTTCCCCTCCCCCACGGTCAGGCTCCTCAACGTGTGGTTTGCGGAAGAGGCCTCAGCATAGATGTATCCAAGAAGGCCGCGGATCGCCGCCTTATCCCTTTTCGCTGGCTGCGACCGACTGTTTGACGATAACGAGCTCGGAGGACCTTGCGACAATGTTATGCAGCAATACGAGTTCGTCGAGCGTCCCTCCACAGCCCCAGGGCCACGCCCACATCAAATGCTTGAGGAAGTTGATAAACAGCAGCAAATCGTCCACTGTGGTGTTCGCCGAAGCCATGAAGTCATGGTGAACTTTCCCTTTCCACTGCTGACCTCGCTGGAATACTCTTACGCAATGGTGCCATTGACACCTTGGATCTGGTGCATCCCTCCGCTGAATTCCGCCGGAAACCTGACCTCTAGCGTTGGCAACGGAACCGTTCTGGCAGAGAGGGAAATCGGTCTGGTCGAAGATGTAGATTATGGTGTTGTTCCCCGAGTGGCCGCGGCGACCGAATGGTGCCCTACTCCGTCGTGCTATATGGCATAGCAGTAACGAGCCCGGTGGTGTTCAAGATGAAGATATGGTAGTAGCCCTGTGCAACTGAAGCGAAGGCGAGGTTGACGTTGTCTGGGCTCCAGCTTGGCTGAGTTGAGTTTGTATTCACCGGCCCCACTTGGTTGATCGTCGACTCGGAATCGACCACGTCCCAGAGGTAGAGGCAGAGGCCGAAACTATTGCTGGCTGTGTACGCTATCATCCTTCCGTCGGAGCTCCAGGCGAGCTCCTGTGTCGGGCCTATGGTGCCTGGGGTGAAAGGACTGGGAAACGGAAGGGCCCACGGGTCTCCTGTCGGGCCGGACTGAAAGGTGGCGTTCGAGCCGTCAAAGTTGCTCACCCATAGGTTATAGTCGCCTGGCCTGTAAGCGCACACGTAGGATCCGACATCTCCTGGCGGATTCATGGGAATCAGGTCTGCGATATAGGCCACCTGGGAGGAGCTCGAAGAGGTCACTGGAGACACGTAGTTCGCGGGTCCGCCGTGGACCACCCCTCCTTCCCCGCTGTCGACATCGACCCAATCGATTTCATAGCTTCCATTCACGAGGTTCGAATACATGACCTCAGATGGGCTGGCCCAGGCCGCATGAAGATCGCTCCCGTTCACCGACGTCACGACCCTGAGTGTTCTTGAAGTCAGGTCCATCGAAACGAGCTGAGTGACGTTCGACTCGACGAAGAAGAGGAGCTCCCCTCCGTCAGGGCTCCATTCAGGTGCCCCCTGGACGACGACGTAGCTTCCATCGGTGAGGGTGACGACCGTGGAGTTCGCCACAAATACCAATCGGACGTAAGAACGAGAACCTGCATTGCTCCAAAAGGCGATGGCGGAGGAGTTCGGATTCCACGAGGGATTCGTGGCGTCGTAGGATGAGGGAGTAATCGCCCTGTTCGAGGTTCCGTTCGGATTCATGATGAATATTTGCCACAGCCCGTTCTCGTCGGAGCTATAGGCTATGGTCTTCCCGTCGGGGCTCCATGCAGGAGAGAGGTCGTTCCACGAGCCAACGGTGACCTGCCTGTAGGGGGGCTGAAATTTCGTCGAGTAGCCAGGCGGCGGCATGCTCGCGGCGATGGCTACGGGGACGATGCCGACGCAAAGGGCGATAAAGACGGCAAGAGCCCTCGCCGTCCGGACTTGCAGCACGGACCTGAACATGGTATTTACATATTTAAATATGAATCGACCTCACGGCTCGAATCTTCCTGGAGATGAATAGGGAGTTCCTCCCTGCCTCTCCACATCGCAGTCCTCATGTGGATAGTCTCTCCAGAAGGGCTCGCTGAGATGGTGTCCACCAACTCGCGGCCTCTGGCCCATAGGAGCGACGTGAATTCAGATTTAAATACGTCAATATGATGTCTCAAGTTTGGAATGCCGGGACGTAGGGTCACTAGCAGCCTTTCGGGGAAGATCCTCACCTCAAAGCGCGAAGGCCTTCGTCCATCCGATCGCCGGTGCGGGGCCGCTGAGCGAGGGCCAGGTGGGTAGGGACTGATTGACCGCTTCTACTAGGGGTTGTGGCACTGGTTGAAGGTTGGACGTTGGAAGTGGGCCCGCTATTCCATCGCAGTCGGAACGGCGGTCGCCCTGACCCTAGTCCTCGTCGCGGTCACGATAACCCTCCCCCCTCCTGGGAGAGGGGCAGTTCCTCGGAATTACCAAGTAATCACCTTCGGCCCATGGGATGATCTCTCCCCTGCCTGGAGCCCAGACGGGAGGACCATCGCTTACATGTCCGATCAAAACGGAGTCTGGCAAATCTTCATCATGAACCCGGATGGGACATCAAACCGGGCCATCACACCCTCCTCCTACAACGCCTCAAATCCCTCATGGAGCCCTGACTCCACGGCGATCGCCTTCTTGAGCGAGGCCGGCTCTCGGGGATACGTGCGGTTGGTCTATCCCGCTAACCTGACGATTCGGACGGTGGCTCCCACCGGCCTTCCCGCCCGGGGAGAGGTCGAATGGAGCCCTGACGGAAGGAACTTGTTGTTCTTCGTCGCCTCGAACGGCACGGAGCTGATGTCGTACGATATCGCGACCATGGTTTCGACGCCCGTCGCCCCGGTGTCCGGGGAGGCGGCCTCGGCATGTTGGGTCTCTCAGACGGAGGTCGTCTACAGCTCGTTGGTTGGCGGCGGCTACGAGCTCATGTGGGCGGATGTGGCAAACGGGTCGCAGGGTGCCCTTCTCTCAGGCAACTCCAGCTTCAGCTCCCCAGCCTATTCGGCAAGCTCGGGGAGCCTCGCCTACATCTCCAACCTGGTGCCACCGAACCCATACGGGAGGTTCTACGCTGGGACGTACCTTAACGGCGACTACAACATCTGGGCGAGCAGCGCGGATGGCTCCAATGCCTCCTTCCAGTTCGGCCTGGTGCCCATAGCGGGCGAAGCGGACCCCTCGCTCCAGCCTTACGAATTATTTGCGGCCCCCTATACCCCAGGTGTCATCAGCCCCTCTCAGTCGCTGGCCTTGAGCCCCGACGGAAAGGTGATCGCCTACGTCGCCACCGACCAGAATCTGATGCCCCAGGTGTACATGTGGCTGGCGTTCCAGCCTTCGTTTGGGGCCAGCGGGATAGCCAACTCCACGGACCCATCCTGGGCGCCCGACGGCGTCCGGCTCGCCTTCTCGTCCGCCCAAGGGGGGTTCTACCACATCACCGTCTTGAACACCACGAACATGGTCGCCCCCCTGCCCTACGCCATCAGGGGAGGCTAGGCGTAACGAAGGCATCGGAGCAGTGGTCTGGAATGCGAAGTTCCTAGAGGCCAGCCCACGATTTGCGCCACTTGTCCCAGCCGTTGCGAGGACCACAGCTCGCACTCCAGGAGAGGCACTCTGATGAGGGCGCCAGAGCGTCTGATGAGTTGCAGGCAACCGATAAGTAGGAGATGGATTCCCTGACCTGCTGCTTCGATGCGCTCTTGGGTTCCCTTTCGCGTTCCAGCTGCAGGGGCCAGTGCCTGGCCGAACTCGTCGGCACGTACTTTCTCGTGTTCTTCGGGCCTGCCTCCGTGGTGGTCGCCTCCCTCTTGGACTACTCCGGGCTGGAAGGCTTGGCGTTCGTTGCCCTTGTCTTCGGATCCGTCGTGGCGTCGATGATCGTGTTGCTCGGGAAAAGCTCGGGCGCCCACATCAACCCGGCTATTACGCTGGCGAACGCCCTTGCGGGGGGACTCGGGACGGATCTGCTAGCCCCATACGTGGGATTTCAGGTACTTGGCGGATTGCTAGCCGGCCTCAGCCTGAGGCTTTCCTTCGAGGACATGGCTCCCGCCGCCTACCTTGGGTCGACGAAGCTCGCCGCCGGGGTGACTCCTATTGAAGGGTTCGCGCTGGAAGCGGCAGGGACCTTCGTATTGGCGACCTCCGCGATGGTTGCGTCCTCGTTTGTCCACAGTACTGCGAGACAGGGGGCCCTCGTAGGTTCCACCCTCTTCGTGTTGATATTGCTCCTCGGGTCCTTGACCGGGGCTTCCTTCAACCCCGTCAGGAGCCTGGGGCCGTCGCTGTTCTCAGGTTACCTGGCCAATCAGGAGGTCTACTGGGCCGGGCCGCTGGTCGGTGGCGCGCTGGCAGGCGTGGCATTCGGGAGGTTGAAGCGTCTCGATGGCGGAGAATAGGGGCACGGTTCTGTTCGTGTGC
>CAYYVT010000008.1:0-1861 GCA_964475215.1 uncultured Nitrososphaerales archaeon
CTCTCTGCAGTATTTCGTGCAAGAGGTGACCCTCTCTCCCGGGGAGCAGAAGCTCCTCGACAAGGTCATATCCTTTGTCTCCGTTGAAATCAATCCCTCGGCCATTGGCAAGGAGGAGGACGTGAGGAAGGCGGTCCTCAAGGAAGCCAGGAGGATATTGGACAAATACAGCCGCAGGTTCGTCAGGCTCCGGAATCCTGAGACTCGAGACAAGATCTTCTACTACCTCGAGAGAGACCTCCTCGGCTATGGCCCCATTCACGCCATCATGGCCGATTGGAGGATTGAAGACATCTCGTGCGATGGCGTCATGGCCCCAATGTATGTTTGGCACAGGAGGTACGAGTCCATCCCGACGAACGTCCGTTTCGTCGACAAGGAGCTCTTGGACGACTTCATCGTCAAGCTTGCTCACAAGTCCGGGAAGCACGTCTCTTCGGCCTTCCCCATCGTCGACGCCATGATCTTCGGCAAGCACAGGTTGGCTGCCAGCTTTAGGGAGGAGGTTTCACCGAAGGGCTCAACCTTCACCATCAGGAAGTTCAGGGAGGAGCCTTACTCGGTCGTCGACCTCATGAACCTTAGCACCATCAACGACGAGATCGCGGCCTACTTCTGGCTCATGATGGAGAACAGGGCCTCAATGCTCGTCATCGGGGGGACGGCCGCCGGAAAGACCACCCTGCTGAACGCCATCGCCGGCCTCATAAAGCCTGGGTACAAGGTCGTCACCGTCGAAGAGACGGCCGAGATAAACATCCCGACGGAGAACTGGGTTCAGTTCACCAGCAGGGAGAGCTACGGGATGACCGGCTCGAAGATTGGGGAGGTGTCCCTGTTCGACCTAGTCAAGACCTCCCTCAGGTACAGGCCCGACTTCCTGGTCGTAGGAGAGGTCAGGGGTGAGGAGGCGTTCGTCCTGTTCCAGGCTGTGGCTACGGGCCATGGCGGCCTCTGCACCATCCACGGGGAGTCCTTCGACTCCGCCGTTAAGAGGCTCACCAGCCCGCCCATGAACGTGGCGGAGAGCTACATTCCCCTGATGAACGTGGCCATCATGCTCGAAAGGGTCATGCTTCCCAAGACGGTGGCCGGCGTCCCATTCGGCAGGCGCATCACCACCGTCTGGGAGGTGGAGGACTTCAACAAGTATGTCCCCGTCTTCGAGTGGTCCCCCACCGAGGACCTCTACTACAACTACACCAAGAGGTCCGTCATGCTTCACAGGTTCGCCTATAGGACGGGGAGGAGCTTCGGCGACATGCTAGAAGAGATACAGAAACGTAGGGCCCTCCTCAGGTGGCTCCAGAGCAACAACATCCGTAACGTCAAGGAGGTCTTCAAGTACGTCACAGAATACTACGTGGACGCGAAGGGGCTCTTCCGCCGGCTGAACATAGAGCCTGAGCCCGTGAAGGAGGTCCCGACGGTCGAAGGGGCAGGCACCACCGCGGCGCCCGCCGAGGCACCCAAGGGAGGAGAAATCAGGGCCGAGGCGCCCGTCGTGCCCGTCGCCCCGCCGCTGAAGTTCCTCGAATCGGGCAGCTTCAAGATCCTCAAGAGCCTTTCGGAGTCCAGCGACGCCGTTGACCAGAGCATCCTCCTGCAGAGCACAGGGCTTGACGCCGACGAGTTCTCGAAGATCCTTGGCATCCTCACCAAGATCGGACACGCGACCGTAGCGCAGAAGAGCGAAAAGGGAGGCTTCAAGACCATGGTGGCCATCACGCCGCAGGGAAGGAAGGCCTACTCTCAGCTGAGCAAGAAGTCATCCGAATTCTAGAACCAGGGGGGAGCGCTGTCAGCTCCCGGTGTCCACTTTCAGAAGAGGGTTGACGTACTCCTTTAGGACGTCCTCGTT
>CAYYVT010000009.1:0-10453 GCA_964475215.1 uncultured Nitrososphaerales archaeon
TCTACCTGAGTCGCTATTCTCATAAGATTGCCCTCTTCCTCCCCTCCGGCCCCTCCTCCCTGTCCCCCTAGAGTGACCTCTATGTCCCCTTTCTTGTCCGAGTCCAGGGAGATGGCGCCATCTTGGTCCGTTGTGTAGTCCTCAGTCCCGTCGGAATACTTCACCTCCACGTCCAGGCCGGACAAGACGTTGCCGCCCGCGTCCTCGAACTTCAGTTGCCCGGCCGGCGCCATCTGGCCGGCATCGTGAACCTTGTGGTCCACCATCTATGTGCCAGAATTTATGCTTCGAGCAGGGTAAATAGGTTTATCTAGAGTGCTTTCGCAAAGCGGAACTGATGAAGGTCTACCCGGACCAGGACGACTCCAAAAGGTCTCAGAATCCGGGGCCCCTGCCCATAGACAAGGTCTGGGACGAGCCCCTTGTCAAGGACGACGATCGCCCCGACCTGGTCTGCCAACTCCAGAAGATGCTCTTCGAGCTAGGATACCTGATCGGCCCCAGATCGCGTTTCATTGACGGTGTCGATGGCATCTTCGGACCTGACACCTACGCGGCCGTCAGGAAGTTCCAGGCGGACAACAAGGATTGGACTGGCACCGCACTGGCGGTGGACGGCGAGGTGGGTAAGTACACTGGAGACGCCCTGAACCGGGCCATGGTGGGTCTGTGGTATGAGAAGTATGAAAGCGTCGACAATGAAGGGAATGGCGTCCCCGACGACTTCCCCTTGGTCACTCAGGATGTCGACCAATCGTTGAAGACCTCCGCGGAGGCCCACGAGGTGGCCCTAGTCTACTCAGGAACCCCTCCTGACGTGGGACCGCTGCGCTCCATCCATTATATGGCCAACGACCCTCAGTCCGACGGGTCCAGCCACTGGGGAGAGACCAAGGAGGCCAGCGAATATGACCGCAGCCTGGTCAAGGAGGCCTACCTACTGAACCTTCACTCGAGCGATGCCCTTCCAAAATGGACGCTCTGGGACACCCGCGGGCAGAAGAGCCCCAGTCCTCCCGGGTCCACCTTCCCCCCTCCGGGGAGGTTTCCCTCCGATCAGGTTTTCAGCGTCCCCGACAACGCGAAGTTCCAGGAGGGGCAGGCGTGGGTCACAATCGCCAGGACCGTGAGGACCTGGATGATGCGCGGTCTAGCCTTTTCCGAGTGGCAAGGCGGCGGAGGGAGCCAAACAGACACCCTCGATGTTACTTTGATGGATCCCGACGCCAACGGGAAGGGCTTCGTCAACGCTGGCTATAGCAGGCCCTCCGAGAAGAGGCCCTTCCATGTGGGGGCGGGTTACAGGGTGGAGTACCACCTTTACACTGTGAACAGCGCCGAAGTGATCAGCCATGAAGTGGGCCACGCCATCCTCGACGCCGTCTATCCCACGCTGTGGGATGGGTCCCTTCCCCTGGTCGTGCAGGCCTTCCATGAATCCTTCGGCGATATCTCGGCCATGCTCACGACGCTCTCTGACCCCGACGTGAGGGAGAAGATGCTTGGCGATACGGGAGGGGAGGTCGACAAAACGAACCTGGCCTCCAAGTTCGCGGAGGAAGTGGGGACCGTCATGTTCGCCAACCGCAAGGACGACGATGGGAAGAACAACGGTGCGCAGTTCAGCCTGCCGGACTGCGGCAGGGACGCCGTCGCCTCCAACCCCGAAGATAACCCCAACCCTCCCCCCCAGCACTTTCCCTTCAGCTTTAGGGACGAGAAGTCACTCGCACTCTCGTTCGCGCAGGGCCAGGACTACTCAAACACGGTCATCTCTGAGGCCCACAACTTCTCGAGGGTTTTCACGATGGCCTTCTACGACTCCGTGGCCAACGCCTACGATAGGCTCCTTGGCGGCGGAGGCGACTCGGACGCGCAGGACTCCGCCCTTAGGGAGGCGGCTGGATGCATGGGGAAGCTCCTCGCCCGTGCCATCCTAAGGCAACCAGGTGACTTCGGGCACTTCTACAAGTCTGTCGCCAAGAAAATGTTCGAGGTCGACAAAGCGCTGTACGGTGGAGAGTTCAGGGACGACATGAAGGGCTCGGGGGATGGGAACGGCTTCGTCGGCCGTGAGATCCTGGCCGAAAGCGATCTACCATCCTAGGAAGACGTCAACAGCCGTCGCTTCGTTGATGCCCCCGTCCCAACGGATTTAAGGCGGGAGCTGAAGCCCATGAGCGTATGTCCACCCCAGCCGACGCGAAGATGAAGGAGATGGTCCGCCTTCCGATCCCCCTTCAGGGCGCTGGCCTGGTTTCATATGTCGAAACGGTGAAACAGGCCTTCGGGCTCGGAGACGTTTCGGGCATGACCCTGACGGACCAGGCCTTCGTAAAGGGCGACACACTGGTCTACTTCAGCTTTACGAAGGAGGTGACCTTGGCCGGGAAGGAGCTCGGGGAGGCCAGCGGCGCCCTCACCAGCCTGGTCGGCAACCTCACCCTCCGTTTCGACGGCAAGGGGGAGCTGGGCTCCTTCACCCTTGAAGATGTGTCCAAGGAGGAAATTGAAAGCCAGAAGGCCTCGTTGGTGGCCCTGATCGGCAAGAATCAGGTGTATTTTGCGGAGCCAGGAGAGGCCATCGACATCTCCAAGCTTATTTCAATGGACCGGGACTTTTACGTGCAGGTGGATGAGCAGGGAAAGAAGCGCGTACACAGGGCGTTCACATCATAGTCAGAGAACGAATAGAGGTCTCGGGCTGCCCCTTTCCTCCATTGCCACGCACGGCGCTCGGCTCTCACTGTGCCCGCTGCTCCCTCGGGCAGGCTTCACACCTGTCTTCAACGATGGCTATCAGGAGCCATTCTAGGTTCCCTCATCTGACGGGCTGCCGGACTCCGTCCCCTCTTCCCCTCCGGACTCCTCCCCTCCCTCGCCTTCCGTTTCCTCCCCTCCCTCCTCACCTCCTCCGCCTCCGCCGCCCTCTCCGCCTCCTTTTTTCACCTCTACGGTGGACTTCTTCTTCTGAAAGCCCTCCCCGCCGACGGTGATCTCATACTTGCCTTCGGCGACGTCCTTTGCAAGGTACTCTCCCTTTTCGTCGGTCTTCACATTGTACTCTCCGGCGGGACCCTTGATCTTGACGTCAGCGCCCTTCATGGGCTTCCCATCGTCGTCCACCACCTTCCCCTTGATGTCGTGGACCTCCGAGGCCTTCTTCACCTCCTGCTTCGCCCCCTGCTGGCTGGCGGGCTGGCCCCCTCCCTGCTTCGGCGGAACGTATTCGCAGAGCGCCATGGAGTAGTGAAACCTGTTCGGGCTTCCGCTCACGTCGGCCAACGAAAACTCCTCTATCATGACCTGGGCCACATCGGTGATGCCGGATATGTCGGAGGAGAAGGGCACGGGCTTACCGTCCTTGAACTTGGTCCAAAGGACCTGCATGCTGTCCTTCACCTTCTCTCCGTAGAAGTCCCCTTCAAACGAGATTCGAATAGGCTCCTTGCCCATGTCCTGGATCACGCTGCCCGCCAGGCCGGGGATCTTGTGCTCCACTATCGCCCTTCTAGCGCTCACGGCTATGTTGCTGACGTTCCTGATTTCCTGCGGGACGCCGTTCTTGTCGACGACGCGGTTTACCAGAGGGACCTTGTCTATCTCTATGCTCATCTGATTCTCACCTGGTCAGAAGTCTGACCCGTAGTACAACCTGGCCTCCTCCTCTAGTATTCGGGCGAGGTTCTTCTTTAACTCTCTCAGCTCCTCGTCTTCGCCGACGGCCGACTCCTTGATCGCGGCCCTTATCCTGGCCTCCGTCCAGGACTTGGGTTCCCCCTCGACGGGGCGGCGCAACCCCAGCTCGGCAACGCTCGAAGGACGGGATTCCCGTGGCGTCGGCATCACGATCTCTTGCCTCTCAAATTGACGGCTCCCCTCAGTCGGCCCTGAGATGGGAGGGACCAGCCGCAAGGCCCTCCGGTCGGGAAAGCTTACCACCGAGGGGAAAGACGTGGGAAGCCTCGGAGCTACCAAATGCTCAGGTAGTCTTCCTCTCGTCGCGACGACCCCGGCCTCCTCGGCCCCCCGAAGGGGGAACCCCCGGACGGGGAGCGCCTTCTCGGCGAGCTCCTCGACGCCCGGTGGCATTGCCCCTAGGGGTGCCGCGACGGATACAGGGACCGCGAGGGCCTCCTCTCCCATCTTAACCACTCGGGACACGTCCAGGGAGATGGCGGCAGCGGCCCCTCGGCTCGCCAAAAGGCTACGCGGCAGGGCGAGGGCCGCAGTGATTGGCGTATACTGGCCCTGAATCGCAATCAGAGTCCCTATCGCGCTGACCGGAGGCGGCTGACCCGTGGGAGCAGGTGCACCTGGCCCAAGTGCTACAGGGCTGACTTGGAACGTCGGCGGTCCGGGCGGGACCTCCTTACCGGCAGACCCAGCCAACGCAATCTCCGCCGATCTGGGAACTGGCGCTCCGGAGGGGAACGGGGGACGCGTCGTCCCCGGTGGAGGCTGGGAAGGCAGCTCCGCCGCCTTTTCCCTCGGAGAGGGTAAGTTCGCTGTTCCGCCTTTCATGGAAGGTGGGGCCTCAGGCTTGGGGCCCCGCAGAAGCTCAGGGGCCGAGGGAGGGGTGGCCTCCGCTAGCCCCTTGGGAGGAAAGATTGGAGAGGCTGATTCTTCGGGCGGCGCTTTAGCAGACGGTACTGGGAAGACTCCTCCCTCTGCGATCGCTCGAGGCAAGATGGCCTTTGCGCGTGGGGTCCCGGGCTCGCGACCAGAGGGAAGCTCAGATGGTATGAGGGGCTTGGTCGCCGGACGCCCCATGGCTGAGGGGACGGGAGGAACGGCTCTCTCCGACGGTTCCGGCCCCGCCTGAAAAACGAAAGCCTCGGGAACATGTGGAGGTGGGGTAACGCTAGGCCTGGCTTCTACACCCGAAGGTGGGGGTCGAGCGCCGCGTGGTTCAATGGCCGGGATGGCAGGGCCAGCACCTGCCTGAAGGGCAGATGCTTGCGGTGGGATGAAAACAGGGGTTGCCTCGGTCCCAGTGCTCGGAGGGAGCTTCGAAGCCGATAGGAGGGTGGCGCCCACGAGCCCCTTGGCTGGAAGGACTGGGCGGCCGGCTCGCTCTGTCGGCTCTATGGCCGATGGAACGAGGGTAGTGCTTCCTCCCTTAGCCGTCGGCTCAGGTGTGGGGGCCCCCGCCGATGGGCCCTTGGGCTTGCGACCAGAGGGAAGCTCGGACGGTTTGGGTGGCTTGATCGTTGGGAGCCCTACGGCGAACGGAATGGGAGGAACGGCTCTCTCCGTCGGTTCCGGCCCCACCTGAAGAGCCGAAGCCCCGGGAACGGCGGGGAACGGGCCGATCCCGACTCTACGGCTGGGAGCTTCGGACGAAGGGACCGCAAGGGTTCTCGCATGCTCCTCCCTCGCTATGGGGCCAAATCCGCCCATTGCGGCGGCCGAGGCCGAAGGAACGGAGAGGACGCTTGCGGCGATCCTCCTGTGTACGTCGTACTTCTGAGCCACTGCTCGGAAGCTGGTGCTAACGGGAAAGGTCAACATAGCCACGGACGGAACCACCTCTTGCAAGGGAGGGAGATGGGGGGCCTCAGGTGCGGCGAGCTCTGAGGGCTCCATACGAGCCTCCTCGCCTACTCGAGCGACACCGACCCCACGACGCCGCGCCCTCGCTGCACGAGGACGGACGTACAGTATCCTCAGGGGGACCAGCATCCAGAGGAGCCACGCGGCCATCCTGCGAAAGTTCCACGCCAGGACCCAGGGACGTATGGCGCCCCATACCGTTCGGCTCAGCCCGAAGGAGATTGGAGTCGCCGCACCCAACCGGGTGAAATATGAAGTGCTCTTGGCTCGCGCCTCCATCATGCGGCTGATCAGGCCTTCAAGGGCGTTCAAGTGAAGACGGACCTCGCGCTAGTCCTCCTTTACCACTATCTTCGTGACACCCTCCTCGGCCAGCTTTGCCACCTCCTCCTGCTCTGCGCGAGCGGAGAGGGAGGCCATTATGAATGCGATTTGGTCCCTCGTCAGCTTCCCCGGATGGTCGGCCAGCTTGTAGCCTACGTCGAGGATGAGGACCGCCAGCTCCCTGCCTTCCGGGCTCCTGGCGAATTCCTCTATTTCACTTCTTTTTTTTTACGTCCGCTGGGGGGGCGACGCCGCTAACTTCGAGTATCTTCATCCCCACCAGCTCTGGGACTCCGAACTTCATCGAGGCCACCTCGTCCAGCGTCAGCTTCGGCTCCACCAGTCCAAGAGAGGTAGCCAACCTGAGCGCTTCTAGGTTCTTGGCCACCTCCACCTTGTCGATGTTGGGCGTCCCGTCCTCCTTGACCGGTATGTCCCCCAGCAGGGCGAAGACCTTGGAGAGCTCCCCGTCGCTCAGCGGTCTCACTACGACGTCCGCGTCGTAGTCGGGGACGTGGAGGGTCACCCTCCTGTTGGTGCCCTCCAGTATGGCTTCTTTGGTGAGCCTATTCGGCATCCAGCCTATTGCTCCCTGATCCGAGTAGATGTGAACGTGTAGACGCTACTTCCGACGCCGTTGGCGTCCATCGTGAACGTCTTGTCCTCGAGGTAGCATTCGTCGAAGGTCAGGGTCTTGACGGCCTGACCCCAGGCCTTTGTCCCCAGGGCGGAGCTCTTCAGGTCGACCACCAGCTGGAAGGACTTCACATCGCTCTGCCCCTTGATGAGTATGGTGTCGAGCTTGGGATACGTCGATCTGACGGTTAGGGAGCCGGCGACGTACATGGGCCCGTAGTCTACGCCCAACCTTTCGTCGCTCCCTATCTTGTGAATGTTCTGGCGGTTCCTCATTATCTTGTACTGTACCGACTGCAGACCCGCTATGGATTCACCATCGCACTTGATGTCGCTTACGTTCGCGGAGATGACTGACATGTGCTCAATTCACCTCCTAAGCCTGCACCGTCAGCGTCGCGTAGATGTAGTCCATGGCCCTCACCGGGCGCACGGCCACGTCCACCCTGACGATTCCCTGCGAGAAGTCCATCTCAGAGCTGTAGACGTCCACGAGGAAGGAAGGCTTTGTCAGGTCAGTGCTTGGAACGATGGCCCCCTCCCTCTCCATCGAGATGAGGAACTCGGTGAGCTTCTCCCTCAGCGCCATCCTTCCGCTCGGGCTGTTGAGGGTGCCAATGAAGTTGTCAGCGACGTTCTTTACGCCTCTCACCGCACGGTCGGCCACCCTGGTCACGCTTATCTGCTCCGAGCTGGTCGTGATGCCCTTCACCACGATTATGCCCCTCCCTCTCATGGCGTCAAGGACGCAGATGCCGGCCTTGATGAGCTCCATCTGTTCGCCAGGGGTGTAACGCCTCTCGAGTTCGGCAATTCCTGTTATGGGCTTGAAAGTGGGCGATTCAAAGTAGTTGAGCCTGCTCATCAGCCCCGCCACCGCCCCTGCGACCCCGTAGGGTGCGACCACGACGAACCTGTCTCCTGCGAGGACCTCGGTCCGCTTCACGATGGATTTCACTTCCTCGTTAGGCGCGACGGTGCCCACGCCGATCCTGTTCTTAGCATCCTTGCTCATGTTCCGGCAATGCGCGTCGACGACGGCATGTATGGCCGGATCCCAGACGTCACAGGCGCACACCACGTCCACGTCGGGCTCCATCTCAAGCTTCTCGAGCCCCGCCTCGAAGTCCTCCTTCTTCAGCTCCCCGGCCGCTCCTCCGGTAAGTGTTGCTTCAATCGGAGTCGGCATGTTGAAGGGAACGGCTGACGCCGACTCCATGTCCTCTGCCGAGAGAAGCTTTGAGCTACCGTTGAGTAGGTCAACCAAGTACGCATCGGTGCCTTTCGTCATGGTGAGGTTGTCCCAAGTCTCCATCTTCCCTCCATCAGAAATCTCCAGCCTGACGGTATCATCTTTCATCCCTTTGGCGACGACCACTCGGAGCGTATTCCCCTCCTCTCCAAGCAGCTTCGAAGTGAGCTTGACCGTGTTCTTCTTCTTGTCGTCCTTCAGCACCAGCGTCGCCATCCTCCCTCCCGAAGAAGTAATCCTCGTGGCGAAGACTTCGGACACGCCGTTCTGGAAGCAAATCTTGCCATCCTTGATGAGAGAATAATCGGGGTTGTTGCCGAACTTTTCGGCGAGCTCCCTGTAGCTCGTCACCGGGACGGGCTCCAAGACCGGCCCCTTTTCGGCCGAGCCTATCAGCCCAACGATTCCCGCTGGATGCAGTTGTTGTGGTACGATCTCCTTTACTACTTGTACTTCAACTCCCGGAATAATTCGAGTCATCAGATGAAACTCTATCTCGAGTCAATATAAGTTTTGCTGAGGCCTGCCGCCAGGGTTGGTCGTTAATCATAACTCTCCGATATTGATAGATAATTCTCGGCATAGCAAAGTGAAATACATAAAATAACACTAGCCAGGAGCCGACGTCAAGGAGGGGAGAAACCTTTGATCTTGTGGTTTCCCTCCGTCCAGTGAGAAAACTATTTCAAGCGGAGAGGCTTGATTTCTGCCGTATGGCTTCTGCCAGGCATGTCATCTGGAACAACGAGAAGATAGGTCCCTCCCCGGCGCGACGCACGGTCATATTCAAGTACCCCGAAGTCGAGAAGGTCCTTCTCTCCTTTTCCATCGACCTCGCCGTAGGTGGATCCTCCCGTTCCTACCTTGACCCTAGCAAGCCCATCACGGTTAATGGCAAGCTCCTGAGACTGCCCGATTTGCAGTCCGACCCCACTTCACTCAGAGTGGTGGAGAAGTCCGACATCGACATCACTCCCCTTGTGGCCAGCAGCGCCCTGGGCGTCGAGAACGTCTTCGAGGTCAACTACATCCTGGGCGATAGGAGCCTCTTGAAGAGGCAGGCGGGCAACCTTTCGCTGACCCTCTCCATCATCACTCCCGAACGCAAGATGGTCAGGTTCTGCTTCTTCTGCGGCGCCCCGAACGGGTTGGGCGCCAAACAGTGCGTGCGCTGCGGGAAGCTCCTTGAAGTGGGCGGGATGCAGACGACTGTCTGCACCAAGTGCGGCGAGACCATACCACTGCGGTCCGACGTGCGCTTCTGTGACAAGTGCGGAACGCTGCAGGAGACGGCGACGCCTGAGCCGGGACGGACGAAGAGCTGCAAGAACTGCGGCGCCGCCATCGATGCGGACGCCGTCTTCTGCTCAAAGTGCGGCACCCCCCAGTGAGCTCGTCCTCACTTAAAGGCAGGGATGGCCCGATCTTAACTTAGGGTCATCAGCAGAATTGCATGGGTGCCGTCCCTTGTCGGACCCTCGGCTCCTGGCCGCCTGCAGATAACGCCCAAATTTGATGTTCCCGGCCTGATGCTTGAATGTTTTTATCACAGACTCTGTTGAACTTATGAATGTGCCATCGAGCATGCATGGTCTAGCTCGCCGCAGGATGATTCTCGCCCTGTTTGTGACCTTGATCTTTTTGGGCGTCCTCGTCTCCCATTTCGCCTATGCGCAGACCGTTATCTCCACGTTCAACGTGGGGTCTTCCCCCGCCGGCGCGGCCTATGATTCCGGCAAGGGGGAGATCTTCGTAGCCAACTTCGACGACAACACCGTCTCGGTGATATCCGACTCCAACAACACCGTGGTCGCGACGGTTAACGTCGGAGTCAACCCCGTTGGTGTAGCGTACGACCCCGCAAAGGGGGAGATATTCGTGGCCAACTGGGGCGGCACAAACGTCTCGGTGATATCCGACTCCAACAACACCGTGGTCGCCACCATAAGCGTGGGGCTCAACCCCTATTTTGTGGTGTATGACATCGGCACTTTGGAGATGTTTGTCACCAATTGGGGCTCCAACACGACCTCGGTCATACGCGATTCCACGAACACCGTGGTAGCAACGATAAACGTCGGAGCCCGACCTGCCGGCATGGCGTACGATCCCGCAAAGGGGGAGATATTTGTAGCTAACCGGGGAGCCACTACTGTATCCGTGATATCCGACTCAAGCAATACGGTTGTAACCACGATAAACGTAGGAGCCGGCCCCTGGGGGCAGCTGGCCTACGACTCTGCCAAGGGGGAGATCTTCGTAGCCAACTTCGTCTCGAACACGACCTCGGTCATTTCCGACTCCACGAACACAGTGGTCGCCACGATAAACTCGGGACCCGGATCCGCTAGCGCGGTCTACGACCCCGCCAAGAGCGAGGTCTTTGTGTGCGACTTCTATTCCACAAACGTCTCTGTGATATCCGACTCCAACAACTCGGTGGTCGCGACTGTGATAGTGGAATCCAGCCCGTTTGGGCTGGCATATGACCCTGGGAAGGGGGAGATATTCGTGACCAACGACGGATCTGCCACCGTTTCCGTAATCTCGACAGGGGAGATCTCGCCTTCCGTGCTCACAACCCTGCAGATTTCGGCGAGCCCGACTTCGGTGAGCTCTTGGTCCAACGTCACTGGGTCGACCGTCACCGTTACAGCTTTGGACCAGAACGGGAAGCCCATGGCC
>CAYYVT010000010.1:0-1803 GCA_964475215.1 uncultured Nitrososphaerales archaeon
TGGACCCACCGGAGTTCGTCCACGTCGGCGACGACCTTCGGGCTGACTTCGAGGCTCCGCTGTCGGCGGGCTGGAAGGCCATCCTCCTGGACCGCCAAGGCCAGCACCCTGAGGTGTCTCCCCGGGTCGGCAGCTTGGCGTCTCTTCGTCCTGTCATCGAGGGGCTAACCGTGAAGGCGACCGCCTGACCGCTTCGCATATATGCCGCCTGCGCCTTGGATGAAGCGTCGAAAGTGTAGCCTTTGGTCTCCCTTTCCGACGCCCTCTACGGACTCGCCCTCTTCGCCTCCATCGTCGTCGTCCTCCTCCTTTCGAGGCTCATAAAGAACCCATATGTCTCGAGGAAGTCCATCCACCTTTGGGTCGGGGTGGTCATAGTCATCATCCCCTTCACCCTTAAGGACCCTGTGATCGTGGGGGTGCTCGGCCTCGCCCTTACCACCTTTACGATGCTTCCTCACATGAGGAACAAGGAGCTGGGCTGGTTCCAGTTCAAGGAGAACTACGGCGAGGTCTACTTCGCCGCGCTCACCACCCTCCTCCTGACGTCTTCCTGGTACTACGACAAATGGCTGGCGGTTACATCACTCCTGTTCATGGCCTGGGGGGACGGGGTCACGGGGATCGTGCGAAACTACGTCTACAAGCGTCGGTACAAGGGTATCGCCGGGACCTACGCCATGATTGCCGTCTCCGTTCCGGTTGGCTTCATCGTCTACGGCTGGAGCCATGGATGGATCTATGGTTGGATCGGCGTCGCCGGCGCTCTGGTGGCGAGCTACGTGGAGAAGCTTGAGGTCATGGACGACAACGTCTCGATCCCCGTCTTCGCCTACTCCCTGATGTTCGTCATCCAGGGGCTCCTCCATGTCCTACCTGTTGCCTGAGGGAACGCGGGAAAGGCTTATTATGAAACGTCAATCTCACGGCGAGGATGCATCAGTATGGACAAGCCTTCTAAGGTCCTCGACGTGAGGGGCCTTTCATGCCCTATCCCGGTCTTCGAGGTCAACAAGAACATAGGGCAGGTGCCGGTGGGCGAGGTCCTGGAAGTGTTGGCGACGGACCCCGCCGCGGTCCCGGACATCAAGGCCTGGGCGGAGAGGCGAGGCCACATCTTCATGGCGGCCGAGCTGAAGAACGGCTTCACCAGGATAGTCGTCAAGAGGAACAAGTAGCCGGGGGGCCCGCGCCTGAGCATCGCCCAGGCTCGGCGATGATTTGGACAAATGGCGTCAGCCCGTAGCCTGGTCAGCAGTGGGCTCAGGCAGCCTCTTCAGCTTGAAGATCGGCCCAAGCAGGATCCAGACGAAGGAGCCTCCCGATATCACCGCTCCCACGATCAGGGTCGGCGTAACGCCGGCAAGCGTGACCAGGACTCCGCCTATGAAGGAGCCCAAGGGGATGGTCCCCCAGACGATGGTCCTCATCGTCGCGTTCATCCTGCCCTGAAGCCTGTCCGGCGTGATGATCTGCCGGAGGCTGACCTGGTTGATGTTGTAGATGGGTATCCCCAGGGAGCTCAGGAACATTGCCGCTCCCAGCACCTCTATCTTGAATCCGCCCGTCGCGAGAAGGGCCAGAAGCTCACATATGGGCAGAGCCGCCGCAAGCGCTATGCTCCTCCCTACGCCCAGCGTCGAGGTGACCCTTGAGGCGATGAAGACGCCGACCACAAAGCCGACCGCGCCGATCGAGAACGGGATTCCGATTTCTGCAGGCGTGAAAAGCAGGACCCTGTAGGCGAAGAGTATTACAGCCACCGAGAATATGCTCGATCCGAGGTTCACCGTTGCGGTGCAT
>CAYYVT010000011.1:0-5135 GCA_964475215.1 uncultured Nitrososphaerales archaeon
TTGGCATACATCACCGGAAGCGTGTGTTTCAGGCCGCTCCGTCGTCCAACATAGGTGACCAGGATGAGCTTCCCACTGGCAAGAGGGTGCATCGGAGATTGAAGGATCAACCGCACAAACGGGTTCGTGACCCTGTGAAAGAGAAAACCTATCCCGACTATTCGGGCGTCCGCTTCCATCGAGCTTGCGACCATGACGGTCACATGCGCGGAAGAGTTGGGTGCTCTGGTTAATAGCCTAATCCGGCTCCAGCCCAGCCTTAATTGTAGTTTGTCACTGCGTAGCCCCAACCCCACTTCCCGTTTCGTTTTGATTTCAATACGTCAAAGATGATTGTCTTGTTGAGAGAACTGGCATTTCGCAGCCCCAAGCCCACGCCCCATCAGGAAGTCATGGTTGTTTTTGGTTGGATGAAAGACCAAGGTCGCCTCTTCAACGGCGATCTTTATGTTCGGCGTCGTCATGAGAGGGGCTACCCCTCCACATTTGCACATCATCCTCACCTCGAGACTGGAGTGCAGAAGGAACACGGACAGTTTATCTGCGTGGGTCTTCTGGTTGGCGGCAGAAATGTCCAATCCAGCAACAACGGGCTGGCATATCGAGGGGCTGGCAGCCGTAGGGCCCCTTCCGCAATACAGGGAGAAGCTTATGCTGTTCGGGCAGTTCGTCGGCGACTGGGAGATATACGATTCGAGATGCATGAAACCTGACGGCACCTGGGCCCAAGAGAAGGGTGAACTCTATTGGCGTTGGATCCTCGAAGGCAGGGCTGTGCAGGACGTATGGATGTTCTACGACGAATCGAGCAGGACGATGCGGCCGGCCGGGACCACTGTCAGATTCTACGACCCGAAGATAGACGCCTGGCACAGCCTTTGGATTTCCCCCTTGCAGAACTTCGTGAAGACCTTCGTCGGTAGGAAGGTGGAGGATGAAATAGTGCTGGAGGGACTGTCGCCGGAGGGACCCAGACTGAAGTGGATCTTCTCCGACATAGAGAAGGACTCTTTCAGGTGGCGCTCCGAGCAGTCAGAGGACGAAGGGAAGAGCTGGACAATGAACGAGGAAATGCACATCAGGAGGCATTCTGCTTCGACGGGGCCAAGTAGCCCATTTAACTAAATCAGAAACACCACACCTAACTTAAAATCCTATAATATCGGAATCTGCCGCTGTGGCCTTTCGCAAGTCTACATTCAGGTGCCAGCTACAACTGAACCCACCCTTTTCGGGAGGAGAGAAGTCCTACCGCACCGATGTGTCGGGCTGACCGAATCTGGTCTTAGGATGTTGTGAGTATCCACCTGACCGCTGATCCCTCCAATCCCGCTAGAGTTCATTGGACGAGTGGCAATGGAACCTCGTACCCCACGAATCTCTTCTAGGGGCCAGTGGCGAACTCAAACGCGTCCGCTGAAAGCGTGTATCCGTTGAGCACGAATTGCTGCAGCTGACTTGGCTGCGAGCTGAAGTCGATTGGGTTCCCATTGTTAGCTAGGGTGGAGAAGACGGAACCGGGGTTGCTAGTCGTGAAGTTCCATTCCCCGACGCCGAGAGTTGCCGACGTGATTGGCACAGCGTCTTCGGAGTAGACCACCTTGTGCTCGAACCCACTGGCGCTTGCGCTCACATGATACCATTCCGTCATCAGGCCGGTGAAGTACCCCTCTGTGGCGAACGAGAACCTCGGATGCGATTCCTGCTCCTGGGACCCGACGAATGTTGTCGCCGACCTGGCGGGATAGCTCGTGGAGCCGGATGCCCCGGTGTTCAAATCTGTCGCAGAAGCGATCACCTGACCTGAGTTGATGGTGAGGCTCAGCTCGATTATGTCTCCTGGGTTGACTACACCCGAAAACGCGACGGATGGAGGTGCACGCGTCAATCCGCCCGGCGCCCATGCTTCACTCACGAACCCGAAGCCCGTATCGTAGCCGCCGTTCTGGAGCGGCCAGTTCCAGTTGATTCCGACCTGATACCAATATCCAGTGTCGGTGAGGCCGTTCAGTAGGTATGAAGGGCCATATCCATTAGGGTCGCACTGGGCCACGGCGGTCACGTTGAACTCCAGCTGGTTGTATGACTGTGTGAAGACCATCACCTCCTGCGTGTCATAGTTGGGGTTAGGCGCGGATACGAAGACGGAGGAAGTGGTGTTGGCTTGGCAGACAGCCTGAAGGCCGCTGAAGAAGCCCGGCGAAACGAAGGAAATCGCCGCGTACACGGAGACGACCACCAACAGCAAGACGATTACTATCGCCGTAACCTGCAGCCCGGACCACCTCCGCCTCCCTTCTGCGCCTGTAGGCTCACTCCCAATGGGCGGCGGGCCATAGCCGGCTGCCGCCGGAACAAGCCGAGCCCCACAGTATGGACAGAAATTACAGTCTGCGGGTATTTCGTTGCGACAGTTCGGGCACAGGGGCAACGGCTGTCTGCACTCTTCGCATCGGGTTCAGGTTCCCTTCGTATTAACATTGCCCGGAATGGAGGCCCAGAACGGAATCAGCGTTGCTTGCACTGTGGCTAGGCGGATGGCGCCTTATGCGATCTAGTCCGGTTGCTGCCGTCGATAAGTTGACAATCCGAATCGCGAAGACTAGGCCACGATGCCGAGCCCAAGGGCTGAAATGGGAGCTCCTCCGAAGGGCCGGGGTCGTCACCTGCTACCAGAGCCGTGGGCCGACAACTTATATTGGAGATATGGGAAGACAATCCCCTCCATATGAAGCCCAAGTCAGGTCGTGAGGTCATCTCCGTAATAGGTGCCGGCGTAATAGGTGGCGCCATCGCCAAGAGCTTGCAGGAAGGGGGGAGTAGGAAGGTAATAGCCACGAGAAGGACGATCGCAAAGTCAAAGGACTTGGAGGCTCTAGGGGTCATCGTAACTTCTGACAACAGGAAGGCAGCGGGAGAGGCGGACATCGTGTTCCTATGCGTCAAGCCCGGGGACGTTTCAAAGGTATTGAAGGAGATATCTCGGGAGATCAACGGGAAGCTGGTAATCTCGACGGCTGCAACCGTCCCCCTGGGCTTTTACACCAAGCTGGTTCCAAAGGCCAGGTTCGTGCGGGCGATGCCCAACGTAGCCGTCTTGGTCGACGAAGCCTTCACCGGGTACTGTTGTGGGGAGGGTGTTTCCGCACGGGACAAGCAGGTGGTGAAGGAGATATTCGAGGAGCTCGGGAGCTGCATGGAGGTCGAAGAGAAGCATATGGACGCCATTACTGCCCTCAGCGGCAGCGGTCCGGGATACTTATCTATCATAATCGAGGGGTTGATGTACGCAGGGCTGAGAGTGGGCCTTCCCAGGGACTTGGCCCTGATCAGCTCGGCCCAGACCGTCCTGGGGACGGGGAAGCTGGTGCTAAAGATGAATGAGAACCCGGCGAAGGTCAAAGATATGGTCACGACCCCCGGCGGGACGACTATCGAGGCCATCTACGAGCTCGAGGGAAGCCAAATCAGACCGGCCCTGATGCGAGCCGTCATGGAGGCCACGCAGAAGAGCCAGGAGATTAGGGAGAGGCTCGAGATGTCCGCCTGAGCCGCGGTCGTTTCATCGACCTGCCAAGACTCGTGTAAAGTGTCTGAAAATAGCGTCTAGTTTCCATTAAACATGTACAACGCCATTTCTCCGGGGTTTATGCGCACCAATACTGCCTCTATCTCATCTTTCCTGCATCAACAAGCTTCTTAGCCCGGATAGACCCTGTCCATTACGAGGAGCTATGGAGTTCGTCGCCGGCCTCGATGCCCTGGAGAAGCTGATTTTCAACCTCCATACGCTGGGCTACACGGTCGTGGGGCCGAAGGTCGTCGATGGCGCCGTGTGCCTCGATGAAATCTCCGGAATTGGCGACCTTGCGGCGGGAGCGGTCGACGTCCAGGCTCCGGGGAAGTATAGGTTGCAGGGCTCCTCCAAATCGATTTTCTCTGCCGTGAACGGACCTCACTCAGTCAAGAAGTTCCTGCACCCCGCCTGCCTGCCGATGTTGAAATTGAAGGAGGGGGAAGGAGGTCCACGGCCGGAGCCGACCTTTCACGCCGACAGGAAATATGCGTTCCTTGGCATCCGACCCTGTGATCTGAAGGCGGTCGACGCCCTCGACAGGGCCCTCATAATGCCTCGGTATAGGGATCCCGTGTATGCGCCACTCAGAAAGGCTTCCCTGATGATCGTCGTAAACTGCGGCAGGGCCGGGGAGAACTGTTTCTGTGAATCGATGGGAACGGGGCCCAAGGCGGACGGAGGCTACGACCTGGGGATAACCGAGCTCCCTGACCGCCTGCTCTTCGACATCCCTGACGGACGAATGAACTTGCTGGAAGGCGTAGAGATGAAGCCCGCGAGCCAGCAGGACCTGCGGGAGGAGCTGAACCTGATGCAGAGGGTGAAGGGGGAGATGCATAAGGCGATCGCCCGAAGGGATCCGTCGGATTTCATGTATGGAGGATCTGAAAGCCGCGTCTGGGACGAAGTTGCCCAGGTGTGCCTTGGCTGTGGCAACTGCGCAATGGTATGCCCAACTTGTTTCTGCAACACAATCCAAGACGTCACCGACATGAAGGATGGAAGCGTGACGAGGCAGAGGGTTTGGGACGTCTGCCTGTCCAAGAAGTTCACCTACAGCGCCGGGGGAAATCCACGCGCTGACAGGAAGGCTCGCTACAGGCAGTTCGTCATGCACAAGTTCGCCTATTGGCCTGATCAGTTCAGCCTGTATGGATGTGTGGGATGCGGGAGGTGCATCACCTGGTGTCCCGTCGGCATCGACATCTCTGAGACCGTCAACTCCGTGCTGAGAGAACAAGGGAGCAGGAGGCCCCTTCCCGAGGTGGTCAAGGTTGCCTGAAGCCCTGTCGCTCGGATATGCCCATGCGCTGGTCAAGGAGGTCTTCTCGGAGACCCCGGACACGTTGACCTTCACCCTTGACTTGAATGATGGACGGGGGCCGGCCGACTTCAAGCCCGGCCAGTTCAACATGCTCTACGTATACGGCGTGGGCGAAGTGCCCATCTCCATAGCGTCGTGGAGGGGAGAGGCGTCGGTCAAGCACACGATCCGCTCCGTGGGCACGGTCACCACCATGATCTCCCGTCTCAAGGCCGGAGACGTAATCGGGCTGCG
>CAYYVT010000012.1:0-1563 GCA_964475215.1 uncultured Nitrososphaerales archaeon
TGGTGTCCAATTCGTCAGGAAGTACATAGGGGCCCTCGTAACCCTTGACGAGGGGAAGGGGAGGCTGGTGTCGCGGCTCGTCCCAGCGGAGAAGGACGAAGCGATTCTCTCGATCGGCGAGTTCCACGGCCCGCTCGAGGCCTCAAAGATCCTCGGGATGCTGGATGCGACCGTCCTCGCAGGGGACCCAAGCGTTGTCAAACTCTATGGGTACACGGTGGTCGACAGCATCAAGACGATATACGCCCTCTCGGGCTACGATTTCTACAGGATCTTCGGGGCGACCACCGAGAGGGCCCTGGTGTTCACCAAGGTAGGCTTGGGCAGGAGCCCCCTCGTCGCCATTAGAGTCTCCCAACTGAAGCCCAGGGTCGTTGTGATCCACGGCCCGAGGGTGGTTGACCCCCTGGCTGTGGACCTTGCAAGAAGGGAAGGGCTCGTCCTGGCACTTTCGGGCGCCCCCTCAGAGGAGGCACTCATCACTGCCCTTTCAGGATTGAAGGCCTAGGGGCTTCAAGCAGCCAATTACGTCAGAAGTCTCGGCACAACACAACAGGCCCTTCGTCAAGATGTTCTCGGAGCACGTTGCCATGGTGGTAGACGTGGCCACGACGGACGGTTTCATCGGTCCGCTCTGACCAAAGACAAGATGGCGTCGGCGGCCGTCACTTGGCCGTTGAAAGTCCGTGGCCGTTCCCTCCTTCCTAGCTTCGCGCGAATCAGTTCTGGGAGCCGAAACCGGTCTTCGTAGGAATAGCCAAGCTCCCTGGCGTTCCTCTCCTGCTCGGCGTGGTGCCTGACGGGGATGGCTATCAGGGGGGTGCCAGCGGCGGCGGCCTCGTCTATGGTGCTCTTGCCAGCGGTCGACACGACCAGGTCTGCGCAGGCGACGAGATTCTGGTTGTCCCGAATGAGGCCGAGGTCGAAGACCCCTCTGCCCGTGAACTTGGGGCCCCGGTTGCCTGTGACGACAAGAGAGGAACTCTCCAGCCCCGCCTCCGCCATGGCTGGCATGAGCCTCTCCCCCAGCTCCCTACCGATCCCGCTTCCGCTCATACTGAACAGCACCATTGTCCCATGAGGAAGCCCGTACTTCGCTCGGGCCACGTCGCATGTCATGGTAGGAGCCCTCACTATCGGGCCCACGTACCTCCTATTGCCCGAGTCGCTGCCGAAATCAGGAATCAGAAGGAGGTCCACAGACTTCTGCAGGTTGTCATACCACCGCTCTACCCTTCCTTCTATCATGCGGGATACCCACGTGTGCGCGAACCCAAGCATGAGCTCGTCGGAGATGAAGACCCGCTTATTTCCCGTGCCCTCGGCCGCGGTCACCCCGGAGAACTCTTCGTCGCAGACGACAAGGTCGGGGCGGCAGGAGTCTATCAGCTGCCTGGCCTTCCTGACGTTCCTCCTCTGCGCCAACCACGACCGGATGTACCAGAGGGAGGCCTGGCGCATCTCCCCCTCAGATACCTTCAGTCCGGGGTCGTCCACGATGTTCTCGACCGGAACCCCTTCCCCGGCCAGGAACTCCGCCGCCTCGCCCCCTGAGAAGAGCCT
>CAYYVT010000013.1:0-16661 GCA_964475215.1 uncultured Nitrososphaerales archaeon
GAAGGGGCTCTCGGATGCGCACATCGCAAGGAAGATAGATAGGACGGAAGGAGAGCGCATAGACCAGTCCCAGATATCAGTCTGGGTGCGTGGAGAGCACTCCCCTCAGGGCAGGGTAAGGCAGTTCAGGGCGGACCCGTCGCCCGAGCTCGCGTACGTGATAGGCGTAAGGCTAGGCGACGCGACCATCGCCGTTTCCAGATACAACTTCCACGTCAAGCTCAGGGTCACCGATTACGATTTCGCCCTCGAGTTCAGCCGCTGCCTCTGCAAGGTTCTCCACAGGCCCCTCTATGAGCCTCGCTGGTCCAAACGCTTCAACCACTGGCACGTCGCTGCCAGCAGCATCCTGCTCTACAAATACCTATCCGGGCCTCTGGACGTCTTCAAGGAGGTGATTGAGCATGATGATGCTTGCGCCTCTGCGTTCCTGGAAGGCTTCTTCGATTCCGAAGGATCGTATTCCAGCGGCGGCCTTACGGTCAGCAACACGAATCTTGAGGTCCTAAACTATTCGCGGAAGCTATTGCTCGAAAGGTTCAGCGTAGAGACGACGGGTCCCTACCTCGGTAGCAAGGGTGGAAGGAAAGTCAATACCAAGGGGAAAGTGTGTAATGCGAACAAGGACGCATACTATGTGAGGGTCAGAGCCCTTTCGTTTGAGACGTTTGACGCCAAGGTTGGTTTCTCCATTGGTCGGAAATCTGCGAAACTCAGCGATGGCTTCGGCCGCAGGGGTTACAACAATTCCAGGCCCATATATCGATCTTTTCGTTTGGTCTGACCTGTAACGCTCCTTTGGCTTCATATCTCAAGATAGAGTCGGCCAGGTGGGGATGGGATACCCAGCCGCCCTAACTCGTTGCATCAGGGACGACATTTGAACCCATGTGGACTCGCTCTGCAGGCGAGCTCGTAACCGCTCCGACACCCCACCCCATATAGACCCCCCGAGGGCGCAATTAAAAAGTTGTGCGCGAGCGGTCATTTCAGCCTGTTTACGTCCTTGATGAACTTGGCCACCGCGGAATAGTCCCTGTCCCCGTAGCCCATGTTGTAGGCGCCGAGGTAGGTGGTCCTCACCTGTTGCAGGAGGGGGAGGAAGACCTTGAGCTCCTCCGCCGTCTGGTCGGTCAGGTCGAGGTCCTTCAACATGTGCCTGAGGTACAGCGTGGGCTCCACGCTCTCCTTCACCATCTTGGCGGCCTTCAACTCGCTGAACGACGTCTTGAATCCCGTCGAATTGACGATCTGAACGAAAAGCGAAGGATCGAGGCCTGCCTTCTCGACCAGCACGCAGCCCTCGGCGATGGACTGGGCGTAGCTCGCCGTCAGGTGGTTCACGGCCAGCTTGATGTACATGGCGCCAGGGACTGTGCCGATGTAGAAGACCTTCGAGGCGAAGGTCTTCAGCACGTCCAAGTTCTCCTCGTATCGCGTTCGGTCTCCGGCCACCAGGGCCACGAGGTCCCCGGCCTTCGCCTGCATCGGTCCTCCGACGAGGGGCACTTCAAGGTAGTTGATGTTCTTGCGCTTGAGCTTCTCCATCATCTTCCTTGAGGTGGAGGGAAGTATGTCGCTGCAGTTTATCACCGTCTTGCCAGCAGCTATCCTCTCATACATGCCCTGGGAGGAGAACATCACCTCCTCCACCGCCGTCGTGTCGGACACGGCGATTACGATGGAGTCGGCCATCTCCGCGACGTCCCTCTGAGAGTCCACCATTTCGGCCTTCCCCCTGAGGGCGTCCTGCCTCGCCTTGGTCCTGTTGTAGGCAACCAGCGAGAAGCCTGCCTGCAAGATTCTTCCGGCTATGGGCAGGCCCATGTTTCCGAGGCCCACCAGGCCGACCTTCTTCAAAAACCGAACACCACGAAAGGGTAGGCCAACCTATCATAAATCTGTTCCGTAAATGGCGATACCTAGGCGCCAGGCGCTATCGTAAGCTGGGACAGCTTCTCCAGGCGCCGGTAGTTGGCCTCCACGTCTCTTTTCAACACCTCCAGCTGTGCCAACGCGTCGGGCTTCAGTAGGTGGGAGTACCTTCCCTGCGCCTTCAGGTACTCCTCGACGGGCTTGGGGTTGGGCACGGGTACCGTGATCCTATAGGCTCCGTCATCGACCTCGTAGATGGGGAAGAACCGTGTCTCCACTGCGAGCTTTGAAAGCTTTATCGTCTTGGCGGCGTCGAACCTCCAGCCCCGGGTGCAGGGGGCGAGGACGTGTATGAAGGTGGGGCCATCCTTCGAGAGGGCCCTCCTGACCTTGTTCATCAGGTCCTTCCAGTTGGATATGGAGGCCGTCGCCGCGTAGGGGACGTGATGGGCGACCACGATGGCCACGAGGTCCTTCTTGGACTCGCCCTTCCCGGCCTTCGCCGGCCCCACCGGCGAAGTCGTCGTCCAGGCGCTGCGAGGGGTCCCCCCGGATCTCTGAATCCCGGTGTTCATGTACGCCTCGTTGTCGTAGCATATGTAGAGGAACCTGTGGCCCCGCTCGATGGCGCCTGAAAGGGCCTGCAAGCCGATGTCGTAGGTCCCACCGTCGCCCCCGAACACGATGATTGGGTGCAATTGGCCATCGCCCCTCCGGGCGAGGGCCTTGAACCCCGCCTCTATCCCCGAAGCCACCGCCGCCGCGTTCTCGAACGCGGAATGGATCCAGGGCCTGTTCCACGCGGAATACGGGTACAGGGCCGTCGAGACCTCTAGACAGCCCGTCGCGTTAGCCACCACGGCGTCCTGAGGGGCCGCCAGCAGCACCTGGCGGACGACGATGGAGGCGCCGCACCCGGGGCACAGGCGGTGGCCGGGGGCCAGAGGCTCCTCCATGGGGAGCTCCTTTAGACCCTTGATTGGCTCGTACATCTAGGCCTTCACTCCGTAAAGCACCAGCTTCGAGCCGAACGACCGCGCGTCCTCGGCCATGGCGAACACCTTCCTGGCATCGGAGGTCGAGAAGTCCCTCCCGCCGATTCCGTACACGACGCTGACTATCGGAGGGTCAAGCCCAGCCCCCTTGAGCGCCGCCTTGACGTCCTCGGCCAGGGGGCCGGATGGGGCGCCCGGGCTCAGGCTCCTGTCCATGACCACCACGGCCTTGGCTGCCTTGAGGTGCCTCACGACCTCCAACGTCGGAAAGGGCCTGTAGAGCTTGACTGCCAGGACGCCGAAGCTTCCTCCCTCCTTGTCAAGGGCCCTGGCTGCAGCCCTCATGGTCCCCGAGGCGCACCCGTTGATCACGGCAACGTAGTCGGACGTCTCCGTACCGAAGGCCGAAACCGGGCCGTACCGCCTGCCGCTGATGGGCTCGTACTTCTCCTCCACCTCTTGGAAGACTCCAAGGGCCGTGTCCATGGCCTCCAGCTGCTGCGCCCTGAACTCGTAGTAGTTCTCATGGGTGGCTATGGCGCCGAAGGTCGTCGGGTCGGCGGGGTCCAGCCTCCTCCTGAAGGACGGCCTCCCCACGAATCCCCTGACGGCCTCATCGGCCAGGGGAGAGACCCTTTCCACGTCGTGAGAGAGTATGAAGCCCTCGAAGTTGATGGAAGACGGAAGCATCACCCGCGGGTCCTCGGAGAGCTTGAAGAGCTGAATGGTGCGGTCATAGATCTCCTCGACGTTTTCCGCGTAGACCTGAATCCAACCCGAGTCCCTGGAGCCCATCATGTCGCCATGGTCGGCGTTCAGCACCAGGGGGGCGCTGAGGGCCCTGTTGGCCACCGCCATCACCACGGGGAGCCTCATCCCCGCTACGTTGTACAGCATCTCGTGCATCAGGGCCAGCCCCTGGCTCGAAGTAGCCGTGAAGACCCTCGCACCCGTCGCCGAAGCTCCGAGGCACGCCGACATGGCGCTGTGCTCCGACTCCACGGGGACGAATTCGCCCCTGAACTCCCCGTCGGCGGCCAGCTCGGCCAGCTTCTCAACGATTATGGTCTGTGGGGTTATCGGATAGGCCGCCACGACGTCCACGTCGCTCTGCCTCACCGCTTCCGCGACGGCCTCGTCGCCCACCATCCCCACGGGCTTCAACGTGAGAGATTCGGTCACGGCTCCCTCACCATCGTAATTGCCCTGACCGGGCACTCCGATTCGCAGATTCCACACCCCTTACAGTGTTCGTAGTCGATCGTAATCTTGGAGCCCCGATGGCGGACTATGGCGGGCTCCGGGCAATATATCCAGCATAGCAGGCAGTTCGTGCACTTTGTCTCGTCTATGACGGGCCTCGTCACCCTCCAGCCTTCGGTTGTGTAGGCCTTGGATGTCCCACCCTTGACGACTCCCCCCTGCTCAAGCTCCTTCCAGCTCAACCTGACTTCACACCTTCAAAGCCCTGCTTGAGGGCCATGGCGTTGTTCGCGCCCTTGAACCGCTCGCCCAATACCTTCTCCATCGACTCCATGGAGACCAGACCTGTCGCCTTCACCAGGGCCCCCAGCATGGGCGTGTTAGGGAAGTCCTTGCCGAGGTTCCTGAGGGCGACTCCCGTGGCGTCCACCGAGAAGACCCTGACTCCGCTCGGCAGGCCGAGGACTGCCCTCAGTGAGTCGGGCTCACCCTCGTAGTTGCATAGGAAGGTGCCTCTAGGGGAAAGGCCGGCCACCGTGTTCTTGAATGAAGCCATGGACCTGTCCACCACCACCACGATGTCAGGGGAGTAGATGAACGAATGGATCTCAATCGGCTCGTCGCTCAGCCTGGCGTAGGCGGCGATGGGAGCCCCCGATCTCTCAGCCCCGAATTCGGGGAAGGCCTGCACGTACTTCCCCTCCAGGATGGCTGCCTCGGCGATCAGCTTGGCAGCGGAAACCACTCCCTGCCCGCCTCGCCCATGGAGCCTCACTTCGAGCATCAGGCCCAGCCTCCGGCCAGCGGCTCGATTTCACATGGGCGGGCCATTTGCCCTTGCGGAAATCAGATTTCCTTGATAAGGCTTTCTGAGGCGCTCCCGAGCTTTTCAAAAAGGCACGAAGTTCGCCCCCGGGGCTGACGCCACCTCGACCAGGGCATCCGCCGGGTGAAGGGCCTCCTGCCGGTGAACCTAGGCTATGGTGTAGTAGATCTTGTTCAGGCTGGGTTCGACCTTGGCCAGCATCTGTCTCAGCAGTTCGGGGTCCGCCTTCGACGCGTGAGGGACGTATCCAAGCTTGTTGTGCGTCAAGGCCTGAACGACGGAGTCCTGCAGATATTGGATCTTGGAGAGTTGCTCCTGGGTGATGGGCATTGAAGTATGACCATGCGCAACCAGCTTCAGGGTGAATGGGCTAGAGTCCGAAATGTGCTCCACCTTGAGAGTCCTGAAGCCGATCCTTTTGAGGTAGCGCTTGATAACATGGCGCATCCTGGTCGGCACGATGCCGTTCACCTGAACGTCCAGAAGTCTTACCCATCCCGTCGCACCCAGCTCGGGGTTCATCGGACGACTCGGCTGGCGTAAGAGGATTTGGCTGTCCTGCATCTTAAAACGCCGTTATAGTATCCAGTCAGCCTATATTTATTCCTTACTAATAGTGACTCCAAATAACAAGTGAGATAGCAGGAAGGGCGCCGCATCCGCTCCTTGCCCCAGGATCTGCGGGTTGACGACACCCCGAAGGGCGAGAAGGGTTATCTTCAGCTTCTCTTATAAGATGGCTTCCGCCTCGGCATAACGCCGTGATGGGGGCGATGTCGCAAAACGGTCCTCTATGATAGGTTCAGCCGACCTGTTACGTCCCTTCGTATCGCTCTCACCCCAGAGTGCAACTTCGACTGCGTCTTCTGCCACAACGAAGGCTTCGTCGGCCATGCGAAGGATCTGCTCTCGGCCACCGAAATCGCCAGGGTCTCCTCGATCCTCATGCAGTTCGGCGTGAGGAAGATCAAACTCACCGGAGGCGAGCCCATGACGAGGCACGACATCTTGGAGATCACCCAGAAGCTGGGAGCCCTTCACCCCGACGATCTCGCCATGACCACCAACGGCACGCGAATAGAGCTCGTCGCCTCTCAGCTAAAGGAGGCTGGTATGAAGCGCCTCAACATCAGCCTCCACAGCCTGAAGGAGGAGCGTTTCAAGTGGATCACGACCAGCGTGAGGTACGAAGAGACGCTGCAGGCCATCAGGGCGGCCATAGATGTGGGCCTTTTGCCCGTCAAACTCAACATGGTCCTCATGAAGGACTACAACACCGACGAGATCTGGGACATGGTGAGATATGCCGAATCCCTCGGGGGCGGTGATGTGGCCATAGTCCAGCTGATAGAGCTGGTGCCCATAGACGTGGAATTCTACAGGCGCTTTCACTACGACCCGACGGGGCTCGAGTCAGAGCTGAAGGCGAAGGCCGTTTCCGTGAAGGTCCGCGACCTCCAGAACAGGCCTCAGTACACCCTTCCTAATGGCGTGAAGGTCGAGATAGTCAAACCAGTGCACAACGTCAGCTTCTGCATCGCCAACAACAGGATGAGGATCACCCATGACGGCAAGTTCCGCCCATGCCTTATGAGAGATGACAACATGGTGGACTTCCTCAAGGTCCTCCGGGACGGCAGCTCTGATGAGGCCATAGCTGCCCAGTTCGTCAAGAGCGTCTGGCTCAGGGAGCCCTTCTACAGGCTGCCTGAAGTCAAGCCTGCGCCCACCATCGCATACAAGTGAACCCGCCTCTTCCCGAGGCTGGCGGACTCCTCCGAAACGATTTAAATAATTCTTGCCGCCGGCATTCGGCAGGTGCTCCACGGTTGCCATATGCCAAAGGAGAGTACGTATGGATGGACGGGGATTTGGTCCCATGGGACAAGGCCACGGTTCATGTCATGTCCCATGCGATTCACTATGGGACGTCTGCCTTCGAGGGCATCAGGGCGTATCCCTCCCCTTCGTCGGAACAGCTGTACATCTTCAGGCTCCCGGAACACATGAAGAGGCTCGTCAACAGCTGCAAGATATTCGGCTTCGACCTTCAGTACAGCGCCGATGAGCTCGAGAAGGCTACCGTCGAGACCGTGAGGAAGAACGGCTTCCGCCAGAGATGCTACATCCGGCCCCTGGTTTTCGTCGGATTCGGGGGCATGGGGATCAACTTCACCGGATTCCCGATCCAGACGGTCATCATCGCCTTCCCCTTCGAGAAGTACCTCAAGGGCGACGGCGTCGCGGCCATGGTCTCCACATGGAGGCGGACGTCGGGCCAGACTGGTTCTCCACTTGCGAAGATTGGGGGCCAGTACACCAACTCGGTCCTCGGCAAGATGGAGGCCGTGAAGCACGGATTTGACGAGTGCATCATGCTCGACCTGAACGGAAAGGTGAGCGAAGGCTCCGGTGAGAACCTCTTCCTGGTGGAGGATGGAGCGCTGGTGACACCTTCGATAACTTCATCGATCCTCGGCGGCATCACACGCCTTTCCGTCATCAAGATAGCCGCCGACATGGGATATCGTACGGTCGAGAGGGAGGTCTCCCGTTCTGAGCTGTACGTCGCGGATGAGGCCTTTTATTCGGGGACCGCCGCGGAGGTCACCCCGATCACGTCCGTGGACCGGAAGCCAGTAGGTGGAGGGGGGGTAGGGCCGGTGACCGCGAGGCTACGGGACTCCTACCTGAAGCTCGTTTCGGGAGAGGAGCCACGGTATACGTCTTGGCTCACCCCAGTGTACTGAGCGCGAACCCCATGCGTGCCTTGGATTGTCGGAGGGTGGAGAGCCCATGAAGCCTGTCGAGAGGCGTCTTCGCGTCGAACTTGCCAGGGAGGCGAACAGGATCGGTGCCCTAGGCCTCTGCGAAGGAAGGGAGGGCAACATCAGCATGAGGATGGGAGGCGTGATGCTCGTCAAGGCCACTGGGCAGTTCCTCTCAGACGCGACGCCGAAGGATTTCGTAAAGGTGGACCTCCAAAGGCCGCCGAAGGGTTGGAAGCGAGAGCCCAGCATCGAAGTCAACATGCACCGCCTCCTCTACCTGAAGAGACCAGACGTCAACGCGGTGGTCCACACCCATCCCCCATACGTAACATCGTTTTGCGTGGCTGGCCTCAGGCTTCAGCCTGTGACGACCGAGGCCTCGTTCTACTTCCCGAAGGGCATTGACCTGCTGCCGGAGGAGGAGCCTGGGAGCCTCAGGCTCGCCGATGCGGTCTCAGAGAAGCTGAAGGACGGAGGAGATTCGCTCCTTCTCGAGAGGCACGGGCTCGTGACGTTGGGGCGATCCTTGCATGACGCTATGCAGCTCAGCATCTCTGCCGAACGGACGGCTCAGGTCGCCCTGCTGAGCAGACTGCTCAAGGGCTAGCCCCCGGCGGCCTCACGTAGCAGTTCCGGCAGCGCGGCTCGTAGAGCTCCTTCCCACCGACGACGACCTGCGGGCCGAAGATCTCCTTCCCTCCCGACGTCCTCTGGGTGAAGTAGGCGTCGTTGCCGCATTTGACGCAGACCGCGGAGAGGCTGTAAATGACGTCGGCCCTGGCGAGCAGCTCCATGGCGTTGCCAAAAGGCCGGCCCTGGTGGTCCCTATTCAAGACGGACGCATAGACCCGCTTGCCCTGATATGCTATCTTTTCGAGCTCCTGCGGAAGCTCAACGGTCGTGGGCCAGAACTGGGCTTCGTCGACCCCGATGGCGTCGACCTTGGAGCTCATTTCCAAAATGAGCTTCACACCCGCCCCCGTGATGGGGACCACGTTCGCCGGAAGCTTCAATCCCTTGTGGGTGACCACTTCGGATGCGCTGTATCTTGCATCGATCTGTGGCTTGAACAGCTCTGTCCTCCTTCCTGCTATGACCTCTCTTTCGAGGAGCTCGAGCAGGCGCGAGGTCTTGCCGGAGAACATGGGCCCATCGATCACTACGAGCTGACCTGTTCGAATGGTACATCTCCTCCAGGGTGTCTACCGAGGCCGTAGTTGGCCATCGGCACCTATATGTCTTGGCCCCAGCGATAGGACCGCCGATTTATCAGAATTCTAGGGCTTGAGGGCACGAAAAACCTTATTACCTGATTGACATACGCTTTGGATTGCGAGCGTTCTAGAATGCCAGAGGCCATGAAGCATCCCACACCTAGGGGTTCGGAAGGCAAGGCCTCGAGCGCGGGTGCGTCTGTCTCTGCGGTCGCAAGGAAGGAGAAGGCGCCCCGGCCTACGAAGGCTCCAAGGGCCCCGAAGCCAACGCCTGTGAAGAAGGTCCCCAAGGTCAAGGTGGTCAAGGGTGTGTTGGCGACGGCAGGCCAGCCAAAGCCCGGGCCCTCCAAGAGGAAAGCACCCGTCGAAGTTGTCTCGGGCCTTATTGGGCCCGACCACCTGACGAGGTTCGAAAGGGCTAGGATTCAGGGGGCCAGGGCCCTTCAGCTCTCGTTTGGCGCGCCTCCCCTCATTGAGGTATCCCCGGAGCTTGCCGACGCGATGAGCATCGCTCGGGCGGAGCTTGAGACGAAGGCCATCCCCATCTCCATCAGGCGGACTCTCCCGTCCGGAGAGTTCCAGAACATACCGGTGGCGGATCTCCTCTAGGACTTGTTGCGGCGTCTTCGGCTCGATGAGGGCGTTGGATTAGCCATCTAATGAAGTATCTTCGCTGCCTCCTGGCTCGATTCAGTGCTCACAGCCTGGGCAGAACGAGAAAAGCTATAAAGCCGAGAGCGAAAAGGACGTTTCATACGGTGGAATTCATTGCCCAAGCGAGCGACCAAGTCAACCAAGGTGACCAAGGGGGCTGCCAAGCCCAAACGTAAGGCCAAGGCTCCGAAGCCCCGCGCAGCAAAGGCCCCAGCGGCTCCCTCTCCCGAGCAGCCACCTACGGCGGCAGTTCCGGAGCAGAAGGCGCCAGAGACCTTACCTCAAGTGGGGGGCCAGCCAATCGAAGGTGAGGTTCGGCCCGAGGCGGTCGAGGGGCCGGCGGCTCCCGAAACACCTTCGCCCTCACCCTCTGAGGCCCCGACTCCGGCGCAGCCCGCCGCTGCCGAGGCCATGACCGTCGAGGAGGAGACTGCAGCCCAGACCCCCCTCCTGCCAATTTCGGAGCAGGCCGAAGCGCTTCCGCCTGCTGCGGTTCCAGCCTCCCTTCCAGTACGGGAGACAGAGTCCACAACGGCGCAGGTGGTAGTAGAAGGGCCGCCTCCCAGGCGTGAGGTACCACCCAATCACATCTTCATAGGGAAGAAGCCCATCATGAGCTACGCTCTTTCCGGGGTGATGCAGCTCACTCAGTACCCCGAGGTCGTCCTGCGGGCGAGGGGGAAGGCCATCTCAAGTGCCGTGGACGTAGCCGAAGTCATAATCAATCGCCTTGGCAGCGGCAAGTTCGTAGTGCGGTCCATCGAAATCGACACCGATGTAGTCGGCGAAGGGGCGGAAAGGCGCAACGTGTCCACGATAAGGATCAGCGTCGGAAGGAAGGAATAGGCCAATCGTGGCCGTCCATGTGTGCTACGAAATGAAAGGGTAGCTCTTGCTGTCGAAGTCCTTCACGACTTCAATGTCCCCCAGCGGGCTGTCGGCGTATCGCAACGTCCCCAAATACGGGAAAAGCTCGGTGAGCGGCGTGCGTATCAGTACCGAAGCCGGATGGCCCGCCCCGAGGACCCTCGTAGCTACCTCCTCGCTGGTCTTCCTGACCTGCTCCTCCTCCATCATGCCGAGGGAATGCAAGTATTCGTGGAGGAGCAGCATGTAGATGAAGGAGGCCACTATCTCGGGCGGCTCCGCCTTTCTAACCCTTTCAACGATGTCCTTGTTAAGGACGATCATGTTCGATCCCACGATGTGATAGGCCCCAATCCCTGGAGGAAGCCTTGCTAGGCCCAAGGTGAGGCCCGCCCGATGAAGGCCTAGGACCTCTTCGACGTGCCCCTTAACGATTGAGAAGATTTCGTCATAGGAGGCCGCCTCGCCCAGCCTATTGGTCTCCTCATGGGTTCCCTTCACAGTTCTCCCCTGACGCTGCGGGAGGCGGGGCTATTTGGGTTGTCGACGAACTCGCTGAAGCGCCCTGAGTGGAGGAGGGCCCCCATCTGGCCGTCCGTGAAGACTCCGTTTTCGCGATAAACCGACCTATACTTCAGGCCGGAGTCGCCGAACATTACCACCACCCTCTTCCCTCGAAGTCCCTGAACCTTGGAAAGGGCGCCGTATACCGCACCGGAGCTCGGGCCGGCGAACATGGAATGAATGGCGGCCAACTCCACCACGCCCTCGAACGCCTCATCGTTGGTAACGGTCACCCATTCATCAATCAGAGAGGCGCCCTCTTCGAGGACCCTTGGCATGCTAGATTCAGTCAGGTTGCGAAGGCCCTGAACCTTGTGGTTCGCCTGGGGCTGAACCGCTATCACTCTGACGGCCTTCCTCTCCTTGAGGTGTCTGGCCACCCCCGTGATGGTCCCGCCCGTCCCCACTCCGGCGAGGAAGATGTCGATCCTTCCGTGAGTATCCCTCCAGATCTCAGGCCCGGTAGCGAAGTAGTGGGCCCTGAAGTTAGCCATGTTCTCGTACTGGTTTGGCATGAAGTAGAGCTCCGGCTTCGACGCTTGCAGGGAGCGCGCCAAGGCGATGCATTGGTCCGCCCCCTTTCCCACCCTTGGGCAGAGGTCGTCTGCCGTTTCGATGACGGCCGCCCTGAGACCACGAAGCATCGCCTTCGTCTCGGAGCTCACCTTCTCGGGGACCACTATCTCCGCCCTCAGCCCAAGCCTACCAGCAGCGGACGCGAGGGCGATGCCCATGTTTCCGCTGCTCGGCTCGATGACGACCTTCCCGGAGTCAAGGAGGCCCGACTCCAGCGCCTCATTCACCATCCACATGGCGGCCCTGTCCTTGACGGAACCTGAGGGGTTCATCCACTCTACCTTGGCCTGAACCCTCGAAGAGCCCAATTTGGCCAGGGGAGTCTTCCCGGCCACTGGGAGCTCCATCAGCCCGGCCTTGAGCTCCGTTCTTGCGAGATTCACTTTGCGCTGCCGTGAGATGGGAGCCACGTTTTAAGCCCTATCCAGTTTCCCACTCCTCAGGGTGGTAGTCGCAACAGAATAGTTTGAAGCTGGCATAATTCTTATATCGCTGCAGCCTGTCGCAATCTCGTCATGTACGACCTGGCTGACGTAAAGAGGATGAGAAGGGTACTGGGCCTCACCCAATCCCAGCTGGCGTCCCTTTCTGGCGTGAGCCAATCACTCATCGCAAAGATCGAAGCGGGGCGCGTCGACCCTTCTTACACCAGGACCAGTCGGATATTCGAGGTCCTTGAAAGTCACCAACGCAAGGGCGGGGCCCGGGCATCGGAGATCATGGTGAAGGAGGTGGTGGTGGCCGACCCGGACTGGACCGTCGGGGAGGCCGTGAAGATAATGAACAGGAGGGCGATAAGCCAGCTTCCGATCGTCAGAGGAGGAGAGGTGGTCGGGTCAGTCTCCGAGAAGACTCTAGTGGAGAGGATTGCGAAGGGCTCGGGCATCGATGACATCCTGAGGCAGCAGCTCAAGGATATAATGGACCAGCCCTTTCCATCGGCGAGCCAGGACTCCCCTCTGGAGATGGTGGCAAAGATGCTGAACTACACGGGGGCCGTCCTCATCTACCAGGGAGGGAAGATGGCTGGGATCGTCACGAGGTCCGATCTTCTGAAGAAGAGGGCCCCAGAGCGCTAGTAGGGCATTACGGCATGATGACGGCCAAGTTGCGCTCGATGCCATGCACATAGCCACGCCTATCTGTTCGTCACAAAAGGGGGCCATGTACACACGCTCCGCAGGGGCGGAGAAGGCCGTGCCACGGTCCGCAGGACACGTTATCTCGAGAACCGTCCCTGCGACGTCTCCTTTGCAGTGATATTCTCAAATATGCCGAGCCTCAGACCCAAGGTCATAGGATGAGACCTGCATGAGATATCGGTTGATGGACATCCTTGCCTGCCCCATATGCAAGGCCTTCCCCCTCGAGCTGAAGGTCCTTGCGGCATCGAAGGGTGAGCAGAAGCACCGAGAGAAGATCGGCTGCGAGCTCTATTGCGTCTACAACGGCGGCTTCATCAGCAAGCTGGGCAAGGCAGATCTGGTCAAGGACTGCGAGGTCTGCTTCAGCTTCGACCTGAAGGAGGCCCTCCTCACATGCCCCAAGTGTGGGAGATGGTACCCAGTGATCGACAGCATTCCTCACATGCTTCCCGACGACCTTCGAAAGGAGGCGGAGGACAGGCAGTTCCTCGTCAAGTACTCCGACAAGGTCCCTGAGAAGGTGAGGACGAGCGGCCTCCCCTACCACCTGTAGTCGAGCTTGCTCTCTATGAGTCGCAGGAGCCTCCTGTTGGCAGCCGCGATGTAGTTGAGCCTAACGCTGCCGTCCAGGGGGACGGACCCCAAATCGGCCTTGCCCGTGTCGATGACTCCCCCTGCTCCCAAGACCAAGAAGATCGAGGGAAGGCAGTCGAAGCTCCTCAGGTCGGCGTAGGGGGCCACAAAGGCGTCAAGCCTTCCGCTGGCCACGCAGGCCGTTTCAAGTGCCGCGGTGCTCAGGATCCGGGGGTACTTGGTGGAGGCCATGAGCGCGTCCATTCCCTTCCGCCCGCTGGCGGGTATCTTGTACTGCTTCGAGTCGAGGGCCACCAGTGCCTCCTTGAGGTCGGTGACGTTGCCAGGATGTGCGAGCGTCCAGTCCTCGTAGACAGCTCCCCTGGTCCCCCAGACCATCCTCCTCCTCACATGGTCGATGACGCCGGCGGCGAAGATGTCGGAGAATCGAGGCCCCTCGGCCAGGGCGATGGACGTGCTGTAGACCGAGACCTCCCTCCTGGCGTTGGTGCTTCCGTCCACCGGGTCCATCAGCAAAGTCAACTTCGCTGAGGCGGGGGAGCTGATCCCGCGCTCCTCGGAGATCACCGTCGTTGGAGGCAGCCTGGACGGGATCATAGACATCACCGTGTCCTCCACGGCCTTGTCGACCTCATAGGTGACGTCCCCGAAGGACCCCCTTCCGAGGGCCCTCCCCCCTGTCTTCTTCCTGGAGCTCTCCGCCACAGCATCGTTGGCAGCTAGAAGGGCATCCCGGATGAACTCAAGGTAGAGTTGAGTCGTCATGAAACGCGGAAGGCGGCCCCGTCCGCCCCCTTTAAACGCTGTGCTGGCCCTTGCGCTGCTTGACTGAGAGGCTTGCGTTGGAGAGCTCGACTAGCTCCCAGGCCTCTTCGAAGTCAGCCCCCTCGACCACGGAGGACCTCCTCTGCCTGGCGTTCGCCAAGGCCAGCTCCCCCACGGCGTTCTCCATCCTCGACCCGTAGCCAGAGAGGAACCTAGGCGCCCTAAATTTCCGGAGCAGCCCTTGCATGTCGGCGGGCATGTCCGTTTCAATCACATCGGATCCTGAGACGGATTGCAGGGCGCCCTTCGCCTCCTGGGCCAAGGGGACTCCTTCGCCCAGAAGTTCGTCAAGGGCGTTCTTGTTCGCGGCTGGAGGCATCCTTAGGGCTATGTCGACCAGGCCCATGAAGTCGGGGTCCAACATTGGCGAGTCGATCTTGTCGGGGACCCAGAGGTTGAAGACGAACCTTGCTTTCACGTCCACGTCCGTCCTCTTTGCTTCGTAGAAGATCTTCGTCCTGCGTGTCGCGAGGAGGTCTAAGAGGATGCGCTTTTCCTCAGGCGTGGCCTTCTCGTAGTCGTCCACGATCACCATGCCCCCGTTCCCGTTGAGGGCAATCTCCTCCTGCATCTCCTCTGGGGTGTTCCCCCCACAGAGGACGTGAGCGACGGTCGGTGTGAACTCTTCGAGGAAGCTCCTAGCCAGGCTACGGTTACAAGCCTCCCGATCCCACAGGAAGATGGCGTTCAACCTGTCGGCCGATAGAAGCCTCAAGTACACCCTAAAGAGTAATGACAGGCCCTCCAGTTCCTTCGTCTTCTCTTTCAGTTCCTCTTCGAAGGCCTCCAGAGGCCACCTGGCCACCGGCATCGGAGCTTCGCTCAGCAACGTCCCCGTCTTGACCCGGAGCGCGGCCCTCAGCTGTAGGGCGTTGTTCCTGTACTCCATCCACTGGGCCATCCCGAACTTCATCTGCTCCGGCTTCAGCCTGAACCTCACCTGAAGGGAGTCCTTCGTCTCCCTTACGTCCACATCCACATAGACGTCATAGATGCCCAGGCGTCCCATGACGGAGTTTGTAGATGCCTGGCGGTCATGGGCCTTTAGACAGGTCACGAGGATGGCCGAAGGCGTGACGTCGACCCCCGTAACTATTTCGTCGGCGACCACGGCCCTGGCGTAGAGGACCCACGAAGAGAATGGCTCGCCAAGTATGCGAAACCTCGGGTCGTAAGGGTCCGTCCTGGCAAGGTCCGCCAATGTCCTTACCCCCTGCTCCTCAAGAAGTCGCTTGGAAAGTGCCCCCAAGCCCGGTACCCTGAGCAGACTTGCGGTGCCGTTGCCGTTTGGCCCGACGCTACTCAAGACGAAGGCCTTACTCGGTTGCGGTTGCCGCGGGTTTAGAGACCCGAGGTCGTGCAAACTTTACAGAGTGGTCAAGGGGGCGTCAGATCCTTAGGAAGACCTTCCGTCCGTCCAGGTCCGACTCGGTCCACCCTTCTCCCTCAGGAGGCGATTCCGAAACAGAAACTTCTTTCACCCTCACGAGAAAGAGGAGCATCTCCCTCTTGGAGGAGATCAGCTCGGCTGTAGCTGAGTCCAACCCCCCCAACTCGGCCTTCGGGAGGACCTCCGTGGGAACGTACCCCTTCTCCTTCCTCAGGGCCTGCAATCGCCTGGCGACGTCGCGTATCATCCCTTCAGCGATGAGCTCTTCATCCCTGGTCGTCTCCAGGGCAACGAAGCTTTCGCCCGAGCGGGCCACGGCGAAGCCTCCTTGTGGCTCGACCTCGAAGTCAAGTTCCTTCCTGTCGAAGGTGAAGGCCTTGCCTTCCAACTTGATCGTGACCTGCCCTTCTGTCGTTGCGGCGGACCAGAGCGTCCACGGGTCCGACGCGTTGACGGCGGCGACGACCCTGTTGAAATCCTTCTTCAGCCTCTTGCCCGCGGCGGCTGTGTCCAGCCTGACCTTGAGGACGATTGGAAGGGCTTTAGCCTTCCGAAACTTCATCGCCTTGACGTTGGCCGCCTCGGCCAGGAGCCTCTCGGCGGGCGGGGATAGCCTCTTCTCGGCAGAGTAGAAGCCTGTCTTCAGCGGCCACCTCCTCTTCACCTTGGCGTACATCCTGGCGGAGTTGGCGAGCGAAACGAGCCCCCACATCGAGTCATATTCCACCTCAAGGCCGGCGTTCAGAAATTTCGGCTCCGGCTGGGGGATCATTTCGAGGACGACGCTCCTGCGCCTGTCGGAGAAGACAGAGTTGTACAGGTAGTCGGTCAGGAATGGGACATAGGGGTGCATCAACAGGTCCAGAGTGCTCAACGAATGAGCCAGGACCGAATAGATGGCCGCCCTTCTCGGCCTCGTCTCCGGAAGGTCGTCCCAAAGCTCGCTCCTCGTCAGAGGCACATACTCCTGGCTGAGGACCTCGATGACAAAAGAATCGAAGGCCCTTGCGGCTTCGTTGAACCTCCTATTTCGATATGCCTCCTCCACGTTCGCCTTGAGGCCCTCCAACTTCGAAAGCAGCCACTTCTCTTGGGGCCTCTTTTCTTCCAGCCTATCGAGGGTTGCGGACCCGGACGGGTCCCACACGAAGCCGTCGTAGGA
>CAYYVT010000014.1:0-7730 GCA_964475215.1 uncultured Nitrososphaerales archaeon
GTTGGTGTGTCTGCCGTTCCTGGTGGCGAGCCCGGGCTACTTCTCGCAGTTCGTGGCCTACGAAGCGAACTGGTACGTCGAGGGCTCCTGGATGCTCCTGTTCATCTCGATCACCAGTCCGCTGAGGCACATCATCTTCCCCGTGTCCTTCGTGGCGCTCGGAGGCCTGATCGCCTACAAGGGCCTCAGGGTCAGGAGGAGGGCCAGGGTCGAGGAGGACTGGAGGAGCCTGGCCGTGATGATGGCGGCCCTGTTCTCGTTCGACTGGCTCTTCAGCTCCTACGTCGCCACCCCTCAGACGAACGCAATGCTCCTTCCGTTCTTCGTCCTGGCGCCCATCGCCTTCTATCCCGAATTCCTGGTATTCGATACGGCGACTTCGCTCATCGACGTATGGGGCTTCTCTCAGCCGCTCCTGGTCCTAGGGATTACGCTCCACCCCATTCCGTTCGGCTCCCCCTTTCAATCTCCCATTCAGGCCCTCGAAGCCATCAAGTCCCTGTGGATAGGGAAGTTCCTCATCTACGACGGATTGCTGCGCTCGAAGTTCCTTCCGAGGGGCAGCCTTCGGCCCAAAGTTGCCTCAGCCGAAGGTCTTGTCCGGCAGCATCCGACAACCTGACGGTCCGCGACCTGGCCCCTGGTTAGAGTTTGTCAGACAGGAAAGACGTCGTCATGTTGGAGGAGGCCCGGGACCTTCCCGGCACGTCTGAAGCAGGGGCCTGCGGCGACTCGCCGGATGTATACATATACATAAGTCGGGTGACAAAGGGCTCATGAAGGTGTTCCGCTTCACCTTCGCCTCAAGAAGACGGCGCAGCCCAAAACCCTATCCCAGCGGCGAATGACAGGCGTAGCAAGAGAGTGCGGAGAGTCAGGGCCAGAACGGGGCCGCGACGAGGCCTGATCCCCGGGGCAGGCCCAAGTCATTCCTTGGCCGGGGGCGCCGCGATCAGCGTCTTGATCTTGCCCAGGAAGTCCTGGTACCTCGGGTCCCCCCTCGCCTTCGCGAAGAGGGGGGAGTACATCACGTGGGCGTACTGGACGGTGTGCTGGTCCGTGGCCTTGTTGACGTACGCGAAGTAGGAGTCAAGGTCGCCCAAGGCGTAGTGGATGAACGCGATGTCGTTGAGGTTGGTGGCCCCGAGCCACTTCCCTTCTATCTCCTCGATGGCCTTGAGGGCGGCCTCCCTGTCGCCGGTGGTGGCGGCGATGTAACCCTTCATCCAGGTCACCCAGCGGTGGGTGGGCTCCAGCTGCCCGGCCTTCGCCCAGGATTCGTTGGCCTTGCCCATCTGGCCCTTGCTGAGGTAGTATTCGGTCATGGACCTGTAGGTGCCAGCCGGTGCCATCTGCAGCGTCCTCTCCCAGTGCCTGAGGGCGTCCGCGTCCCTTCCGAGGTAGACGTAGAAGAGCCCGAGCCTTTCGACGTATCGGGGCATCACCGGGTCCAGGCGGAAGCAGGCTTCTGAGTCCTTCATCCCCTCCTCCGCGTTCTGCCTGAGGAAGGCGATGTTAGACAGGATGAAGTACGCCGTAGGCAGGCTGGGGTTCAGCTCTATCGCGCGCTTTGCCTCCGCTTCGCTGCCGAGGATGTCGTCCTCCTGGAAGTCCACCCTCGCCATGGTGGCGTGGGCCTCCGCCAGGTCGGGGTCCAGCTGGAGGGCCTTCTTCACAGAGAGCTCGGCCTTGGGCGCGGCCTGCTCGTAGGATTCGTAGCCGTCGTTCACAAGGCTTAGGTAGCAGTTCGAGAGCTCGGCGTAGGCCTTGGCGAAAGACGGATCCATTGAGGTCGCCCTTTCGAGGAGCCCCAGGGCCTGCCTCAGGGAGGGCTCGGTGTCCTCCCTGACCAGCTCCCTCCCCCTCAGGTAGTAGATGTAGGCCTCGGAGTTCTCCGTCGCCTTCTTCTCTATGACTCGCTTCTCCGAGTCGACTAGCCTAATCCTGAGCTCCCCCGCCACCTTCTCGGCTATCTCGGACTGGATGGCGAAGACGTCCTCGAGCTGCCGGTCGTAGTTCTGGGCCCACATGTGCCCCTCGCTGGCTACATCGATGAGCTGGGCGGTTATCCTGACCCTGGTGCCCGCCTTCCTGACGCTTCCCTCCAGAAGGCTCCCCGCCCCCAGCTCCTTGCCGATCTCCGCGGCGCCCTTCTGGGACCCCTTGTACTTCATGACCGAGGTCCTGGCGATCACCGTCAGCTGCCTCACCCCGGAGAGGGTCGTGATGAGCTCCTCGGTCATGCCGTCAGCGAAGAACCCCTCCTCGGGATCGGAGCTCAGGTTCGCGAAGGGGAGGACCGCGATGCGCTTCTTGTCCAGGCTCGCCTCCGGGGCCTCCTGCCGGTCCCAAGGGAAGACGACCTGATAGACCTCCACGGGCTCCCCGACGTTCTTCAGCTCCTTCTTGCCGAGGCCGTCGAAGGGGAACTCGAACTTGTTCTTGACCTGGTCGAACACCTGCGCCGTTATGCAGATGCCTCCCGGGGGCGCCAGCGGCTCGATCCTGGAGGCGACGTTGACCGCGTCTCCGTAGACATCGTCCTCGGCATGGATGACGTCGCCGAGGTGGATCCCGATGCGGAGGAGCACCCTCCTCTCAGGAGCCCTCCCCGAATTGAGCTCATGGAGGGACTGCTGGATGTCGAAGGCGCACCTCACCGCCTCCAGCGCGCTTTCGAACTCCACGAGGAAGGCGTCCCCCATGGTCTTGACCTCCCTTCCGCCGTACCTCTCGAGAAAGGACCTGACCGTGTTCCTGTGCTCCTGGAGGAGCTCCATCGCAAGGGATTCGCTCCGCTGGGTGAGGGACGTGTAGCCCACCACGTCCGTGAACATCACCGCGGCTAGCCTCCTCTCCCTCTGCGACAATTGACCTACTGGGTGGACTTTGCCGGCGATAAATCCGTTATGGGAAACTTCCGGGGTCAGACCTCTGATCTCCGGGAGCCGACGGCCTGTGCCGAAGCAATCCGCTTGAACAATCGATAAGCAAAGAGACGAGGCCGCCCCGGAAGTAGGCCCTGCAGTTGTACGCTTCAGTGAGCAGGAGGACGCCGGCCGAAAAGGGGGAGCTAGACGGACATGGAGTCCCCCCTGACGGTATAATGACGGCAAGGGGGACGAAGAAGCCACCTCTCTTGCAGAAACATGTTCGGGCGTTTTGCATTTCCGCATAGAGCGGGCATAGTATATACGGTAAACAAAAAGGATTAAATCGTCAGACTGTGAGGGGACGGGCGAGGCCCACCGAATTGCAGGCGCCGGAGAAAGGCAGAACCGACGTCGAAGCTAGGATCGTTGAGGCGGTGAAGGAGAACGGGCCCCGCAACGTCGCCCTTATCTCCAGGCTGACGGTGGTCCCTGTCGAGACCGTCCGCTATAAGCTATCCCGCCAACTGTCCTCCCTGGGGTTCAGGTTTCACGCCGAGCCCAACTATGGCAAGCTCGGGCTCACCCTCCATTGGGCGAGGCTCGTCTTCGAGCCCGGCTTCTCCGATTCCGCCTCCATCCTGCTCAACAGGCTCAACGAGCTGGGCTACCTCACATACTACGCGAGGGTGATCCCCTCGGGGGCCTACGCCTGCACCTTCGCCATGCCAAGGGAGCTGACCTGGGACTACCGGAAGCTCCTGGACTACGTCGTGGAGCTGGGGGTCCTTGCCAGGTACGAGATGGAGGAGGTGAAGTTCAGCCAGCACTACTCCTTCAACCCAAAGTACTTCAACTTTCGGACGGGGGGTTGGGAGGTGGACTGGAGGGAGGTCGAGCGTGACAGCCCGCATGCCGAAGCACTGCGACCGCCTAGCCCCCCGGTGGCCTTCGACCTGCAGGACCTGCTTCTGATAAAAGAGCTCCAGATAAGCGCTGTGAGGCACAACGTCGCCATCGCCAGTAAGCTCGGCGTGGCCGCCCCGGCCCTCGGCTATCATATGAGGGCCCATGTGGAAGGGAAGGGGCTGATAGATAGGTACATCGTAAGGTGGATGCAGGACGTGACAAAGACCCTGGCCCACTCGGTCCTTCTTACTCGAGTCGTCGTCAGGGACTTGGGTGAAGCTCAGCTCTGGCGGGCGCATGAGGCCTTCGGAAGGATCCCGTTCACGTGGTCCGTCTACGCCCTCAAGGACGACAGCTACACAGCGACCCTGTGCATCCCCATTGAGGAGGCCATCACCACCTTCGACTACCTTAGGAGGGAGACGGAGGGCTTCAGCGAGAGGATCGCCTTCGAGTTCATCAAGCTTCACGACGCCAAGCTCTTCACCATCCCCTACAACATGTATCAAGGGCGATGGGTCTCGGGCGTGGACGGGCTACGGCATAGCGTAGTCGGCATGATAGAAGAAAGAAAAAGGGGTACGTGAAGGCGGTTAGTCGACGCCGCCGCCTATCTCGTCGAGCGGAGAGAAGTGTATCCCGACGACGGCCAGCACCAGATGCACTCCGATGATGGCTGCGAGGATACCGAGCCGTAACTTCATGGAGGGGTCCATTTCGCCGTCGAGCGCCAGTTTCGTCGTGCCTCCCCATAAATGTTTACTAATCCACGAATTAGCTCTCGACGGGCTATGGTTTACTAAACAAGGAGGAGCCCCACCGCAAGCGTAAAAGGATCGAGCCGTGAGTGCCCATCCCGATATGTCAGGTCAAAGAGCGGCCTGCCGGGCCTCGGCGTGCCCCTTGAAAACCATCGACTTTTAGCAGAGTTTCCCTCGCGTTTGTTGTGGATATGGAAAAAAGGGTCCACGAAATCAACTATTCTTGATGGAGGGTCAAAACGTTGTGCTCCCCCAGCCGTTATTAGGGGACCCGGCGAGACCCCTTTCGCAATGACGAAAACCGAAAGTCTAAGACACCTATTCAGGTCCAAGATAGCTAAGATAATCCCCATACTGCTCATCGTCCTCATGATAGGGGCTGCGAGCTCCACGATCTACGTTTACTACATCGTAAACAATACGGCTACGGTGAAGACTCCTGACGTGCAGCTCGTGGCTGGCACGGACTCCACAGCGTGCAGTTCGACATTCCCGTGCGCTACCGTGACGGTTCAATCGACCAAAGATTATGCGACGGCGACATTCAGCCTCTTTCCTTCCAACACGAACACCCCACAACCTGCCACATACTATACGAACTTCACGGTGGTTTACAACAGCGGAACCGTAGCTCATACGATCAAAGCCATTAAGCTTTCAGGATTCTCTGGCCTAGGCAATCTCGGAAACATCACTGTTGACTACTGCTCTCTGCAAACTGAATTCAACGCTAACGGAACTCTGGTCACACCAAGCAACTTGGTTGGAAGTGCCACTATCACTTCAAGTACGGTTGCCGACCAATCAGTTTCCGGCTTCGGGACTGGGGTGAGCCTAGCTGCGAGCGGAACGGGCTACATCGAAATCATCGCCTACGCTTCGGGAACCGCAACTGCGGGCTCGACGGTAACCTTCCAAATCAGCATCCAGTGGCTCTAGGTCGGGTGGACAATGGGCCGGGGAGTGTTACGGCTAGCTGGGCGCGTATCCGTGCTCTGGCTAGTTTTTTTGCTTTTTATTTCCACGCTGGGCGTCGGCGCGGCTAACGCGTCGATTTACGGCTACGACATTGGCAGCAGCTCCGCGACGGTTCAGAGCCCCAGCGTGATCCTTCAGAACGGGAACGCGGGGACGTCCACTATTTCGTCCCCCGCGCCCGACGCGGCCACGGCTGCCCTCAGCGCTGGCCTCACGTTCTACGAGAACGCCAGCGCGCCGTCGGCGACTCTCGCCCTCGACGGATCCGCAACCGGGGTCTCTACAGGGAGTGGCCCTCACCTGGTGCAGCAAACCTCTAAGGAGTGCAGCGGTGCGACGACTTGCTCTCAGGGGTTTTCTAGCAGCGTGACCTCGGGGGACATCTTGGTCGTGTCGCTAGAAACGGCGATGGCAATCTCCTCGTTGTCGATTTCGGACTCTCGATGTTCATCATGGACTGCGGCGAGCGGGAGCGGTATCACTGACACCGCCGAGGCCAACATGTGGTACTGCACCGCCGGCTCTAGTGGCGCCGACTCTCCTTCTGTTTCCTGGACGACATCGGTGAACGCAAAGCTGGACATCTATGAAATTAGCGGGTACACGTCCACCGGGTTGACATGTGGGACCGGAACCAGTGGCACGACGACCCTGGCCACCTCGAACGTCGCCTTTTCTACGCCGGCATTCTTGGTAGCCGCCTGGGCCCTGTCCTCTAGACCCTTCACGGCGGGCACCGGATTCACGGCTTCTGATACTTCTTCATCGGGGGACGGAGGCTCCGGAGAGTACAACACCTCGACGATAACATCCCCTACGACCTTCCCCGCCACTAGGGGTGGTGGGTCCGCTCAGGCAGCGGGGGTTGGGTGCGAGTTCCCAGCTGCCTCCTCCACGGGCTCATCCCTGACCGCCTCCGCCATTCTTACGACGACCGGGACCTCGGACGTCATTTACGTGATGGTGGGCATCCTGAACTCAGGGAGCCAGACCGTGCAGTCCGTCACGGACAACTACTCCCATACATACTCACCCCGAGCCGGGGTGAGCTTCGGAACCAACGTCCGAATCGAGACATGGTACGCCGTCGCGACGTCGGCGATGGCGGCCGACAACATAACCGTCACGTTGACGAGCCCTGCGAACTTCGTGTTCATCGCCAAGGGGATAAGCGGGACCGACACCGCCAGCCCGTTCGACCCTAATCTGGCCACGCCGCCGTCCAACTCGGGGACAGGGACTAGTGCTTCGACGACGGTCACGACTACCTTCCCTAACGACTTCCTTATCGGCGCGGTTGTATCTCAGAACGCTCCCACCTTGGCGGCTGGGACCGGGTTCGTCAACCTCACCTCGGTGGCAACTTCTGCCGGGACCGTGACGGGCGGAGCCGAGAGCCAGTTGGTCACTTCTGTGCAGTCAGGCTCTTCGGTGGCCTTCGGCCTCAGCACCTCCCAGAACTGGGCGATCATCGCCGATGCTATCGTGGCGGGCAAGTCGTCCGCAACCGTCGATACGTCGGTTTCGACGCCGGGGTCGTCAGGGTCGCTGACGCTCGGCGCCAATTGGTCAGCCTTCCTCTGGTCCCCTGCGTACACGGCGGGGGGGACGCTTTACAGCGGGGGCTGGCTCCTTGACCTCTGGGCATCTGACACGGTCTCGGGTACACTTTCGGCTTCGATCCTTGTTGTGAACTCCACCAACGGGGTGACGGGGACCGCCCTGAGCAGCGGAGCGACGGCCTCGATACCCACCACAGAAACGGAGGTCAAGACCACACTTTCGGCCTCGGGGGCGACCATCCCCACCAACGGGGAGATCCTGCTGGTGCTGACGAACCCCGGCGCGGGGACGGCCACAATCTACTGGGGCACAGGGCAGCTCACGAACTTCGCGACGCCAGGGACCTACAATTACGTCCTTGCCGTCAACAACACCACCTCGACCTCCTGGTCCATCAGCCTAGGCACCATGGCCTCCATGACGTCGAACCTGGGCAGGCTGGCGAACCTCACCGTATGGTTCACCTCCCCCTTCAGCGACCAAATCATAGTCCTGAACGGGGCGCTTTCGCAGAGCTCGGGGTCGGCGGTGACCCTCCCAGCTGGCCCCTACACGGCGGTGGACATCGCGGTGGCGGCGGTGGCGAATGCCGTGCCCACCTCTTCCAACTCCCCCTCCGTCGTGGTGTTCTCCTTGAAGGTCGTGTCCG
>CAYYVT010000015.1:0-2957 GCA_964475215.1 uncultured Nitrososphaerales archaeon
CCCATGCGACGGCGTGGGCCTCGCGAGGATAGAGTTCATCATCTCCTCTCACATCGGGATACACCCGCTGGCCCTGGTGGACTTCGAGAAGCTGAAGGAGAGGGCCTCTTCGGACAAGGACGTCGCGGCCGTAGTGACCCAGATCGAGGAGCGTACGAAAGGTTACGAAGACAAGGCGGAGTTCTTCGTCGACAAGCTCGCCTGCGGCGTGAGCAAGATCGGAGCCGCCTTCTACCCCAGGGACGTCATAGTCCGATTGTCGGACTTCAAGACGAACGAGTACGCGAGCCTCCTCGGGGGCTTTCTCTACGAGCCGAAGGAGGAGAACCCCATGATCGGCTGGAGGGGGGCCTCCAGGTACTACGCCGAGGCCTTCAGGAGGGCCTTCAGGTTGGAATGCCTGGCCCTGAAGAGGGTGAGGGACGCAAAGGGCCTCACCAACGTGAAGGTCATGGTCCCCTTCTGTCGCACCCCGGAGGAGGGGAGGAGGGTCATAGCGACCATGGAGGAGTTCGGCCTGAAGCAGGGGGAGAACGGCCTCGAAGTGTACGTGATGGCGGAGATCCCCAGCAACGCGATCCTGGCGGATGAGTTCTGCGACGTCTTCGACGGCTTCTCCATAGGGTCGAACGACCTCACCCAGCTCACGCTGGGCCTCGACAGGGACTCGGAGCTCGTGTCCCACCTCTACGACGAGAGGAACCAGGCCGTGAAGAAGATGATCTCCATGGTCATAGGGGTGGCCAAGAAGAGGGGGAGGAAGATAGGGATCTGCGGCCAGGCGCCCTCCGACTTCCCCGACTTCGCGGAGTTCCTCGTGGAGTGTGGCATCGACAGCATATCGCTGAACCCGGACACGGTTCTCAAGACGAGGCTCAGGGTGGCCGAGAAGGAGAAGAGCCTCAGGGCCGCCAAGGGCCCATGAGCTAGCAAGGAGGGCAAACGGAGGACCCCGATGAGAGGGCCTCGGGGATTAACTTTTATCATGGTAAAACCATATACCCAATGATGGCGGAGACGAGCGGGTGGATTAGGCCCTGCCCCAAGTGCAACTACCCGGAAGCCTTTGCATACTTTGATGTGGGCCGCAATCGCGGCCTGCGGCTGGTTTCGACTAGAGAGGAGGGCGCCGACACGACTACCAGGGTATGGTGCCCAGCATGCGAATACACATGGAACCTCGAGGACTTCGAGGTCTGAAGACGAACAAATCAGGCTGAGGGTGTTCAACCCGACAGGATTGGCGCTCGGGGAGTAGCCACATACCAAGCATCGAGTCTCAAGCCACGAGTAACAGAAGGAGCCCAACCTGTAGTAACCCTTCCGCTAGGTTTCGATGTACTAGCTCTGTCATCTTGCCAACCCTTGTTTAAATGAAAGGAATCCCCTCACGTCGAAGCTGCCATGTCAACAATTCTTGCTCATGGGTGCAACATCATAAAACACCACGCGAGAAATACGATTCCGCAATCACCTTCCCTGCTGGTTGCAAGTGGCCCCGGGAGACGGTCAGGACTTCGTTCGGGAGGACGAGACCGGTGACGCCGAGCGGGAGGACGTGCGCTGCTCCTACTCTGGGGAGTGCGCCTACTACAAGGAGGAGTCTCCGTACTGCGCCGAGCAGCCTGCTAGGTGCCCGAAGTGGAGGGAGATCGCCAAATCCCAAAAGGAGGTCTCCGACTTCTCGGATGACCTCTTCGAGGCCGCCAGCCTGACCAAGGCCGTCCACGTGGTCACCCCCTACGGGAAGTTCGAGCACGACCTGAACAACTACGACTTTGAGGTCGTGGGAGAGGAGCTGGTGGTCTATCCCATCAACGGCTCACGTGGCTCATTCCACTACAGGGGCTCCTTCCTCTACTACGTTGAGAGAGAATACAAGAAATAGGCGTTCCCAAGATCAGGACGTCCAGGTGCCAGTTCCCATCCAGCGACGGCCTAGTCGGGCCTTTCCAGTCCGGCGTTTATCCTCTGCGCCGAGCGATACGCGTCGTAGATGTTGTAGATCCAAAAGAGGGGGTAGAGGATGATTCCGATAAGAAAGATGACAGTTAATGCCAAAACGACCCCGAGGACGATGAACGATATCCCCTTGCCGATCTGCCCGTTGTAGATCTGTCCCAGCCCGGTGAAGAGGAAGGAGAGCACGGCCGCGATGCCCGGGTTCTTCTGCTCCGGAACCCTCGGTGCCTCCATGACCCTCCTGCCACACTTCGGGCAAATCTCGGCCTCCTTCGGGATCACCTCGCCGCAGTGCTGGCAGTACTTGCCGGTGCCGGCCTCAACGCTCACTCCTGGCTGGGATCCTCCGGGCGGAGCCGGGGTCGCCACCGGCACTCCGCAGGCCGGGCAGAACCTGACGTCTGCCGAAAGCTCCTTGCCGCAGTTCCCACAGAAGGCCACGACTTCATTCTTCGTTGCGCTTCATATAAGGTTTCGACGGCGAGGGGGCTTTCATGGACGGAGGTGCCGCCACCGCCTCGCCGAAAGGAAGAAGATCCAGCCCCTTGCGACCAGCGCCAGCACGGGAACTGCCCCCCTGGAGTCGGCCGCCCGGACGAGGGCCTCCCTTTCTTCGGTCGAGAGCTTCTCCACGAAGGTGACGGGCCTGCGTGTGGCCTTGACCTGCACCAGCCAAGACCGGCGCCCCTTCCTAGCCCTTAGGTCATAGGGTCCGCGGCTCGCCGGCGACATCTTCACCTCCCACCCCTTCTTCCTGAGGCGCGTAGCGACCCTCCTCTCCATCTCGGCGCCATATTCGAATTCGTTCATGAGAAGGGCTCCCCGCCGGCAATCGAGGCCAACATCCCTCCGCGTCGGGCGGCCTCTATTAAGGGGTGGGTTAGGCGGCGTGGCCATCGTCGCTTACGAAGATGTCAGGGGGAGCTTGACGCGTTGGTGGCGAGATCCAAGAAGAAGACGACGGGGACCACCTGGCCCGCCGCCGCGACTCTGAC
>CAYYVT010000016.1:0-8051 GCA_964475215.1 uncultured Nitrososphaerales archaeon
AAGAAGATGCTCGGGGCTTTGACCGCCTTAGTTGTGCAGCGAAGACTAGTCTGGGACGACCCCTCAATTGCGCAAAAAGCGCTCGTCAACGAGGCCTACACCGTGCAACAGTCATGCTTCGGACACTTTGAAGCGATATTCACGTGCGGGTCGTGCAAGCAGGCTCTTCCTGCTCCGAGGTACTTGTACAAAGGGATTGGACAGTATGACGTGCAACACGCAATAATCGCGCGCGAGGTAGGTGCTGGGAATCTGGTGACATTTGATCGGTCTTTCTCGGACCTTGCAGGCTACCCCAACTTCAAAGGCCTGGTATTCGATGTTAGATAACCCGACCATGGGCTCGCCTTGGTTGCCCGCTAATCGAACGAAATTAGCCTCTGACATTTCGGTTCTCGCCATCGAAGATGCGCACCAACGGATCGGTGATCTAGGGCTAAACTCCGTATAATTGAACTTTGTACTTCGAATCCTTCCCGGGCTACCACCAGCTCTCCAGCGTCGAGAAGGAGTAATCGTCGCATCCAAACGAATCGGCTGATGCCTGTTAGCAAATCAGGAACATCACTTCCTTAACGGTCACTTCGGCAGGAGGGAGCCCGAGTTCGCTCGGTGGAAGACGGACGCTGTCGAAAGGCTGAGTCGGCAGGCCGGGCTGAAGTAGGACCGGTCAGTCTATCTCGGGCGAGATTCTCATGCGTAGCCCTTGGCTCGGTACCATGCCAGGGTCTCCTTCAGCCCTTCCCTTAGCCCCATGGTGGGCCTGTACCCAAGCTCTGTCGCCGCCTTGGCCGAGGAGAAGGACCTGTCGCTCGTCACGGCGTCCACAGTGCTCAGGTGCCACATGAAAGTGGATCTGCCGGTGACGGCGTTGAAGGCCTCGACGGGGGCGATCATCGCCTTTGCCAGGGCCTTGGGGACGGAAACCCGGGGAGGCCTCCTTCCGCATAGCTCGGCCATTACAGAGTAGAGTTCTCTGTAGGAAACGGCCTGGTCGTCGCTCACCAGATACGTCTGCCCTATGGCAACCTTCGGATTGTCCAGCGCCAGAACGAAAGCCCTGGCCACATCTTTGGCATGCACGAACTGAAGGAGGTTCCTCCCTCCACCTACTAGAAACTTCGTTGCCAGGGAGTTCTTCGCAAACGAAACGATGAACCAGTAGGAGATATCGTCCACGTTGCCGGGCCCGTAGATGCCAGAAGGACGGATGATGGTCCATTCCATCCCCTGCGCGGAGGACTCCCTGACCACCCGTTCCGCTTCCACCTTGGAACGGCCGTATTCGTAGGAGGGCTTTAGGGGGGTGCTCTCGTCTCCTGGAGGAGACGCCACGGGGCCCATGGCTTCGGTGCTGCTGCAGTAGACGAACCTCCGGACCCCGTTAACCAGGCAGGCATCGAGCAGGGAACGGGTGCCATTGACGGTCACCATCTGGTAGAGCTCCTTCTTCCCGAAGAAGGTGTAGTAGGCGGCGAGGTGGACTACTGCATCCATCCCTTCCGTTGCCTCCGCCAGGCTGGTTTTGTCGGTGAGGTCCGCCATCCTTGTCTCCATGCTCTTCTTTAGATCGGGGTTCGGCTTCCTACTGTGAACCATCCCGGTTACCTCATAACCTCCGCTTGCAAGCGCGGGTACCAGGTAGGAGCCCAGGAAGCCCGTGGCCCCCGTGACCAATACCTTCATGGGGCTCCCTCCAACACCAGCGGCATCCCTCTAATTCTTATGGCATGGACCAGGGCCGCGAGGTCGACGCCATCGAACGGTTCCATGGATTTCATCATGGACCCAGCTTTCCAGTTGCGGGTGAAACGTCACCTGCCTTCTCGGAACAGTACGATCTCATGTAGAGCCGTTCCCCTTTCCCTGTTGGAAACACCGCTGCGAGTCACTTCTATCTCGAAATCTGATTCGAGCCTGAAATATCCCGGCCGTAGACGCAACAAGTATCTTGCGATAAGCCTGAGCGGCAGACTAAAGTTCTCGAGCATATCCTGACCCTCAAGGATCTTTCTAACACCCAAGCCCACCTTGAGCTCGTTCGGAACCGAAATTGTAATCCTCCTGGGATAGCTGTGCTTGGCCTTTGGGTAATACTCGTAGTTCTCCTTTGCGAATTCGAACTCCCCCGTGCTGAGGATTACCTCTCTCCCGTCGGCCATCATCAAGACCTTGACCGCGTGGTTGCGCACCTTGCCGTTGCACTGAATGAAGGCATAGGACACGGTATAATGCTGAGAATAGATCCGTCCCCACATCCAATAGTCAATGACCTTCTGGAAGGGGAAATCTAGCCAGTTGTGATCGTGATAGCCTACGCCCCTGACCTGCAAGATACGATCCCCGTCGACGATCGTCCCTTCAACCGAAGCTCTGGCAAAGGGGACCACCCAGGCGAAAGTGCCCATCTTCCCGAACTGGGAGATGCCAGTTCCGGGTTTCCAGCCGTTCACCTCGGCCTTGAAAGTCAGATGGCAACCCAGGCCCTCTTCCTTCACATGGACCTCGTAGACGGGCAGTTCCCCGGGTGATTGCTGGGCTTTCAGGTAGCTCCCTCCAATCTTGACATCCGCCCCGGTGCGAGAGGCTATGAAGTCCGACTTGCTGCATGGCACGAACATTTGGGTCTTCCGGCCGTCTGGTCTGAGGAGGACGATTTCGATGCCCGGCTTTCCTCCTGCGCCTGGGTTGGGGTTCGCCGCATAGAAGAACACGACGATCGTCTGTCCAGTTTCCATATGCGCGTCGAAGTACCACCACTCGTACGTCCCTTTCCTGCGAATGTCGATGTGGACTCCATCTTCTTCAGGTGCGAGCGGTTTTGAGACCGCATCGCGTCTGCCAGGTCCGGTCCACCCTTCTTTTACCAAAGCCTCACTCAAGGTATCAGCCCTCCTCGGGTTCGGCGTAGAAGAAGGGATCTGAGGCGGTATTCGGATCCAATGCCTTCTTTATCTTGCTCATGTACTTGGGATAGTCGCGGCAAGCTGGGCCGAAGCGCTTGTTCATTTCACAACCGAACGCAGCTATGGGGATCCCCATGGCCTCCTCTACTGCCGCCTTGCATCCGTCTTCGATGACCTCGTGCGAGGCTCTCAACGCCTCGGGATCTCCTGAAGCGTACATAAAGATGCCTTCCAGATACCCGAGGTGAGAGTTCTCGAATGTGCCGCCGCACCCCAAATCACCTCCGTCGTCTAGGAATGTCCCCCTTTCGATGTACTTCTTCTTCGCCCGAGCGACCCATTCGCCCTGCTTGATGCCCATATCCCAGGTATCGAATGAGCCCAACATCGTAGACATCCCCTGGGAAGGACGGAAGGTCGCCTGCGTGTTGACGGCGTTCCTGATCAACAGCCAGAACAGCCGGGACTCTATCTGCAGCTTCTGACGCTTTCCGACGGGAATGCCGTTGATTATGTCTTGCAGGCGAGGGAAGCGGCGCAGGATCGTGAATGGGTCTCCGACGTGTTTCAACATGGGCTTCATGATGCGAAACATCCCAGGCGTCATCCTGATGCTCATAGGGACCTTTACGCCGCCCGTCTCCCGCATTATCTGCTTCATAGCGGCCATCTTCCACTTGAACTCGCCATCCGAATAGCCGATCACTGCGTTGATCAACACATGATGCATCGCCTTGTCAAAGAACCCGCTCTCCATCGCGACCTTCAATTCTTCGTTGTTCTCGGTCATCCCCAGAGCGGACAGGAAAGCCGGCGTACGGAAGCAGGCGAACTCTATCTCGGCCTCGCCCAGCTTGTAGCCAGCGTTTGCCATCGCGTCCGCGGTGGGGAAGGCATGCACGTTCATCGCCATCCTTTCGGGGATTCTTTCAAGAACGTAGACTGGGGATCTTCCGTGGAACTTCCATTCCGCGGGCCCATTCCACGTATAGAGTTTCACAGCGCACTTGGTGAAGACGCCGAGCCCCCCGAAGGTCCCCTGAAAACCACGCACGATGCCTCGTAGCGAGGGGCCCGGGCCGTCGGCTGTGAACCAATCTGTGCCGGCGCCGCCGCTCCCAAGGGTCAGGACCTCACCGGTGGGCAGTACCCATTCCACGCCGAGTAGATTTCGACCGCTGTAGCTGGTCGAAGGCCCGCTCGCACCGTATCCCCATGCAGCTGCGGTGGACGCAAGGATGGAATGATTGGAACCTGCAGAGACCGTGTGAACCGTCAGCCCCGACTTGAAGGCCTCCGTCTGCAGATCGATGGCACGGACGTAGGGCTCTACGATCGCGACCTGGTTCTTGGCATCGATGTCAATGATCCTGTTCATGCGCTTGAGATCGAGGACTATCACCCGGTCCCTGGAGGCGGAACAGACTGCGTGGAATCCTGTCGAAAGTGGCTTGGCCATGAGGTGATTCCTGTTGCAGAACCGCATGATCTCTTGGACCTCCTTCGTGTCCTTGGGCAGAACAACGGCGACTGGACGAGGGAGCCACTTCGACCCGTCCGTCACGACCGTCTCCGGATTCAGGTAGAACGAATACGTGTCCAGCATGCAGGCAGAAGTCGACACCCACTCCTGGCCGACGATTCCTCGAAGCCCTTCGGTCTCTTCATCGGTAATCAAAGATGGCGTCCTCCTGGTAACTCCGATCTCCGCAGGGACATCATGTCACAGACCCCACTTGCCCCGGTTCAACACCCCATGAGGGTCGAATATCCCCTTCACTTTCTTCAGCACTTCGTAGCTCAGCTGGTTCTGCCCGAACACCACATCGCCGGCTGATCCGTACGGCCTGCTGAAGAACGCCCCATTCTGAGCCAGTTCAATCACAGCTTCCTTCTCAAGCCTGCGCATCAGCTCAACTTCGGCTGGCTTAGTGGGGTCGAAGGGGCACATGAGCTCCACGTGGCAGGCGTGATTTTGAACTATAGGTTGTATGTAAACTCCGACAGACTCCTTCTCGATGGAACTCTTGCCTGCCATGTCGATGAAGACATCCACGAGCCCAGGCGCCCTGTCAAGGGTCGTCAGGAAGAATATGGAAAGACAATGTCCTTTCAGACGGTGACGCCAGTCAACCTCGCCGCACGTCCGCGTCGCCATCTCCAGTAAAGCGCTAGCTTGAATGCTACCCTGGAATGTCGCCATGACCACATGGTTCCTATTGGCGATGGATTCAATGTCCTCGAGCTGATATTCAACCCGAGACTTCGGCATCCTCTCAAATCCAGCGACGTTCACCAGGCAGACATATTCGGGAAGCGAGCTCCGGATTGAATCGAAGTGCCCTCCGCCCTGGGCGGTCGCGAGCATTGCCGCCGCGGTGCTATTGAGGACGAAGGAATGTTCCCCTAACCATTGCCTCTCGACGTCGTAGATGAACGGGACCATCGCCGCGAGCGAACCTGCACCCAGGAGTAGAGGATGCTCGAGGGTCGGCTTAAGCTCCGTTCGCATAGTAATCCACGTCACCACCCCCATCGTACCTTGGGAACCCTGGATGACGCGGTGAAAGTCCGTCTGTGATGGGCCTTGAGAGGACTTCTGGGCACCGCCCACGGCGCGCTGCTGCTCGAGAGTTCCCGGGCCTCCTGCCGCGCCGGTGCGGAACACTTCTCCGTTTCCGAAGATGAACTCCGTGCTCCCGACCGGGTCACCGATGTCCCACTGCCTATTTGGCCATGTGGTGGGCTCTCGGTCCATCACCGATGCGACGACGCTTTTGCCCGTGCGAGGCGACAGCGGCATCGGAACGGTCATTCCGTACGGCTCAAGGGCCTTCAGCAATTCTCCGTAGGTGACGCCGGGCTCGATGAGGCAGACACGGTTTCGCCTGTTGATCCAGGGGATCTTCCTCCAACTGGACAGGTCTATCACGACATTCTCCTCTTTTGCCGCAAACCCACCCTTGCCGTGGACGCCCGTGGATGAGGCCACTGTCAGATTCAGCCCGATTTCGTTGGCAAGCCGCAACAATCGCTGTAATTCGTCCACTTCGGAGGGACGGAGAACATGGGAAGGCTTCACTGCTGAGTCCATGATGGGATTCGATTGCTGAAAGGCGTCGATCTCGGCGGAATCCTCGCTGACGGTACCCTCACGCATGACCGAACGAAGGCGTTCTCCAAGTTCAGTGCCCCGGATCATGCTCGTTCACCTCGATCGATTCCCGCGGCCTCGTAAACAAGGTCGATGATATCGACGACCGGAAGTAGGGGTTTAGCCAGGGACTGTTGGCTCCTGGACAGGTTCGCCCTGCAGTGATGACACGCGGTGACCAGACACTCGGCTCCCACATCCACCGCTTCTTCCAGGCGGCAAAGAGCCGCTGACTGCGCTAGATCCGGATATGCCAGAGGGACGCCGCCACCTCCTCCGCAACAATGCGAGTATTCACGGATACGGTACATCTCGACAAAATCGATCCCCTTGATCGCCCGTAAGACCTGTCGGGGTGGCTCGTAGACACCGTTCACCCCTCGGTTGATTTCCCTGGGGGGTTCGGTGTAGGTCATGCAACCCCGGGTGACCTTCTCCTCTCCTGTCCATGTGAGGGGCGGCTCGCTCTGACGCCCGAGGTAACATGGATCGTGATATGTCACCTTTCGCCTGATAGGATTAGGCAGTCGCAGGCGGTTAGAAGCTATCAACTGCGCAAGGAATTCGGTGGCATGCATGACTTTGGCCTTGGGCGCCCTCGCATACTCAGGGTACTTTGAGCGCAGAGCTCCCAGGCACGACCCGGACAGGACGACGATCGTCTCGACCTCCATGTCGTCAAGCATATCCACCAGATGGTTTGCCGTGTTCGTGAAAACATCTCTGTGTCCCGTCCAGTAAGCCGGCAGCCCACAGCTTGTTCCACTCTCACTTAGGATCCCGAAGTCCACCTTTGCCTGTTTCAGCAAGGCGGCACACTTTCGGGCCACTTCCGTGGCTCCCGGGTCGCATCGCATACAACCAGTGAATAAGAGGACCGGGGCCTTTTGATTCGGCAATACCTTCAGTCCCAGATCACTCACCCAACTTAGGTCTCGTTCCCCTGTCTCTCCCGCTGGATTTCCGTATCTCTGGAGATTCTCTATCATGGACCGGTGGGCAGGCAGAGCAAACCCCTTTTCCACGATGTGCTCTCTAAGTGCCATGTTCACCTTATGGCGTTCTGCGTCCATGATGAATTTGCAGGAAACATCACAGAGCCCGCATGCAGTGCAGGCGAACGCGACATTGGCAAGCGCCTGATCGACCTGGATGCGACCATCGAGCAACGAGAGTGCCATGATGCTCTTGCCCGACCCAGAGTATCCATGGAAATGGTAGAGGTGGCTGGCTGGGCAGCCATCAGCATATTTCGGGTTCAATACAGTTGGTAGCGGTACCATCTTGCACAGAGAGCACCTGATGCACTTCTGCATATCTGGCTCCAGGTTTCTGAGTCTAGAAAGGGACATTACGTCGCACTCGACTCAATTAATGAGCAACTACCTCCTAAAAGGGTATTGGGCACGACGAGGTTCGTCTACTGAACTTCTTTCAACGACATGGTGACGGATTGGGCGATCGTGCCGTCATCGTTCATCAGAGAGGGGATGTTGCGCTCCTTCTCAGCAGAAACAGATGCCCAGAACGTCCAATGAAGAGAATGATCTGCCCTTGACAGAACCTTGCGGATCCATTCGACCATCTTCATCTTTAAAGGCGGAGTTGCTTCGTCCCCTCCTGAGTCGCCGCCGTCTTGGCCAAGCATCAAGATCATCGAAGCAGTTATCGAGACAAAGTCATCATTCGAGTCCTTAGCGTAGGGGCCCACCGAATCGAGAAACTCTTTCTTAGAGCAAAGGCACCAGGAGGACAGCGGCGAGGCCTGTAAGAAACACACCGTCAAAGGTGCCGGCGCCGCCAATGCTGACCAAAGGAGCTCCCAAGTCGCCAACTCCACGAAGGTTGGTCAGGTCGGCCCCTATGAGTGCCCCCAGCGTGCCCGACACATAGGCGATTATCGCCGGCGAACCAGGAGAAAGTAGGTAGGCAACAAGAGCAGCCACAATGGGAGGAAGAAAGGCAGGGGTCACGATCCCAACCCCCTGCCC
>CAYYVT010000017.1:0-7694 GCA_964475215.1 uncultured Nitrososphaerales archaeon
CCCCGGCAGCCCTTCTGAAACCGAGCCCGTCGACCAGCTCACGGACAACACGCCCTGACGAAGGCCAAGGGTCGCATCGGCCACTTCGGCAGGAAACTGTAGCACGACGCTGGAGTTGTCCCCCATTTGGTTCAAGAGTGCGGCAACACCGTCAAGGAGACGCGCGGCCGAGGTGGATTCGGCACTGGAGGAGACCCCTGATAGGCTGGAATCGAAGCTGGCGATTGAAGCTAGTGAGAGGAGAGCGACCACCCAGAAGCCAAGACCTCCCTCCAAGACCTTAGAAGACAATCAGCACCACCATTCAAGGACTCCGCCGACATTAGCCACCGAGACGTTATCCTCTCCGGTGAAGACCAGGATTTGAGGGAGCGACTCCCCGGCCAGCGCCGTCTGAAAGGTGACGCCCCCTCCGCTGCATGACACAGAGTCCGCCGCTATGTCCACATTTGTCTGGAATGGGGAGTAGAGGGATACCGTGACTGGCGCTGAACCTGACGCCTCTTCCAGCGCCGCAGATGCGAGGAGGACGCATGCTTCCTTGTCAAAGAGCTCGGACTGGGCTGCGATCCCTGATATCGCTCCAGGAGTCGAGGCTGCGAGGACTATGATGAGAGATACAAGGCCGGAGACAAGGGCCTTGGCCACAATCTGCGTTCAAACCACCAGCCATCGAGCCTGAAGGTCTATTTAAGAAACTTCGAGCTCGCCAAGGGATGAACGGGTTCCTGAGGCGAAACAAGTCAGCGCCCAGAGAGGAAACCATACGGATAGAGCTTCCTTCACAGGTTCCCCCGTATCCCCTTCTCGACACCTATGAGGTCAAGCCTTACGAGGTCAGGATCTCCGACATAGCTGGGAAGCACTATTATTCAGCCGCGCTTTCGAGCGAGGCCACATCGCAGTTGGAGAGGGCGTCGAAAGTCCTTCAGGTCTTGGAAACAGAGCAATGGACGCCCCCCGTAAAGCCGGCGAACCTCGGAGACCTCCTCTTCCAATTGAAAGCGAGGCTAGCGCCTGCGCTCGCCTCGGAAGCTGTGTCCTCCGCCCTAGAGATGTCGGAGGTCCTGGCCTATCAATTCGTCGGCCTGCCAAGCATGTTCCCTTTCTTCAAGGATGACCTTGTGGACGAGCTTTACTTGGATTCTCCGCACTCGACGCTTTATCTTGACCATAGAAAGCTCGGCCGCTGTGACACCTTCGTGTTCATGTCTAATAGAGAGCTCAAGGCGCTCGAAACTCATCTCGAGATGTTCTGCGGCGAGTCTCCGTCGCTAGAGCGACCTACGATAAAGGGAGAGCTGCAGATAGCCGGCCTAAGGCTCAGGGTCGGGATCGACACCCCACCACTTTCTCTGAACGGAGAATCGGTCCACATCAGGAAGTTGGGAGCCAAGCCATTTACCCTTCCCCAACTGGTGCTGGACGGCACACTCGGCCTAGAGGAGGCCGCCTTTCTGGGGGCCTGTCTCGTCGGGTCAGTGAACATAACCATCGTGGGTCCTTCGGGATCAGGCAAGACCAGCCTCCTGAACGCCCTCGATATTGCGGCCCCGCCGGACTATCGTCGAATCTACATTGAAGATGCAGTAGAAAGCCTCGACCTTGCCGCTCTCGGAGTTCACCAGACCAAGCTCCGAGTTCCACCCCTGGAGTCGGAGCTCGACGGCGGGGCGATGAAGAGCCTGGAGGTTTTGAAGTCGTTGCACAAGACCCCAGATTTGCTCGTCCTGGGAGAGATCCAAAGCGAAGGCCACAGCAGGGCCCTCTTTCAGGCGTTGTCATCGGGGATCAAGGGACTGCAGACCTATCATGCGTCGGGGCCAGAGCAAGCGGTGAGGCGCTGGACCCAGCTCCACGGCATCGCCCCCGTCCAGCTCGCCGATCTGGGTGTCATAGTGACGATGATTCGTCCGAGCTCCCTCTCTTCGAAGCGATACGTCATTCGAGTCAGCCAAGTGAGCTGCAGTGGAGACGTCCAAGACGTCTACTCCACGGCCCCTCCCTTCGAGGGCCCTAGAAGGGCGATGGAGATATCCTCCACTAAGGCATCTCTCGAATGTGATTCAGTCCGCGGGAGCGGCTGGTTCGCGGAGACCTATTCAAGTTGCCTAAGAAGACTGCAGAAAGCTATCGACCTAGGCGCCACGGATGTCCCGGGCTTCATCGGCACCTACTGGGACCGAAGCGAGATGAACCAGCATGGCATCAACAGTTGAGTCGACTGGTTCACAAATCTGCGTCATGGTTGCAGTCGACGCCGTCGCCTTGACCGCGGCCGTCCTCGGTATCTCCGTCATAACTCCCATTCCAACGGTGATGCTGAACTTGGCCATAATATTGTACTTTAACAAGCCCAAGGCGGGAGAGATGGTCTCTGAGATGAAATCCCTCCCGGCGCTGGCAGCGGCATGTGCCATCGTGATGGAAGTATCGGGATCGAGGATCAAGCTCATGGACCTCCTATCCTCATCGTCCAACAGCCATGTCGCGCCGCCCTTCCGGAGGGCAACGGCTTCCTGTTATCGGGGAAGGGCCGTCGATGATGTCGTCAGGGAGGCATCCGCGGGGCTTCCTTTCAGCGGAATCAAGCAAGGCCTGATGAGCCTCGAAATCGGGGGGAAAACGGACTCCATCGGAGGCCAGGCGGCGACGTCGGGCCTCGATCTTGACCGATACTACACCTCCGCCATTGGGACCCTTGAGACAAGGCTCTCCGTGGTTCAGGGGATTGGCTTCTTCCTCCCCATGCTGGTCCTCATCTCCTTTTCCAGGTTTCTCGCTGGACCGTTTGACGCCCTTGCCACATGCTCTCTCTCGTTTTCATCTCTCAGGTTCGTGGTCGCGATGGCGGTGCGCTGATCGGATGGACTACCTTCGCCTCATCCTATTGATCGGGTCGATCTCATGTGCAGCTACGTGGCTGGCCAGGCGAAGGAGGCCACTTCCAGAGGATTCCCTTTGGCGTTCGAGACTTGTCTCTGAGCTTATCGCAGGGAGGGGTGTATCCTCCGCTTTACTTGCGGAAAGCGGCAAGGATACGAAGCAGGAACTTCACAGGGCATGTCGAGGACTCCCCTTCGAGGCACCCGAAGGTGCGGATTCAGGGTCACTCCTGCTGAAGGCCGCCCTGGAGGCAAGAGGAGCCTCCTTGAAGAAGACAGAGGAAGCGGTGTCAAAGGTCAGGGCGGTCCTACAGACGTTTGAAGAAGACGAGGCTCGGCTCCAGGAGATGGCGTCGGCGGCTGCCTTTAGGAGCCTCATTCTGTCGGCAGTCCTATGCTTTCTGACGCCTTTCCTCGTCGAGATGCTGCCCCTTCTCGGCGCCATCCAAGGAGCGGGCTTCACCATCTCCTCCGGAGGCCCGTTAACCATGTACATGGGCGTTTCACTAGCCCTCGTCTCCTCCCATTTCATGTCCTCTGCCGCCTCGCAAGCAGATCGAGGCCAGGATTGGGGCAGGATGGCGGCGTTCATGGCCATCCTCTTCATCTCCACCTCGGCCGCATCCCTACTTCCCCTTGTCGGCTCGATCTGAAGGTCGTTAAATCCTGTAGGCGGCTGGGAGTCGGGTCCTATCCTCCTTGGACAAGAGAGGCGTACAGCTGGTCGAAGAGGCTCTTCTACTCGTCGTCGCCATCATCACCCTTTCGCTTTTGGTGTCCGGAATAGAAGGGGTCCTGACGAAGGCGGGCACGTTCACGGGCTCCGTATGGAACGACATCTCAAGCGCGCTCAATGACCTCTTTGGATTCCTCTGGCACTGGTGAAGGGATCCATCCAATGAACCTCAACTTCGGACGCGGCGGCAAAAGGGATATCCGCCTTGAGCGGGGGAGATACTTGATCCTGTCCGATGGCGCAAGAGCACGTTGCCTCGGCTTCGTCAGGGTGAATGCGGTGGATGAAGAGCATGAGGGCTTCAGGCGGGGGGAGGAGTACGGAGACGCCCTCTACCACGCCAGGGTGAAGAGCTTCTACGCGGGGTTGTACAAGACCGGAACGCCGTTCGTGTACATGGTCATCGCGCAGCCCATAGACGGCGACTTCTTTCAATATGAATTCATAATCGGGACTTGGGTCAGCTGCGGAGAGGACCAGATCGGAGAAGCCCTTGTCAGGCTGGAACAGCAGTGGCAGGTCCTTAACACGGCGATAACGGTCGCCAACCCCCGATGCCTGCCGCACAGAGTCGAGAAGGCGGAACTGCGCCGCTTGGCGGACAACTTCATGTTCGCTGGCCATCATCTAGCGGAGAAGGCTCCGCTTGATGACCTCACACCCTTCCTGCCCATCAGCATGGGATCGGTGGGGAGCAGCAAGTCAGCCATCCCTCCCGAGTTCCATGTGCCATCTCGACAGGAAACCCACGCGGGGGGAATCTCTCTGGGGACGGTGATATCGGGGGGCGTGAAGAAGCAGCCGTTCAACCTCGACACCGAAGATATCGGGCATCATGTCTGCATCCTGGGGATGACCGGATCTGGAAAGACGACTACGGCCATGGTCATGGCCAAGAGGTTGTGGGAGAAGGAGGTTCCCTTCATGGTCCTAGACACCCACAACGAGTACGCTGCATTCGCCGGGCAGACGGGGGCCGCTGTGGTTGCGCCAGGAAAGGATGAATTCATCCTCAATCCGCTCGATCCGGCGGGCTCGAAGGACATCTCCGAGCACGCGGCCCTCGTGACCGACATCTTCTCCGACATCTATCGTTTCACACACCCTCAGGCCTTCCTCTTCAGAGGTGCAGTTCTCAAGGTCCTCAGCGAGCCGGAGAAGGCCGCCGGGTTCAAACATGACATCAGCGGACTCGTCGAGGCCATAGAATCGTATCCGATCAAATCGGCCTACGATAACGAAACCAAGCTCGCCCTGCTAAGACGCCTCATTCCGTTGACGGAGGGTCAGGGCGGAAGGTCCCTCTGTGGCAAGAGCACGCTCGACGTCCCGGAGCTCCTCTCAAGGCCCGCAGTGGTGGAGCTGGGTCACTTTCGCGACGCTGAGACCCGTTCGATCTTCTCTAGCTTCCTCCTCAAGACCATCTACGACTACAGGCTGGGCCAGAAGCAGGCCAGCCTCAGGCACGTCCTACTCGTTGAAGAGGCCAGGACCGTCGTGCCAGCTCGTCGATCCGACGACCCCCCACAGGTGAGCGAGAAGCTCTCAGCAGAGCTGAGGAAGTTCGGGGAGGCCGTCGTCTACATCGCCCAGTTCCCGTCGCAGATCTCGTTTGAGGCAATGAAGAACACGGGGGTGAAGATCTGCCATCGAATCTCCTGGGTGAGCGATACGAAGCTCATGGGCGATGTGATGAACCTCAACCCCGAACAGATGAAGTACCTCTCGAGCCTTTCCGTGGGGGAGGCAATCGTCTGCGTTTCAAGGCTGCAGGACAGCGTCCTCGCCGCGGTCAATGCAGAAGAAGTGCTCGGAGAGGCCACCAAGGCAATCCGTACGACCTGACTTGTGGAGCGTTGTCGGCGACTCATATCATGAACCGGACGAGATCCTCAGGTCCGCCGACTAGGCTGAGCCAGTCGACCACTCCGACCCTGAAGGCCCCCCTCCGGAGCGTCGGGAGAACCTCCCCTAGGACTTGGGCTGCTTCCTTGCCGGTCGAGTCCACCTCTCTCACCTTCTTGCCGTAGCTCTGGAGGGCCGCCTCCAGACACGAGTCGAGGAACTCCGCCGTCAAGTTCTCCTTCTTCTTTTTCTCATCGTAGCCTCGTTCCTCATACCTCCTGGCTAGGATGAGCGGATTGCATCTGAGGACGATAACGTAGTCCATGAGGCCTGTGGGGATGGACTCGGCCAAGTACACTCCTGCGACGACGTAGCCCCCCTTTGGAAGAATCCTCGCCGCCACCCTCCTAAGGGCTTCTGAATCCAGGAGAGGCTCCCCTCCCACTCCTGGGACAAGGTATCCCCCACTCTTCGCGACCTCGTTCAGGCTGAGGAAGGGCAGCCCGAGCTCCTTTGTGAGGGCAAGGCCAAGGGTCCTCTTGCCCGTCGCAGGGCTGCCGGTGATCCCGATGCGGAGTTGCCTCACTGTCGCCTGCTATTCGCCTGCCAATTTAAGCGTTCAACAAGAAGGTTCATCACGTCGACGGGGGCCAAGATGAGGCGCCTCACAGCTTCGGTGTAAATGGGCCCATGGGGGCCACGTTGCGGTTCAGTCGGAGCACGCTATCTTATAACCGCAATTGGGACAGAGGTCTTCGCAGCGTACTTCTTTCATCTCCTTGCCGCAGATGGGACAGACCTTGGTCTCCATAGCAAATGCCATGTGGTCGTCTGAACCTATTGAACATATATGAAAATCTATCAGTAGAGGTGTACGAAATCGTCAAATTCGTAAGACCAAGAAAGGCCCTAGCGAATTTGACTCACAAATCGGAGCAGTCTATCTTGAAGCCATAGATGGGACAGGCCTCTTTGCAGTGAATCTCGACCATCCTGGCGCCGCCCATGATCTCCTTGAGTTCCGCCATCTTCGCCTAATGGGAAAACGTTAAGTGCTCAACAAAGAATAGGCTTGCAGAAATGACCACCACCAAAGGGAGCGCTGGCTACATCGTTAGGAAGAAGAGCGACTACCTCGGAGGCGTCATTGAGCATTTTGACATCAAGAAGAAGCATGATGTGGTCTCAATAATCGAGGACTACGGCTCGATGGCCTACTCGGCGAGGACGCTTTCGAGGGCATCCAAGATCTACGATAAGATGCTTGCCGACCCTGACTGCTCCATCATCCTCTGCCTCGCCGGCTCGCTCTTCAGCGCCGGGCTCAAGAACGTCGTGGTCGACATGGGCAACCACAACATGGTGGATGCAATCGTATCCACGGGGGCTATAATGGTCGACCAGGACTTCTTCGAAGGCCTCGGCTTCAAACACTACATCGGGACTTCTATGGTGGACGACGACGAGCTTCAGAAGCTTCACATCGACAGGATCTACGACACCTACATCGACGAGGACGACCTGCGAATCTGTGACGAGACGGTGGGCAAGATAGCGGATTCGTTGCCGGCGAAGCCCTTCTCCTCGAGGGAGTTCATCACAGAAATGGGGAGGTATCTGGATAAGAACGCAAAGAACAGGGAGTCGGTGGTCCTGGCCGCATACAAGAAAGAGGTGCCCGTATTCGTCCCTGCCTTCTCTGACTGCAGCGCTGGCTTCGGCCTCATCGAGCACCAACTCCGCCGGAGGGAACACGTCACGCTTGATTCGGCGAGGGACTTCCTGGAGCTCACCAAGGTCAAGATGGCGGCTAAGGAGACGGGGCTTCTGATGATAGGAGGAGGGGTTCCCAAGAATTTCGCTCAGGACGTCGTGGTGGCGGCCGACATCCTGACGGGGAAGACTAAGATGCACAAGTATGCTGTGCAGATCACCGTCGCAGACGAGAGAGACGGGGGACTGTCGGGTTCGACCCTCAAGGAGGCTCACTCCTGGGGGAAGGTGGACTTGGGAGACACCCAGATGGTCTATGCCGAAGCGGCTTTCGCCTTTCCGCTCCTTGCCGCCTACGCATACAGGAAGGGGAGCTGGAGGTCCAGGGCCCCGAGAAGGTTCGGACGCCTGTTCCTCGAGTAGCCCTCCTGTCCCCGATATGTCCAGATCTCTTCAGATATCGCCGGACCGCGCCTTGTCAGCCACCCTAGGCCCCGGAGGTGCCGGCACTTCCC
>CAYYVT010000018.1:0-2754 GCA_964475215.1 uncultured Nitrososphaerales archaeon
TCATGTTGCACGTGTAGTTCGCTGTCACTTCGCCCATAAGCGCCTCAAGCAGCTTACCGAAGGGAACCAGCCTCTGGGGGATCAGCACCACCGGGAGGCCGTTTCGCTCGCAAAATGCAAAGACAGTGTCCGTCGTCTGGGGCCCGAACAGGTCGGTCAATGTCGTAGAGATAATGCTCATTATTTCCTCGTTGATCGTCGGCATTGGTCGGCCGCCCTAGATTTGGTCAGCCGAGTATTAATCCGCTTTCTCCCAGGGCTGCCCTCAGCTACTGTCCGACGACGACTTGCTGCGATGAGGGTTTCCTCACCTGCGCTTTATGATAAGCTCGGTTCCAGCGTCGAGCTTCAGATCCGGACCCCTCTCCCTTCCTGATACCTCGACAGCTCCGCTGCTGCCCACTATCAGGCCCGTTCCGCTGATCTCTTGGTATGAGTCCGCCAGCCTGACGGGAATCTCCTTGTCACCTACGCGTAGCGAGAACGCCACCGCTCTCCTTCTCCAATGAATGAAATCTTCTCCTTCAAAGTTTGTAACCACATTTCCAAATCTGTCTACATGGAGCACAGTTCCGACGGCAACTCTGTCCGCGTACCTGGCCCGGGGTAAATTCAGGACCTTCATCCCCTGCACCCTTGTCCCGAGGCGGCTCAGCTGCTTCCCAAGGACGAGGCAAGCGGCGGTGGGGGCGAATATGTCCCTACCGGCGAAGGTCCCCCTCGTCGCCAACACCTGGGGCCCCTTGCCGACGTCGTAGATAGCCGTTATCCCCTCACGAGAAGCTGCAGGGTAGAGGAGACCGTTGTCGGGCCCTATGTAGACTCTCCTCCTCGTCCTTACGGCGATTGAAAGCCGTTTGGCGTTGACCCCGGGATCGACCACCGCCATCACCGTGCAGCCGGCCGGTAGGTGCTTCGATGCTTGAAGCAAAAGAAAGGCGCCCTCCATAATGTTGAATGGTGGCACTTCGTGTGAAATGTCGAGGAATTCGGCGTCGGGGGCGATCCCCTTGATGACAGCCTTCACAACACCGACATAATAGTCAGCGAGGCCGTAATCTGTCAACAGCGCTACGAGCCGCATATGAGTGGGCGCAACCAGCACCACGCTTAAAAAGCGTGATGGGATAGAGGCTCGAGAAAGGAGCGCTCTTCTTGAATCAGTCCGAGATAATCGGCGTCGCTCTGGAGCTTTCTGGGTTTAAGGAGGTCCCCGCCGATACCGGCATCCAGGTCCGTGGCGGGGATGTCAAGAGGCCGTGGCTCTCGATAGACGTGGGGGTCGCCGAGCTGCTGATGGCCAGAGAGATGGGCTGCGATTGCGTCATATCTCACCATCCCTTGGGCGCCACCAACGTCAACTTCTACAAGGTCCTCGCTCGCCATGCCCAATTCATGAAGGAGGAGGGCGTGCCTGAAGCGGAGGCGAATGCAGCGGTCGATCAACTCGTCAGAAAGGTCCGACTGAGGTCTCACCCCTCCATCTATAACCAGGTTGTGGAGGCGGCTCAGCGGATGAGGATGCCCCTGATGAATGTACATCTTCCCTGTGACGAAATCGGGAGACAGTTGATGGCCCCTGTCATAGCCAGGGCTGGGCCCAAGGTGGGTGACATCGTGGACGCGCTCTTGACCCTCCCGGAGTACAGGGCATCCGAAATCAAGCCTGAGGTGGTCCTCGGTGACCCGACGTCAAATCGAGGCAAGACCAAGTTGGTGGTCGCCGCAGGGACGAACGGGGGATATGGCATGGCGAGGTCTTACTTCACTCATGGCGTAGACACGGTCGTGTACATGCACATCGATGGCGACGAGCTGAAGAGGCTTAAGGACGACCCGACGAGCAAGAGCCTTGTCCTCCTGGGACATGAGTCTGGCGACTCGGTCGGGATAAATCCCTTCGTCAAGGCGCTAAGAGATCGCGGCGTGCGGCCCCTTACAGTCGGCATCCTTGGTGCCGAAGAGTGAAGGCTCTCGACACAAAGGCAATGAGAGACGCCGAGGAGGCCGCCGTCGCCCGTGGCGTTCCAAGGCTGTTGATGATGGAAAACGCCGGAAGGGCTCTTGCGGGAGAAGTACTGAAGCGTTTTGACCCGAGCTTCAGGCCCTCGGTCCTCGTCGTGGCCGGATCAGGGAACAACGGAGGAGATGGTGGGGCCGCCGCTCGGCAACTCCACGACAAGGCCTCCGTCACCGTGATCCTGTTGGGAGGCACTTCGAAGGTCAAAGCTGAGGAGGCAGCCCTTCAGTGGCGAGTCCTGTCGACCATGGGGGACGTCAGAATGGTGGAGGTCCTTTCCGCAGACGCCCTGCTAGCCCTGAAGCCACTGTTCGAGTCGAACCAAGTCATCGTCGACGCCATCTTCGGCACGGGAGTTAGAGGCGAGGTGGGGGAGCCGCAGGCCTCCGCCATAAAACTGATCAACTCCTCCAATGCACTCCGAATCGCCGTGGACATACCCTCGGGGCTTGATCCAGACACCGGCGAGGATCATGGCCTCGTCGTAAGGGCCGACGTCACAGTCACCCTTCACGCTCCCAAGCCCGGACTGGCGATCAGGCCAGACGTCGTGGGTCAGATCGTGGTGGAAGGGATAGGAATCCCCTGATCGGAAGCTACCCAAACCATGCGATGGCCAAGAAGACGACTGAGATGGCGAACATAACCGCCCAGATCGCCTTGCTCCAGTCGAAGACCTTTTTGCCGTCCAATATGGCCACCGGGATGAGGTTGAATACTGCGATGAAGGAGCT
>CAYYVT010000019.1:0-15002 GCA_964475215.1 uncultured Nitrososphaerales archaeon
CCGCCGCCACAGTCGGGGCGGCAGCCGTGTCCGCGGCGACACCGATGACCCTGAACGCGTACAAGAAGGTAATGGCTGCAACCGCCGTCGCAAGAGCTCTTCAGGCCTAGATTCACTCGAGGGAAGCGCCAAGGCGCTTCCCCCCTTTCCTTTTTCACTCAAGGTTCGAGCGAGAGCCAGTGCCAGGCTCCGGCGATTGCGGGCGGTGCCAGGCGCCAGTGTCGTACACGGCAACGTATGGCGCATAGGCAGCGCTTACCTAGAACAAAGTATCTAGGGTCACTCGCCTTCGCCGCGATGATTGTATTCGCGACATCTCTAAGTAGCGTCTACACGGTCAAGCCACCGGTGGCGGCTTCGTCCAGCACAGGTGTCTTTATCCCACTTTATGTATACCCCGGAACAGCCTGGCAGACGGTCGCCCGGATCAAGAAGGAGCATCCCTCAGTCCCCATCCTCACAGTCATCAATCCTGATAGCGGCCCAGGGACGTCTAAGGACTTGAACTACGTTAGCGGAATCGACGGGTTGCGAGCGGCTGGAGCGTTGGTCGTCGGATACGTTTACACGAGTTACGGTTCCAAGAGCATCGGTGCAGTCGAAGCCGACATCAGCTCTTATCACAGCTGGTACACTATCGACGGAATACTATTTGACGAGATGAGCAACGTCCCGGGCAACGAAGCATACTATTCTAATATCAGTCAGTATGCGAAGTCTCTCGGGTATACATATACTGTGGGTAACCCAGGTTCTGCATGTCCCTCCTCCTTCTTCGGCACAGTCGACAACTTGGTCATCTACGAAGACGCAGGGCTTCCCCCCATCTCCTACCTTCAGTCATATTCGGCTTCACCAAAGGGGTACTTCTCCGTAGTCGCTTACAGCGTTTCCCCCTTGAACCTATCATGGGTAAGGAGCGCGGCGAACTATGTGCATTGGATTGGAGTCACCGATGCTGGGCTGCCGAATCCGTATAACACCCTCCCCCCTTATCTTTCTTCACTGGTGGCTGCGCTCAGCTCCTCTGCCCCTTCTACCCCGCCTGCTCAAGTCACTGTCACGGTCAACTCGGCAGACCTCAGCGGAAACCCGCTCCCCGGAATGCCGGTGATGGTCACGGAGGATGGCGGTTCGATCGCCTCAGGCGCCACACCTCTCTCCTTTGGCGCGGCTCAAGGTTCTAACTACACAATCACTACCGGCAACCTCGGCCCCAATGTATTCGACCACTGGAGTGTCGGCAGCACCAGCGCCTCCGTCACCGTAACTCCAGCGCAGGCCACAACCCTCACGGCTTACTTCAACTTCAGTAGGCCCCATGGCCGTCGATAGATCGCTGAACTGAACGCTATTGGAATCACTCCCGACTGGCTTGAGCTCTACCCCAGAGAGGCCACGAACTCTATGACTTGGCGGGCGCCTTGACCAGTGGTTCCGCGATCCTGCTCGACTTCACGATGTCGCCCGAATCTGAGAAGACGGAGTTGACTTGGGTGACCGTCCCCGGAGGGAGGTAGCGGCCAGGCAAAGTCATGCACGCTGCTCCGATCCTCACAGAGTGCCCCGCCAGCATTCCCATGTGGACAAGGCCGCTGTCGATGAGCTGGCCGTCGACCAAGCATCTTATGTTCCTTAGCGTGAAGAGGGCGTTTATGGTCCCAATGAATCCCCCCATCCAGACGTCCTGGCCGAGGGCCGAGTCAAGCATTAGGCAGAGGTGAGGGATTACGTCTTCGCCTATAAGGAAGGATTTTGAGATCTCGCAGTTAAAGCCAACGTTGGACTTTGCCCCGATCGAAGAATTTCTGACGAGAGAGCCTGTGCCGACGGTGGCTCCTGCGGCGACGTAGATTGGACCTCTGACTTTGCAGAAGTCGTCTATGTGGGCCCCCTTTCCGACATATACGGGATCGACCAACACGGCCGTCTCAGATACGGTGGCGTCTTCGGCGATGAATGACCTTGGGATCTCGGAAGAAAGCATCTCCTGGAGGTTCTTCAGCAGGTCCCATGGGTAGAGAAGACGTTCGAACCGGAGCCCTCCGTCAGCCCCTATGAGAGCTAGCGAATCCATAGGCACTTTGATAGAGTCCGACTGGTCCGCTCTGGGGGTTTCGCTTTCAAGCAATTCGACCTCTGGGAATGCTTTATGTAGGAGAGATGCGGTCTCGGGCAGGCCTGAGGGGATAGTGATGAGCTCCACCCCGCCCTTGGCCTCAACGATCTTCAGAATGTTGTGGACGATTAGTGGTCTCCCCACGATGTCGAGGGAGGCTGCGAGAGATTCGCTCTTCTTGAAAAGTATCTCCCTGAGGATGTTGGATTCGCTTTCAAAGACTACTTTCATTTTCCGTTCCGAGCACTGACTTCCGTTACGCCACGGATAACACTTGCGCCATTCCATCCATTCGACACGAAGAGGTTCGAAGTGGGAAATTCTATTCTGTGGAGTCGAACGTGACGGCCTTCAGTTCCTCGCCCCTCTCCGAGTTTATGAGTTCGTTCATGCGATCGTAGAGGTTGAGGAATTCCAGCCCCTTGTGGGTCAGCCTATATAGCTGAGTATCCCTATCGAGCATCACCAACCCCTTTTCCATAAGGTAGTCGGTATACTCCTTCACTTGCGCGTAGGAAAGGAAGGCCGAGTACATCAGCCTTGTCTTCGTCGCGCCTTCCTTCCGACCAGCGGCCTGAAGGACCATTCCGATGATGTCCGTCCGGCTCCTGTATCTCATGTGCTGGGTTCCCTATCACATATCGAGGTATATTAGTACTGTGTATTCTTCTAGAAGAAAAACTCGTCCTAGACGCGCCTTCAGCGCTCTAGGAGGTCGTCATCTCCGCCAAACAAGGCCACCCCATGCTCATCTCTTTCCAGCGTAACCCTTCCGATGTTGGGCACGGGCTTTTCAAACGGGATTTTCATGAGCCTGAACTCCTTGTCCAGGCACATTTTCGCGACCTCATACGCTTCCGCTTGGCAAACGCTGGATGCGAGACGACTTTGGAAGGCCCTGAACTCGGCGAGGCTCTTAACGGAGTTTGCCTTTAGGTAAAGCTTCGTTTCTTGGGACCAGAAAATCTTCAGCAGCCTGACCTTGTCGTCGATGACGTCTGTTACATCGAAGAAGACCTTAGGGTCGAAGTTCTTGGTCAGAGGTATCTCATACGAAAGGATGTTCGAATAGAAGCGTCCGGCCTCGACCGTCGCCGCAGCCACAGCCCGGTGGTCGTGATGAACATCACCCGCGGAATGCGTCAGTATCAAATCCGGGCTCACCTGGTCCATGTATTCTTCGATGAAGTTGATTAGCATGGGTCCCACGGTAAGGGTGGAGTCGACGAAGTTTCCAATCCGCACGCCCTTTGCCCCGACGAACCTCGCGGCCTGCATCACCTCAGCGGCGCGCTCCTCAGGGTCGCCCGATGCAGAGCCCTTGGTCAGCACCATCATGAAGATGTTGTGGCCGCTCCTTGCCGCCTTGAGCATCAAGCCGCCGCAGCCCAGTTCAATGTCGTCCGGGTGGGCTCCGATAGCGAGAATGTTCATTCTCGTCACTGGCTATTGCATTTCTATTTAAATGTCTATGTGTATTTCTACGATTCAACGAATCGGTAGCCAACGTAGCCTCTTATGTGGCGGCATCTCGAAGACCTGGTAGGTCGCTTCAGACTACTGGCTCAAGGCCAATTCGGGGGACTCCACCGCTGCGGTCCACCGTCACGCCGTAGAGCTTTGTCCAGGGTATGTCGGACTTGAAGAAGATCGTCCCCTTTCTCTCCTGCAGTCTGAGCCTGACGTCGACTGGGAATGGGGCCTGGCCTCCTGAATAGGGCGAACATACTACCACCGAGCTAGAATTCGGAGTGAGCTCCCTGACCAAGCCTGCGACGGTAGCCACCAAGCCGCTTCGGTCTGATCCATACGAGAGGATGGCCAGACCCCCCTTTGAGGTCTTGGTCATCCCCGTTTTCCATTCCTTCACCGACGACTGCCAAGCTCCTCGGCCCTCGGAATCGCTGGACCGCTTCTTGAGGGTGGCCCCGGCACTTGGAGTGATCGAGACTAGCTCCATCGATGGGGGAGGAAGCGAAAGCCCGAGAAAGCGTTTGGTGTAAACAGGGTCGGCTAACCCAAACAGCCCGACTCCCACTGGAACCCCGGACCCAGCGGCCGCAGCCGCCAGTCTGCCGACAAGCAACGAGATCACCTTTGGATCTACCGTCGGGTCGAGTTCCAGCAAGACCACGCTTCTTGGCGCAAGGCCGCCTCCGAGGGCCACGTCAAGCTCTTCGAACCCAGTCTCAAGTCGACCGCGAACTGCGACGCTAGGTCGATGCGGGGCTGGGACCCCTCCGGCAGTCACGAAGGATGGAAGGGCGAAGGATTCATTGCTCTGAGCCATAAAACATCGAAAGAAGCTTCCCTTCAGGGTATAGTAGTATGAGGGCCTTTCGACGTCCACCCCGATGAGCTTCGAAAGGTAGATTTCGCGAAGCACTCTGCCGTCCCAGATTCCCCTGCGAAGGACGATAACTCCGTCGACTAAGTAGTCGAAAGTGGTGTCGCTGGGGTCTTCGACGATCAATATGAGTCTTGCCCTGGTCTTATCGCGCCAGGATTGAAGCATCCTAGTGTTGCTGTAGTATGCTTCCTTTTCCATCATGTCTGCTACCGAATCCCAGCTGTCGATCACTATCGTGGGGCGTGGGGTGTTCATAAGTTCGTCCGTGATCCTTTCAAATAGAGTCGCCGGCTCGTCGAGTCTGCCATCCACGAAGATGCCAACATCTTCGAGCTCCCCTTCGTCCATGACCTTCCTGTGCTTGGGGGATACGTCGAAGACATCTCCGAGCCACGGGTGATCCCTGATCACGCTCGAGGGCGACGCGCGAGTGCACAGGTAGAGAATCTTCTCCCTCTTTTCCAGGCTTCGGAGAACTCCAAGCGCAAGAGCGGTCTTTCCCGTTCCAGCCACCCCCTTGATCAGGAGTGAATACGTCTTCTGGTTTGCGAAATGGGCCAGCTCAGGTGGAATCCCGAGGAGCCCTCCAACTTGCTGTCGCTTCGGGTTCGTCCCCTACCACCGAACGCAATTCGATGGCTCCACCTATAAACGATATGAAATTATAGCTCGCTTCGCCGCCTAGGCCATCAGGGGAATACCGTATCATATCTTCCGAACGATTTAGCATGAAACTGGTTCGTTTGTCGTTTTCCTAGCATCTTTAAAAACCCAGCCGCCAGAGTCTTCGTTGTGCCGCCGACCACGTGGGTCGATAGGATAATGGACACCACCAACAATTGGCTCAGGGCCATCAGGCTAGAGGGAGGAGGACGCTTATCTGAGGCCGTCATCCTGTACGTGGAGGACGCCCGCGCATGCCTAGGTAAGGGAGAGCCAGCAAGGGCTGCCCTGGATTGCTCCTGCGCCGCAGATTGCCTTTCGAAGATGGGCGAGATGGAGTACGCCAGAGGGCTCTATAGAGAGGCTGCCCGCGCGTACCTCGAAAACGCAGGGATGAAGGACCTATCGATTCGGGAGTCCCTGTGGTCGATGAAGGTCGCCCATTCCCACTTCCTCCTTGCCAAGGATGACGAAGCAGCAAGGGAGCTCTACTCGATACTGGCCCCCCTTACGCGGAGGATTGATTCGTTTGCTAAGTTTGATGACGCCCTGGGGCCTCAGGGAACAGGCCTCTCAAGCGCCTCCGGGCTTGCGACTGCGTACCCGTCGCCATCTCTGCAAGCGATTTCGGCGGTGAAGCGGTTCCTTCAGGACAGGCATTTGAGGCCTGAGGAGATTGCCGCCAAGGAGCGTGTCGCCATCGCTGTCCTGGCGGCGAAGGTTGGGTCGAGTGTTGGCGAGAAGAATTCTCCTGGTTAATTGGGATAACTACCCAAACGTAGCAGGAGGCGGTGTCTACACTTGGGTGAGAGACTTCGTCGACGGGATGAAGGACTGCGAGTTCCACGTGTTCCATCAGCTTTCCAACTCGAGTGTGAATGCGAAATACGAGACGCCTCCTTCGGTCAAGGAGGTCATAGAACTGCCAATCTATGGGACGAACAGGTATCAGGAGTACTACAACGAAGGCCCTGGGCTCACGCGAAGGATCTTGAGGACCAATGAAGGCATCGTAAGGGACGGATTCATCCCATTATACTCCGCCTTCCTTGACGAAGTCCTATCGGATGAGAGCGACCCCGCAAAGCTGACCGACCTTGTCTACGCAATCCACAGGTTTCTCCTGGTCTACGACTTCAAGAAGTGCTTCGAGGATTCGTTGACTTGGAGGATCTTCTCCAAGAAGGTGCAGGCCGATCCGTTCTACGCTAATATGAACCTGAAGGCGGCGCTCACTTTGTACCAAGTGATCCTCAGAAGCCTTCAGATTTTGTCTATTAGGGTGCCGGATGTGGACTTGGTTCATTGCTCGCTCGCGTGGTGGCCCTGCCTGTTGGCGGTGTGCGCCAAGAAGGACCAGGGTATACCCATGATGATAACAGAGCATGGTGGGGCATACCGTGAGCTCATCTTCTACTACGATGCAGCGTTCGCGGATGATGCGGCGAAGACCCTCTGGCGCTCATTTTCGAGGAATGTGGTCAAGTGCGCTTACCTGAACACCGACATGATCGTTCCTGTATGCAAGACCAACGCCTCATGGGCTTATTACCTCGGCGCCGAACCCTCGAAGGTCAGGGTCATCTATAACGGAATCGACACCAAGAAATTCAATCCTTCGCTTGCCCCAGAGAGCAGGAAGAGGCCAACCATCGTATCAGTGGGGAGGATAATCATATACAAGGACATCCTTGGCCTGATAAGGGCTGTCAAGATCGTCAAGGCGACTTTTCCGGACGTGCTCTGCTTGGCATACGGCGAGGCGATCGAAATGGATTACGCCAAGCAATGCGTTAAGGAAGTAGAGGGCCTCGGTTTGGAGGGATCCTTCTACTTTAAGGGGCGGACGGATGAGCCCCAGAAGGCATACAACGAGGGAGACGTGGTAGCCTTTTCCAGCGTCGCCGAAGGTTTTCCCTATGCGATAATCGAGGCGATGGCCTGCGGAAAGGCTATCGTCGCGAATGCCGTGGGAGGTGTCGCGGAGGCTCTCGAGGGAGTGGGGATCCTAGTGCCCAGCCTGAACCCTTCCGAGTTCGCCGAGGCCCTGATCAGTCTCCTGAAGAACCCGGAACTCAGGGAGAGGTTCGGTCGACTAGCCCGCGCAAAGGCGGTCGAGAAGTTTGAACTCTCTGGCATGTTGGCAAACTACGACGCCGCCTACAACGAGCTCCTTGCCAAGTCTCGTAGGCTGCAGATGGGCAGGGCGAGCTTGGGCGGAGCTGTCACGGTATGAGGGAACTAAGCAAGGTGGTCGTGACGGGAGGCGCCGGCTTCATCGGAAGCCGGCTGGTTGGCGCCCTACTGAAGCGAGGAGTTGATGTGGTCGTCCTTGACAACTTCACCTCGGGCTCGAGTGAGAACTTGGCGCAGTACGAAGCGGACAAGCGTCTGAAAGTTGTCCGAGGGGACATACGAAGCATGAGGGAGGACCTGAAGGGAGTCGGTGACTTCGATGCAGTCTTTCACCTTGCTGCCGTAGCCAGCGTAGCAAAATCCGTGTCGGACCCGATTGGCGTCCATGATGTCAACGTCAACGGCAGCTTGGAGGTCCTGTCGTATTGTCTTGAAAAGGGAGTCAAAAGGGTCATCTTCGCCTCCTCGGCGGCTACCTATGGGCCCATCAAGGCGAAAGTCGCGTCGGAGGATTTGGCGTGCTCCCCCGCATCGCCGTACGGAGCGTCTAAGCTTGCCGTGGAGAACTACTTGAGCTCTTACTGCCAGACCTACGGCCTCGAAACGGTCGCCCTCAGATTCTTCAACGTGTACGGGGCTGGGCAGAGGCTCAACGACTATAGCGGGGTCATCACGCTGTTCGCAAGCAGCCTCCTCAGGCACCAGGCTCCCACCATCTACGGCGATGGCGAGCAGACGAGGGACTTCGTCAACGTCGAGGATGTGATAAGGGCGAACATTTTGGCAGGTACGACAAAGGGCGCTGCGGGAGAGGTAATCAACGTGGCGTCAGGCAAGACTGTGAGCCTGCTGCAGTTGCTTGAGGTACTGAAAGGGCTAACGGGGGCAAGCGATGTTCGCCCTGTCTTCCGTCCGCCGCGGCCGGGCGACATGAGGTTTGGAGCAGCCTCGATATCAAAGGCTGTGCGCATTCTGGGCTATGTCCCCAAGGTGCCTATTCAGGAAGGTCTGGAGGATGTTGTGGGTCTCCTGAAGCGAACCATGGGGCAGCCGAGGTCGGAAGCGCCGCCGTTCGGGGCGGATTAGTTGTCCGAGCTTGGCCCTTCTAGCGGGGACGTCGTGCCGACAGACCGGTTGCATTTCCTTCAGAGGACCGCAAGATCTGTGGCTGAGATTCAGCCGCAGGTTGTCAGTGTGGACGAAGTGATGGTCTATCTCGAAGTACTAGGCTACAACGATAGAATTGCGGCGATGTATGGGTTCGAGGGTCTTTATGACCTTGCAAGATGTGTATTCGAATTCACATCTTTCTACGACACGAAAACTCCTGAAGAGAAGGCTGCAGGGATTCTGGTGAAGAGCCCTTTCAGAAGGCTCGCGGAGGGCCTCGGCCTTTCGTTCGCCTGGCTGAGCTCACTCCTCCTCCTTTATGCGACGGGAATTTCATTCTGGATGGGCTGGAAGATCCCCCTCCCCGACATGTCGGCCATTATCGTTGGAGCCTTCCTTGGCGTGGTCATGACCGAAGGTACCATCCAGTCCTTCAGCCGCCTATTCCTCCTCGACTACAACCAGCTCAACATTTCGGGGGCCAAGATTACCTTGGAGCGAAGCTATGCTGCATTCCTACTCATCCTTATCCCCGTCTTGAGCCTGCTCTTCGCGGCCGGAGCCGCCGCCTCAATCCCGTTTCAGCTTGTAGTAATCTCAATCCTGAGCACCGCATCCATCTCGTGGCATCGGATAAGCTACCTATCGATCTACGCCCTTGAGAAGGTCAAGCTGCTCGTCATCTCCTACTCAGCCGCCGTCCTGGTCCTCTTTGTATTCTTCAATTTCGGATCGGCATATGTCCCAGATGTGGTCACAAGGTATTTCGCTTCATTGGGGGCCGCCCTGGTTGTGCTCTCGATCTCTCCCTTCTACCTCTACTACTCGATCTTCGTGAGAAAGCCGAAGCCCTCCAACGCGAGCAAGGCCATCCACTTCTTCCGCCAGCCGAGGATGAGCAGTGACACCTTGAAGTCGAGGTTCGCGGTTCAGGTTTGGGAGGTCCTTCCCTACTCACTTTACGGTACCTTCTTCTTCATCATGTTGTTCAGCGACCGCGTGATCTCGTGGTACTACAACCCGCTCAAGTTTGCGGCGGGGCTTCCTCTGCTCTTCAACTCCGTCTACCACTCCGGAGCTGATACAGCGCTCCTTGTATTGTTCCCAGTGCTGTTCGTCCAGTACGCTCTCCTTGGCTCAATCCATGCCGAACTGTCCAACAGGACGCAAGACCTGAAGATGGCTGAAATGCATATGATTCAGGAGTTCCTAAGGGTCAAGTACACCAGGCTGATGGCGGCGACCCTTGCCGTGGCCATATCAATAGCTGGGATCCTCATCACCCTCGCCCCAACGTTTGTCACTTCGCTTGGAGGCTCCACGGCTAGTGTAATCGTGCTTAGGATTGCCGCACTAAGCAACATCCTCATCTCGATGTTCGTCGCAAACGCAGCCTTCCTGTCTCTTCTTGGCAGGGCGAAGCCCCTCGCCATCATGGCGTTCGTCGGGGCAGCGACCGTAATCTCCGGTGGCATCTACTTTGGTTCGAGCGCCTTCCAGGATACGGTGTTCGGCTACTTGGCCGCTGCCTCCATAGTCGCCATCGCATCTACGGTCTATGCCTCCTTACTCATGGAGCACGCCGACGATATCTACTTCTCCCGCTTCTCATAGCTTCGGAGCGAACCGTTCATACTTTATATGAGTCATTCGACGAGGCTGGACTGCCTAAACCATGGCGCCAATCGAGTACCAGAGAATCACCGACCGAGTGGGGGTTATACCCCTGAGGACCAACGTGGGAGTGATTCACAGCGGGTCCGACTGCGTATTGATCGACACTGGCATCGACGAGGAGGTCGGCAAAAGGATCTTGAAGGTCACTTCGTCCATGGGGCTCTCCGTCAAGGCGATAGTTAACACACATTCCCACTCCGACCACTACGGAGGGAACTCCTTCATAGTAGAAAAGAGCGGGGCCCGAGTATTCGCGCCCGGAGGCGAGGCCTGGGTCATCGAGAACCCATGGTTGGAGGCTGCCTACTTCAGCCAGGGGGCCGCGCCGCTCCCGCAGCTGCTCAACAAGTTCGTTGTGGGTCCCCCGTGCAAGGTGAACCAATTGATATCGAGCGGGCCCTTTGAGGCCGGGGGGATGGAGCTGGAGGCCGTGCCGCTGCCAGGCCACAGCTTTGCGATGACTGGCGTCGGGGCCGACGGCGTCCTCTTCTGCGGCGATTCTCTCTTCGGTGAGGACACGATCGCAAAACATCACGTTTTGTTTCTCCACGACCCCGACACTACACGGGAGAGCCTCCGCAGGATCGCCGGCCTTCACCACGGCTGGTTCGTCCCATCCCATGGCCAGCCCGTCGGTCGCTCCGAGGTGGGAGCTCTGGTCGCCCGGAACATCGCTGCGATCGACTCCTTCGACGAGTGCATCTTGAAGTCCGTTAAAGGCCCCATTGCCCTCTCAGCCCTGGCCTCCAGGGCTCTGGTCGCCGCGGGCGTTCAAACGGCTGACGAAACGAGAGTCGCCTTGATGCAGTCAACCGCCCGCGCGCATATCACCTCGCTTGCCAGGGCCGGAAAGCTCATGGTCGCCCCTGGCGCCCCCGGCACCGGCTTCGAATGCGACCTAGTCTGCACTCTTCCGGGCGTTCCCTAGGGGTGTGCCTACCACGGTTCGACGTCCCAGGGAGGCCTCTCAGGCAGGATGGGGCGCTCGGGGACAGGCGGTTGAGGCTCCCTCGGGTCAGCGGATACGAAAAGGATGGCTTGCATGGGCAATCATCCTAGGATGCCGCTTCGACGGGGACGACGTTCACCTTGATGACCTTCTCCGCCCTGAGCACCTTCAGTTCCGTGGGCCTTCCAATCGCTTGGTCGCCGAGGGCGCCGCGCAGGTCCGGATGCCCTTCGACTCGCGTATCCCCAATGGAAAGTATGACGTCCCCCAAGACCAGACCTGACCTCTTCGCCGGGCTATCCTGCTCCACGGACATCACGAGCATGCCGGTTTCCTGTCCCACTTCGGGCATCGAAGCCACATCTTTGGGCAGCTCTACGTCTTCTGTGGCTATGCCGAGGAAAGCTTTCTTGATCTTACCATCCTTCATCAGCTTATCAGCTACAACCATTGCAGCATTGACTGGGATGGCGACCCCCCTTCGTGCGAAGTACGCCACGTCCAGGCCGATCATCCTGCCTGCGGCGTCCACAAGGGGCCCGCCGGAGTAGCCGGGGTTCACCCTGGCGTCGGTCAGTATGAGGCCGCCTTGGAGGCTCCCTCCCCACCTCCCCACCCGCCCCCTCAAGCTCGTCACGATTCCGGTTGTGAGCCCAGGCTGCCTCCCCGAAGGGTTGGCGAAGGCCATGACGAACTCTCCCACCCTTAGGTTAGAGGAGTCTCCAAGTTGTATTGGCGGTAGCCCGTCACCCTGCGCCTTCAACAGGGCGAGGTCCGAGTCACGATCCCGCCCGACGACCTTCGCCGGGATTGAGGATCCATCAGCCCTCGTCACTTCCACCTCCTGAACCCTGCCGACTACGTGGTCGCAGGTGAGGATGTAGCCATCCTTGCTCCACACGACCCCCGTCCCCGTGCCGAAGTCCGAAGATATCCTCACCACGTGGGGGGAGACGGTCTCGGCTACTTCGACGATCGCTTCGGAAAGGGATCGGAGTATCGCGTTCCCATTCTTCTCCGCGCTCAACGCTATTGCACCGAAAAGACCATGGAAGCAGACCGTATTTGTTGACTGGGTAAGGGCGGAAACCGGTCAACCTAGTTCGATAGGGGACTTCGCCCCACGAGAAAGAATGAAAGGCGCTTTCGTGGCCTGAGCTTCGCATACACACGAGTTAGGTGCCCCATCAGTTCGTAGGATGCCTTGATGGCATCCACCAAGTTCCTCCCCTGCCTGATAGAGGCAGTAACTTCGAGGATCCCAGGCGAGAAGTCTGCGTCCACCTGGATGCCGCCATCTTCACTTATCCACTTCAGAACCTGTCTATCTCCGTCTCGGCTCATACCCAACCACCTGAGGGAGCCAAACCATCGGCCGCGCAGGGCGGCCGTCATCTCGATCAAACCAAGGTCCTCGGGGAGGAGGGTCTGCAGGAGGGGCACAACGCCGGCTGACTCGTCGCCATCCACAGAGGCGGTTGAACCGGTAACCCTTGTAACGACATAGCCCTGCGAGGACTTTGAAAGGTAACCCTGGTCTTCGAGCCTATCTAGGATCCTAGAAAGGGTTTCCTGATGGAGCCCGGACCTCCTCCTGAGCCCGTCGAAGGAGAACTGATCGAGGCGTTCCCTGCTTATTATCTCCATCACGGCTCCGTCTCTTCCGTCCGATAGAGGTAGTTCCGATCTCCTTCCTTCTGCAGGAGCAGCTGAGCCCTCCAAGCCTGTTTCCCCCGTCGGCTCGGAACGATTTAAACGATGTCGGATTATCCTTGCGGCCTGCATTAAGGAAGTTTGTTGTATGGCACTCGCACGCCAAGTACCTCTTCACGCTTCGCCGAGGGCAGATACGGTTTCGGCTCTATGGCCGAATCAGCTTATATGAAGCCGCCGCCTGGCACGGGGCATGGCAGAATTCGTGGTGACTTCGCGTTTGATCGTGGACAAGGAGAAGGCATCGGCCTTTAGGGAGGCCCATCTCTCCTATATGAAAAAGCTGAAAGATGAAGGAAAGATGAGGCTGGCTGGCAGGTTCGCCGACGGAACAGGGGGGATGTACATACTGATCGCGGACTCACAGGAGGCTGCAAAGGAGCTCGCAGACCAGGACCCATATCATTCTAGCCGCTCTAGAGTGTACGAATTGAGAGAATGGGAGCAGCGCTTCTAGCCGCCCCGGGCCTAATTCCTCTTCGGCATGGGTCGCACCTACCGTTCTGTTTATTAACGGTCTCCATTCAATTCGCCCCGTAATGAAAGTGGGCGTCCTCACGGGCGGAGGAGACTGCGCCGGCCTGAACGCAGTAATTCGGGCCATCGTTCGGCGTTCTGAGGAATACGGATTCGAAGTGGTCGGCATCAGGCGAGGCTGGGCCGGCCTGATAGGGGCCGATTCGGTGCCCCTGACCTATGACGAAGTCGAGGGATCCTTGTCCCTAGGGGGGACGATGCTGCTTACTTCAAGGACCAATCCCTATTCAAAGGAGGGGGGCCCGGAAAAGGTCATGGAGAACGTCAGGAGGCTGGGCCTTGACAGCCTGATAGCCATAGGAGGAGAGGATACCCTGGGCGTGGCCCAAAAGCTATCGGAAAGGGGCCTGAAAGTTGTGGGCGTCCCCAAGACCATAGATAACGACCTCTCCGCTACGGACGTGACTTTCGGGTTTCACACGGCGGTCGATGTGGCGATGGAAGCCATCGACAGGGTGAAGTCAACAGGGGAGTCCCATGAAAGGACAATGGTGGTCGAGGTCATGGGCAGGGGGGCCGGTTGGATTGCCACGTACGCGGGGATAGCCTCGGGGGCTCACGTAATCCTTGTGCCCGAGGAGCCGTTCGACCTTGGCGCCGTCTGCAAGGGCCTTAAGGCTAGGGCCAAGAAGGGGAAGAGGTCATCCCTCCTCGTGGTGGCGGAAGGAGCGCAGCCCAAGGAGTGGACGAAGGCCGCTGACACCGGGAGGCCGTTGGATCAGTTCGGTCATCCCATCTTGGGCGGAGTGGGGCACTTCGTGGCTCAAGAGATAGAGAAGAGGACGGGCTTCGAAACGAGGGAGGTCGTGCTGGGCCACATGATCAGGGGAGGTTCCCCCAACGCATTCGACAGGGTGCTGGCCACGAGGCTCGGGGTTGCCGCGGTCGATCTGGTCAAATCCCGCAGCTTCGGGAAGATGGTGGCCCTTAGGGGGAATGCAATCGTCTCGGTGGAGATAAGCGAGGCCATCAAGCCAAAGCTCCTTGACATGCAGCTTTTGGCCGTGGGCAGGGAGTTCGGCTAGGCGCCTCCTCGGCGTATGACCAAGGTTCATCATCGTTTATATCACAGCGGCGCTGATTCCGCATCTCATGGCACGGACGAGGATGGATGCCTTTCTGACCAACGGGAGGAGCGTGCTGCTTGCCTACGATCAGGGCCTGGAGCATGGACCATCTTTGGACTTCGACGACAGGAACATTGATCCTTCGTTCATCATGGAAACTGCCGTGAAGGGTGGCTTCAATGGGATCATCTTCCAGAAGGGACTCGCCGAACGATATTATGACGGAAGGCTCCCTCTAATCGTCAAGCTCAACGGTCGGACGAACGTCCCCAAGGGGGAGCCAATATCAAGGCAGGTCTGTTCAGTCGAGTTCGCCGTCTCGCTCGGGGCCAAGGCGGTCGGCTACACGATCTATCTGGGAAGCTCGTTCGAATCAGAGATGTTCGCTGAGTTTGGAAGGATTCAGGAGCAGGCGCACGAGAAGGGGCTGGCTGCCATAGCGTGGGTCTACCCTCGTGGGGCAGCCGTACAGAACGATACCTCCAAGGAGATCGTCGCATATGCGGCGAGGGCCGCACTCGAACTCGGGGCTGATGCCGCCAAGATCAAGTACACAGGCGATAGCGAATCATTCTCCTGGGCAGTGAAGGCTGCTGGAAGGATGCCGGTGTTCATGTCGGGAGGGCCGAAGGCTCCCGATGACGCCACCTTCCTTGCCCAAGTGGAAGGGGCTATTACGGC
>CAYYVT010000020.1:0-12667 GCA_964475215.1 uncultured Nitrososphaerales archaeon
GCGAAGCATGGCCTCAGGAATGTGATGCCTGATCCCCTACATTGTCTTTGGACGATGGAAGGCGAGCCCTCCCTCTTCCCGACGCGGGACCGGCGAGCAGCAAGAGCAGGATGGGGGCCACCGGAAGCGCCATGGTGAGCCAGAGACCAGATGATGCGACGGCTCCAGCGAAAGCTGGGCCCACGAAGGAGCCCAAGCCCAGGGACGATTCGAAGAGGCCTGCGGCCCTTCCTCTGCCTGCGACCGGTCCTCCCATCACGCCGACGATGGTAGCCGAATAGACCAGCCCAAAGCCCACTCCGGTCACGAATGAGGCAATGACCATCAATGCGGCGCTTGTTCCCGGAAGCACAGCGCAGACGGGGAAGCAGAGGGCTGCGACGAGGAAGATGCGCCTTGTCCTTTCAAGGCCCATTGCCTCCATCACCCTCTCCGAGAAGAAGAACGCCACTAGCCTACCGGCGTAGATCGCGCTTAGTATCGTCCCCCAGAGCGTGACCTCGAGGTTCATGGAGGCGGCATATTTCGGGAAGAAGGTGGAGATGGTCGTCATGGTGAACCCATATGCGAAGGCATTCGAGAGGAGGAGGGCGGACCTCCACAGGTTGAGCCCGTCTCCCTTTGCTTCGCGAAGGCTGGCTTGATGGACGGGTGCCGCCCGCACGGTCAATGTCAGGGCCAGGGCGATCCCCATCAGGACCGCGGCCACGAGCATGGTCCACCGGACAGCTGAGACATCGACGACGAGGCTTCCCAGCATGGGGGACGTTATCGCGCCCAGCCCCCAGGCTACGTTGAACGTCTTCATGCTCTTGTTCAGATCTGAGCCGCTGACGCTGTAGAGGGCCTCGAGGGGTGGCCAGATCATCGCCCATCCGAGTCCCTCTACGAGCCTTATCGCCACGAACAGGATGGGCTGTGTTATGGCGGTGTAAAGGAGACAGACGAGGGCGATGGTCGTGGTGCCCAAGATCAGGAGGCGCCTGGGCCCCACCCTGTCGGTGAGCCTCCCGGTCAGGAAGGGCGCGAACATGTAGACTACGGACCCCGAAGCTCCCACGAGGCCGACGAGGAAGCCGTTGGCGCCCAGCTGGTACGCCCTGTAGGGAAGGTATATTGAGACCATGACGATGGTCAATTCTGACACGTACGAGATGAGGGCTGGGGCCCGTCTTGTGTCCACTTGCTCCATGATGGTCAGCTGGAGGGGCTCTTAACGTTGACGAGCGGGCAGGGCGCTACCATGAAGACGTTCAGATGGAATATAGAAGAGGCTCGAAGTCCCTATCTCTATAGATGAACGAGAAAGGATGCCCATGGTCAATGGACTATACAGATAACGCATATATCTGTTCTTACTCTCTACCATAGGCCGTGACAAGCAGCCCGAGCGCGCTTTCTCGGCGAGACTTTGTAAAGGCCGCCGCGGGTGGCGCAATCGCCCTTTCCCTTCCACCGGGATACCTCTTCCTCACCCAGCATCTTCCCTCTTCGCTCCAGACCACGGTAGCCTGCGCCCAGACCGTCTCCGCCCAGACGGCATCATGTGGCACCCACCAGTGGGCCATGCTCATCGATCAGACCAAGTGCATCGGCTGCAACCAGTGCACCTGGGCCTGCAAGGCGACGAACGACTTCCCCTCAAACACTATCTCCTGGAATGTCGTCTACGAGGAGACGATTACAGTCGGCAGCGACAAGGAAGACGTATTCCTTCCCCGTCCCTGCATGCAGTGCGAGGATCCGCCCTGCATCAAGGTCTGCCCCGTGGGTGCCACCTACAAACGGGCGTCCGACGGACTTGTGCTCATAGACTACGACAAGTGCATCGGCTGCAGGTACTGCATGGCGGCCTGCCCCTACGGCGCCAGGTACTTCAACTGGACGGCTCCGACGGGCGCGAATTGGGCAGTGCCCACCTATGGCACCCCCGAAGTTCCGAGACGGCCTAGGGGTGTGGTAGAGAAGTGCACATTCTGTGTCCAGAGGCTTGACGCCGGCCTGGCCCAGGGGCTAGTGCCGGGAGTGGACCCCGAGGCCACGCCCGCCTGCGTGGACATATGCCCGGTGGGAGCCCGGCGCTTCGGCGACATAACATCCGGGAACGTCTCCAGCCCGAAGTTCGGTAACGTCCCCGTCTCCTCCTTCATCGACACGGCGATGCAGCTGAAGAAGGACCTGGGCACCAAGCCGCGGGTCTACTACATAACGCCGGGAGGGGAACAGCAGTGACCGCCATCAGGGAGGCCGAATATTCGTCCAAGCTCTTCCTGTGGATGGGAGCCCTCTCCGCCCTCGTCATCTGGGGGCTAATTTCAGCCTACGTCGTGTTCACTCAAGGCCTAATAGTCACGGGCTTGAGCAACTCCGTCGTCTGGGGCCTGTGGATTGCCGCGGACTTCTCCTTTATCTCTCTGAGCGCGGGGGCCTTCGCGGTATCGGCTCTGATCTACGTGTTTCATCTGGAGCGATTTAGGGCCGTCGGGAGGCTGGCGATCTTCATCGGGCTGATTGGCTACACCATCACTATGCTCACCCTAGTCCTGGACGTGGGACGCCCTGACCGCTTCTGGTATCCCCTCATCTACTGGAACAACAGCTCTGTCCTGCTCGAGGTCTTCTGGTGTGTCTCCCTCTACACGGCCGTCCTCTTTGGCGAGTTCGCTCCCTCCCTGGCGAAGGGCGGCAGGCTCATGCGCTCTCGGGCGATGATTTCGGTTTCAAAGGCCCTCGAGTGGGCCATGCCGGCCCTGGCAACGGCGGGGGTCGTCTTCTCGACGCTCCACCAGTCGTCGCTGGGGGCCCTTTACGGGGTGGTGATCGCCCGCCCCCTTTGGAACACGGCGTGGATGCCCCTGCTCTTCTTGGCCTCCGCAGTCCCCGCCGGGCTCTCGATGACGATCTTGGCGGCGTCGATCACCTCCAGGTTCACCAAGCGGGAGGTGGCGTCACGAGACATTGTCTCCAGCCTGTCCAAGATCGTGGGCATCGCCCTTCTTGTCTACATTGGCATCTACGTCTGGAACTACATCGTCTTGAACTCGTCCCCTTCGGCGGAGCCCCTTCTCGCGGCCCTGGCCGGCACTCCGTACCAGTATCTCCCTCTGGTGTTTGAGCTGGGACTGGGGGCGATGGTCCCGGCTGCCATCTTCCTGATCCCACCCCTTCGTCGCTCGGGGAAGGCCGTGCTCGTGGGAGCCGCCCTGGTGGTCATGGGACTCGTGGCTGACCGCTGGGACGTAACCGTAATGGGGCAGCTCGCCAACAGCCTCCCTCCCATCGCATACGTCAAGGGAGAGGACATCCCGGTCTACGGAATGCACTTGGCGAGCTACATTCCGACCTGGCCGGAATGGATGACGGTCATTGGGGCTGTCGCCCTGGGGCTGCTCATCTACACAGCGGGCGTCAAGTGGTTCAACGTCCTCCCAGCAAATAGGACGACGGCGAATTCGAAGTAAAGCACGAAACGCTGCGCTTCCCTAGAGGGTTCCCGCCCTGACCACTGCCTCGGACCCGGCCTTCAGTGTGACTTCACGCAGTATTCCCGTGAACGCGCCGACAAGCCCGACTGCGCCCGCTGGGAACCTGTCCTGGCCGAAGCCGTATCTCATAATTGGATTCAACCCGACAGTGACGGCGCGGAGCACGCGAGATCTCTCGGGGATAGCCTCCGCCAATGCTCTGAGCACCAGGGGCGAGCCCTTCGAGCTCCACTCCACGATCTGCCCATCTCTGACCACGAGGTCCGCGTCCCTTAGAAGGCCGAACCTTGTCAGCGTAGGTGCAAGGAGCACCTTACCCTTGGCGGTTCCTCCGTCCATCTCCTTGAAGACGAAGCCAGGAGGAACGTAGCTGACGTTCTCTCCTGAAGCAATGTCAGACGCGTCCGTCCTCCCATCCTGTATGTCCAGGTCTCCCTTCAGCTCAAATGTCAGGTCAGTTCCGCGACCGCTGATGGAGACGCTCGTCCCATCCCGAAACTTCCCGGCGATCACCTTCGCGGACCTGCCCACGGCGTCGAAGTCCACCAGCGCAGCATTCAACTGATGGTCAATCACTTCGCCAATGTCCTTGCCCAACACTTTGGCCATGTCCTCCCCGATGTAGCCTGAGGTGAGCCTGGCGCCTCTCAGCTTCGCCTTTGCCGCCGCCTCGTACCAGGAGTCGTTGTAACGCGTCGAATCGACAAACTCCTGCCTGGTGATCTTCCTGCTGTAGGGCGCAAGAGGCGGACCTGGAATGAATACGTAGGCGTCCGTTGCTTCGAGCAGGCCATACTCATGCTTCCCCATCGCGCCCAAGGTCTCCTTGGGCATCAGCTTGATGCCTTCCACATAGGAGTCCTCATCCTCGAATATGGTCAGCGGAATGGCCCCCAACCTCTTGGCCTCCAGCGAAAACGCCAGCGCCAATGGGATGGAGTTGCTCCATGTCTCGATGGTGACCGACTCTCCTGGCTTGAGCTCCAGCGTCTCCTGCAGGACCCTTCGCGCGACCTTCACATTCAGGGCATCTGTGGCCGTCTTTCTTGGCTTCATCTGAGCTCTCGGAGTCGTGGCCTCCACCTTATTTGGGTTAGCTCACAAAAGCGGGATGCAAGGGGGCCAGCGCAGCTAGCCTTGCGCACGAGGGTATTCCAAGGGTCTCAGGAAGGCATCGACAGCTGTCATTTCACCTTATGGCTGCAGGCCGGTTGCGCTCCCATTCTTATATAGCCTAGTTCCCGTGATTACTGAAGCGGGCCATGTACAGGAAACCCAGCGCCACCGTCGGCGCAATTTTCGTGGTGTCGCTTACTATCCTGCTTCTGCTGCTCAACAGGGACGCCATAGTCCTTACATGGGTTTGGCAGAGCCTTGGCCCCTACGTAGGAATAATCCAACAGATGATGGGCTACGTCGTCATCGTCTGCCTTGGGGCCTTCGCGATGCGTTCGGAGGGGATCGAGTGGAGCGACCTCGGGCTCTCCTGGAACAACTTCGTCCTCGCCCTTCCTCTTATGATCACCCTCATCGCGGGGAACGAGGTCCTGGTCTACCTCGGTGGAGGCTGGGCTCAGACCTTCGTGGGACCCGTTCCTTCCTTGCCGCTTTGGGCCATCTCTGCCTCCCTGATCGTCGTAGCCCTCTCCGAGGAGTTCGTCTTCAGAGGCTTCGTTCAGATCGGCACGAGCAGGAGGTTCGGAGTCACGGCCGGGGTCCTGGTCTCTGCAGCCGTGTTCGCCCTAGTTCATGTCCCCACTGACCTCAGCACCCTTAACGCTTCGATGAGCTCAGCGCAGATACTCTACCTGCTCATAGGAGGGATTGTCGGCAGGATGGCCTTTGGAGCGCTGGCCTTCTCCTATATGTACCAGTTCACTGGCAACATGTACATCACCACCTTCATCCATGCGTTCTACGATTTCTCCGTTGGCTACCTGCTCATCTTCGGCGGCACCATCTCCATGATTCTCCTTTACATCGTGGTCCCGTTCGGCATCGTCTTCACAGTTTACTATGCATCACCCTTTCAGGGCCTTCTTCAGCGCCCTCAGGTCGGCTCCGGAGCCAAGACATAGAGAAGGCCGAAGGATTAGGACATCGCCTCCGACATCGGAGATGGCCCTAGGGAACCGTGGTTCTTCCTTGCCTGTCGGCCCCATGTCCGCTCGTCGTCCGCCATACTTTCGTCCATGTCAGGATGGAGCTCGCCTGGACCAGTAGCGTGGCGAACAGAGACGCGGTGGCCGCCCACACTACCCCCAACGAGCCCACCGTGCCCCAGAAGACGAAATAGAAGGCTGTGGCGGCTATGGCCGAGACCACGACCCCTCTGAGGAAGGGGCCGCTCACCTTCGGCCCATCGAACCTGAGCATGAAAACGGAGAAAACGGTCGCGTAAATGGGGTAGGGAGCAAGGAGCCCACTCCATCTTGGCCCCAGCTCGGAGGCAACCCCCGTTACGAGCACTACAAGCGTGGTTGCCGCCACGATGCGAGCTGGAATCTCCCACCATGGCAAAGCACGGTCGGGGATCGACGCCACACCCCTGGGTATCAAAGCCAGTGATATCGCTATTGAGATCAGGGACGCGGCCAGGGCGAGCAAGGGTAATGCATCGACTTGGCTGAGGATGGCGGAAGATAGGAAGTATACGACGGTGCTGGCAACCAGGCTCTCAAGCCAACCCCTTACGAAACCCATTCGACTGAACGTCAAGCAGTAGAGCGCCAGCGGCACGACTCCCAGCATGGTCCCGATTGCGGCTTGAGAAGCGAACGAGGCCCCCTGCTCCAAGGCTAGGAAGACGAGCACCGGCCCCGAGGTCAATGGGAGTCCTATGATGAAGCCTCCCCCTCTCGGCCCCCACCTCCGGGCTACCAGGCTCGCGGCCAACACGAGCACGGGCACGGCCACAAGCTTGGCCACGAGGAGAGGATCGACCCCGACCATGTCTTCACTCCGTAGGGGGCTCAGGTAGATATTGTTGACGTGCTCGCCCGGCGAACGATATCTCTTGGAACCTTCTCCCGGGCAACGGGCTGGGCCCTAGGGCAACCCTTTAAGCTAGGGCTTTGAGACTAATGCCCAACTGGCCATGGCGAAGGAGAGCATCGTTCTGGACCGAGTGACCAAGAGGTTCGGCCCCAAGGTTGCCGTAAATGATGTTTCCTTCAGGATCGAAGAGGGAGAGATCAGGGGGCTCCTCGGCCCGAACGGCTCGGGGAAGAGCACCACCATGCGGATGATCATGGGGATAATGAAGCCGGATTTCGGCGCCATCTCGCTTTGCGGCGTGGACGTTCTCAGAGATGCCATCGCGGCGAAACGCCTCGTGGGATATGTGCCCGAGAGCCCCTACCTCTATGAGTACCTAACCGCCTCGGAGTACCTGGACTTCGTCGGGACCGCATATGGCATCCCTCCAGACGAGAGGAGGCAGAGGGTGTCCGAGCTCTTGGGGGCCCTTCAGATGTCGGAGCATGTGAACGAGGTCATGAGCGGGTTCTCCCAGGGGATGAAGCAAAAGGTCGCCTTCGTAGCGGCTCTCATCCACAGGCCTCGCATATTAGTGCTCGACGAGTCCCTCAACGGCCTCGACCCGAGGTCGGCAAGGATAATCAAGGACATATTGAGCCGACTCTCCAAGGAAGGAGTCACCGTCCTCTTCAGCACACACGTTCTTGAAATTGCAGAGGTCGTCTGCGACAAGATCACCATCATGAACGAAGGCAACGTGATCGCCGAGGGTACTCCTTCTGAGCTCCGGTCCAAGGTGGGCCTCCCGGGATCTACCCTGGAAGACACATTCCTCAAGCTCACAGGAAGCGAGGACACCGCCAAGATAGTGGAGGCACTCAAGCTTTGAAGTGGGCTACGGTACGAAGCCTGGCGATCGTCCTATTCAAGTCGTTCTACAGGGCGAGCAGGGCAGGGAGGCGGAGTCCATTCTCCAGCCCTCGCTCAATCACGGCCATTGACGTCGCCCTATTCATCCCCATCTTCATCGGAGCCTGGTATCTTATCTCCGCCGTGACCGGTGCCATCAGGGCCTACCTCGTCACCCTAACCACCCAGGCCGTCGTGAGCCTCCCTCTTCTCCTCACGTCTGCCGTCATAATCGCTGGGATCCTGTTCGAGCTGGGCAACGCTAGTGGCCTGGCCTCGAGTGAAGCTGTCAATTGGCTTCCGGTCTCTCCCCGGGAATACGTCGTCGCTTCCTCCCTCTCGCTGATGTTCGCCTACACTCCTCTCCTATCCCTGGCGTTGGCGGTGGTCCTCCCTCTCGCCATCCAGCTTGGGTTCGCCTCGGTCATACCTTCCTTGCTCTTCCTCACCGCGGTGGGGTTCTTCGTGGGGGCCGTCCTGGTGGAGGCCATAAGGTCCGTCACCAGTCGCGTCTCCGTCTCGGTCTATCGGAAGCACAACAGGCTCGGCACCATCGGCCGCATTCTCGTATTCATAATACTCTTCGTGCTTGTCGATATCGCGTTCCAGCCAGCCTTCCTGTCGTTGGCCCTCTCGGTGATTGTAAATGGCATCAGCTTGGTCTGGTTCGTCCCTATGGTCTGGCCCTCCGTGGCCCTTGCCGCGGAGCTCTCCTCCGACCTCGTCAGGTCTGCGCTCTTCCTCGCAATGACGGTCGCCTTCGGCATCGCCCTGTTCTACCTGTCCGCCTTTCTCAGGTCGAGGTATTGGTCACCGTTCCCCATTACGATCAATGCTTCATCGTCCTCCGTCTACGTCCCTCAGGGAGGCTCGTTCGCCTGGCTCGACCCCACCGCCTACGCCATCGCCCTCAAGGACCTGCGGTCCCTTACAAGGAGGAAGGAGATGGCGAGGTTCTTGGCGATCCCAGTCATCTTGGTGGTGGTCCCCTTGTTCTCTGCAGTCTACGGGGGTGGATCCCCGGAGTCGTCCCTCGGGATCTTCCTCATAGCGGAGGTCTCGACGATGCTCCCCATCATGCTCTCCGTGATCTCCCTGGGGCAGGAAGGACAGTCCATTACGAACGTCTACATGCTTCCGATAACTCCCTCCGAGCTGACCCGAGGGAAGATATTCTTCCCCACACTGATCTCAGGCATGGCTGTCGCCGCCGCCCTCGTGTTGTTTCAGTTTCTCTTTCCCTTCACGTTGGACCAGCTCATCATCTTGATACTGGCCCTGCTCTTCCTTGTGGTGACCGAAGTCCTTGTCGGCCTGGGAACGGGCGCGCGCTATCCGGATTTCACGCTGGGCCCAAGGGCGAGATACGTCACCATGGGCGGCTTTATCGCCTCCTTCGCCGTGGGGGTGGCTGCGACGATAATCGTGTTGGCTCCCTTCGCCCTGTTCCTGGTTGGGCCTTCGCTGTTCAGCGCGTCCTTCGGAATCTCATACCTGACCGCCCTCGGCTCCACCGTGGCGATCGGCGCAATCGTCTTGACCGTGGCCTGGGCGTACTGTACCTCCGGCGTAAAGAAGTTCCTCTCCGACATGAACCACTGAGTCTGCCCGGCAAGGCGCCGCAAGGTTCCCCGGGGGAAAGCCATCGGTGCCCTAGAGCTTCTTGCGAAGGACGACGGTCCTGACCTCGACTTTCCCGACTCGTTCGAGGGACTCCCCTCCCTTCCTAAATCCCTTGCCCACATAGAAGGCGAGGGCCCTGAGGTTCTCGACCTCGGTCTTCACCTTCAGCCGCCCTGCTCCGCGGGCCATGGCAGCCTCCTCCGACTTCATCAGGAGGCCACTGCCTATCCCCCTCCCTACAAGCCTCTGCATCACGATTATGCCGCTCAACTCCACCTCGCTCGCGCTTCGGGCGCGGTTCACCGCCATCCCCACCACCTTCCCCCCGTCTTTAGCTACGAAGAAGTCGGCCTCGGGGTCCTGCGCCAGCTCCCTCAGGAACGCCGGTGAAGATATTTCGGCTATGTCCTCCTGAGTCGCCCCCGACCAGCCGAGCGCCCCGGGGCCCGCCTCCTTCCAGGCCTCCCTTATGAAAGTGGTGATGAGGTCGATATCCCCCGATCCTACCCGCTGGTATCGCAATCCGTCTTCACTTTTGACATGCAACGCTTCCTTTAATTGTTGCCAGGAGACGCGGCTCCAAGCCCAGCCCTGGCCCTGCTGAGAATCTGCTCAATGTATCAAGTCGTTTCGCCTGAAGACCCCGGGGTAATCCATGACCAGCCCGTCGGAGTCCACCCTCAGCTGCACTCGGAATCCTGTGTCCAGCCCCTCGTAGTAGTAGACGCTTTCGTTCGGTAGGCGTTTTACGCAGGTATACCTCTGCGTGGAGCTCTTGGGCTGCATGGACCTGGCGTCCAGGTACACGACCTTCAGCTCGGCCTTCTGGTCCACCGCCAGGTCAAGCTTCCTGATGGGGATGGTGTTCGTGAACGCGGAGGCGCTAAGGTCGACTTCCGTGCATCCTTCCAGGGAGGGGATCTCTTGACATGCGGCGTTGTACCACTTCCCCATGCCGTCGCCGATCAGGTCGACGGAACCAGTCTGGGGGCTGTGGCGGTCCACCATGATCTCCTTCACGTTCCAATCTGGGTCGCAGAGGATGGTGTAGTGAAGCCTAAGGAGCGAGGGGCCGACCCTCTCTTCGACTTCCCCCATGGCCATGACTCCCAGCTCTGATACCTCAAGCCTGACGCGTTCCACCCCAGGATTGAAGAGGTGAGCCCACGAAGCGTCCAAACTCAAAGCGAGATGCGCCAATGTGTTGGCTCTGAAAGGTCTTATGGATTCCCCAAATTCCGCGGTTCCACCTTGCACGGGAGGGCCACCCCCGCTTCATCCAGTTCTTGGAGTCACTCACGCCCTCTTCACCAGAGCAGCCATCGCACCGAACGCATACTGGGACCTTCGAAGTTGCCATCCCTGACCTAGGGTCGCCATCTCATGGCCCTTCCACCCTTGTAACTCTCGATTCGTCACCGGCATCAGGTTCCCCGACTTCCATCCTCGAATTCTTATATCTTGGCGAAGCGTGACGGCCACCGATGTCTGGGGCCCAAGGTGGGAAAAGCGGTGGGTTCGCGCGCAGAGGCTCTTCATCAAAGAAGGTCAGACACAGCAAGCAGGACTTCCATGAGCACAAGGTGAGGCTTGTTGAGAGCGGGCCCCCTCTGGATTTCCCCGCGCTCAGGGAGAGGACTGTCCAGTCCTTGGAGAGGCTGGGCCGGCAGGCGTTCGTCCCTGACTCGGGCTATGGTCTGGAGGGATGGATGAAGAGCCTCGACCTTCTCTTGGGGGAGTTCGAGGCGGCGGCCGCTGGGGAATCCGCCCTCACTGAGTCCTACTCCAGGAGGAAGGAGGACATCCTCTTCTCCCTTCGGAAGTCAGCCGAGTCGCCCCAACTCGACTCTGAAATCGCCGATGCCAAAGAGCTTCAGCGAAAGGTACTATCAGCTCTAGGGAGCAAGGACGCGTCCTACTTCGGGTCCAAGCTATCGGACCTCAACAGGAGGAGTGAGAGCTTGTCGGCTCAGCTGGAATCGCAACGTGCCCTGATAGCAAGGATCAAGGCACAGCCTAGGCCAGGTCGCCTCTTCCGCAGGTTCCTAGGGGAGAAGCCCCCTTCAACCGCCGAAGAGGAGGCCACGGCCGCAAAGCTCGAGAAGGAGCGAAGGGATGTCGAGTCCGAGATCTCCATGATGCAGGGCGAACAGCTTCTTTACGAGGAGGGCAAACGGCAGCTGTCTCAGGCCACAGACACGCTCAACCGGCTGGAAGGAGCAAAGGTAGAGAGGCTGCAACTCAAGCAGGAACGGGAGGACGCCACCCGCGCCCTCTCTGAAGAGATCTCGAAGATGGTCCCCTCCCACGGGTGAACGGAGCCAGCGGGTTTAATACTGCCTCACTTCGTCCTCATGTAGCTTAGTCGGGTGACGTGGGCTGGCGAACTGGCTTCTTGGGCTCCTCCTGGGCATCATCCAGGGGGTCAGTGAATGGCTCCCGGTTAGCAGCAAGACTCAGATCATCATCGCCTCCACCTATCTGTTCGGGCTGGGCTTCCAAGAGGCCTATTCACTGGGCCTCTTCCTTGAGGTCGGCACCTTCTTCGCGGCCCTCTACTACTTCCGCCGCGAAGTAGTCCTCGTGCTGAAGTCCTTGGTCGGACGCGGCGACAGAGTGGGAAGGTCCCTGTTGATCTTCCTCGTGGTCGCCACCGCCATCACCGGCGTACTTGGAGCAGGCATCTTCCTGCTCGTCTCCGACACGGTCAAGTCTCCCGCCTTCGGCTTGCCCATGATCGTCCTGGGCGCCATCCTGCTGGCTGACGCCGCCATAATCAGGTTCGCGAGAAGCAGGCGCCTTCCATCTCGCCGAATTCAGGACCTCACCCTGAAGGACGACATCCTCATCGGGCTCGTCCAGGGCCTATCCGCCTTCCCGGGGGTGAGCAGGTCGGGGGTTACCGTCTCGGCGATGCTCCTTTTGGGGGTCAACCCAGAGGATTCCTTCCGCCTCTCCTTCCTTGCCCTTATTCCTGCTTCGGTGGGCGCTTCCTTGGTCTCAGTCCTCTTCTCCGGCTCGGGCCTGAGCTCGGTCGTAAGCACGGTGACCGTTCCCGTGATGGCCGTCGCGATAGTCGCGGCCGCCTTGGTCAGCCTCGTGCTGATCAAAGCCCTGCTGGGCGTGGCCGCAAGCAGAAGGATTACGATCCTCATATTGGCCCTTGGGCTGATAGCGATCTTCAGCGGCGTGACAAGCCTGCTCACCGGCTACGGGTGAAGGACCGGGCTCTCCCCCGCCAGAAATGAGCGGACCTTCAGACGGTGATCGGCTGGGGCTTTCTGGCGGCCATTTCTTCGCGCAGCCTCCTTAGAGACGTCGTGTGCTCTTCGCTCTTCTTCTCGTTGATGGCCGCCTTCTTCGTGTCGTAGATGATGACGAGATCGCACCTTCTGCAGTAGTACTCGATCTCGCCGCTGCAGGAGGTGTTGCCGCTGACCCTCATCATTTCGCCGCACCCGCGACAATTCATCTTCAGGAATCCTGCCTGCTCTGAAACGACGGCATTACCCTGGCGTTGGGACGGCGACCACATGACGGCCTTCGGCCAGCGCCTTCTCTGCCAGCAGGGCGGCTCCGAGCGCCCCCGCCAGCTGAGGGTCGCTAGGGACGACCATCCTGATCTTCAGCTCCTTCTCGAGGGCGGCGACCATCCCCACGTTCTTGGCAAC
>CAYYVT010000021.1:0-6596 GCA_964475215.1 uncultured Nitrososphaerales archaeon
CTTCGCCTCAGCATAGCTGGAGACGCCCGGGGTATTATCACCCAAGCCGAGCTTGACCTCTCCCACTGACGCCAGCCGCAGGCCAGGCCGCAGCGCCCCTTCACTACGAGAAGGGCTTCTTCTCCAGCTCGATCTTTTCGATGGCGCCTACTGGGATCTTCGCGTGTATCTCCCCTTCGATGGTGCACTCGAGCCTCTTCCCCCAGCCCACGGAAGGGCCGGATTCCTCGAGGACCTTCCCCCCCAGTAGCTTGAGATCCAGGCCCTTCTTCGCAAGTTCGTCTCGGCCTACCAGCAGGCTCCTGATCGCCTCCTCGGCCATCTCGTCGGCGGTGGTCTTGTCGCCCGCCCATACGTCCAAGAGATACTTCGCCGCCACCTTCACCCCTCTGTCGACGGAGACGGACTTCAGCGCTACAAACGTGACCGAAATGTTCTCCTTCCCCTTCTTAGGGGGGGTTGAAAAGGAGAGCATTCCCGTGCCGTAGTCCACTTTGAAGTCGCTCCCCTCCTTTAGGTAGTGGCCGACGGGGCTCTCGACCCTTGTAAGGGGCTTGATGGGCCTCGTCGACAGGGTGAACGAAGTGGACGCCCCGTCGCCCGAGAGTAGCTCCCTATGCTCCTCGCGCTCCTCGCTCCCCTCCGCGCCCAAGCTGAGGTCCTGCAATGAGAAGTCTGCGTCGCATATCACTACAGAGGGAAGGGCCCTCTTCCCCTTGGGCTCCACCCTCCCTACCGTGAAATTCTCCTTGGGGACCTTGGGGAGCCCCTTCCTGAGGATGGCCAGCAGGGCGGCGTCGGCGACGTCGTACATGAAGCCTCCGCCCCTAGGACTTCAGGATCCTGACCTTGGTTATGATGTGTATGACGTTCCCTATCCTCGGTGTGCAGCCCGCCAGGCCGTTCTTGAAGCTAACATATCGGACCTCCTTGTCCGGGCTGGGGTTGGCGACCTGGTACTTATACCAGACACGCTCGTTAGGGGCCAGAAGGTATTCGAGATACGGGTTGGCCTCCCCTGTGGGCCTCAGCCTCCCCCTTTCATGAATGAAGAGGCCGCTGAAGCTAGAAGTGGTCCCGTCCATATACTCAAGAGAGATTTCCAGTGCCTTCTTGTCTCCCCCCTCGGCTCCGGCCCAGTACTGGAAAACATCCAAGTTGGACATTATCCCAAAGCGGCAGATCTCCCCCGTATCTCCTCCGGGCAGGCACCACTGCTTGGTGATAAGGCCCATGACGGGTGACTCGTAGCTCCCCTTCTCCCCCGGAACCACGTCAACCAGGCTGAAGGACTTCCCGGTTGAGCTCTCGAGACCAGTCAACGTGGTGGTCTCCGCCAGCCTGGAGACGTTGTCCTCAATGCGTTCCAAGTCTGCCTTTAAGTCGTCCTGCATCTTGTTCCAATCTTCGGACCTGATTACGTCGCCCGGATTCTTCTTTATGGGCTTGAACTTCGCCAATCTTGTATCCCTCTTCAGTCCGAGGCGGACACCACGGCCTCCACGCCGAGCGCCTTTACGCGGCCCAAAAAGCGTTTCACATCATCAAGGGAGAGCCCACTCCTAATTAACGCTTCGTTGCGCACCTTCACCTCAAAGGTCGAAAGCTGGCGCGCCACCCATGAAAGTTTCAACCTGACTGCCGCCACGTTGATTTCGAACATGGACTTGTCGAAGGTCCCCACGTCGTAGGTTCCGATGGTCTCCTCCAAAGATTCGCTGTACCTCCAACGGCACTCCTTTCTGGTGGCCATAGGCACGGCTCTCGAGGTCAACGAGGACGTCACCGAGGAGCCGTCCAGCTTGGCCCGTCCGCCCGAGATGACTAGCTCCTGCCCTCCGCGAATCACCCCTTTGAAGCCAACGGACTCCTTCGTGTCCAAGTTCGTTATCACCGGGTTGGTGACGTCCAACGGCAGGGGGGAATCGTCGAACTTCGCCACATCGAAGTACATGTTAACGGGCTCCACGAAGAGGCTGATCTCCGGGAGGCAGTCATCCACGCCATTGCTGCCCATCGCCCAGGTGTCGCCACTTCTGAGGTGCTTCTCGACAGTCACGGGCAAGGGAGGGTTGTCAATTAGCTCGACCTCCCCCTCTCTCGCGCCCAGGTAGGCGCCGGTCAGCGAAAGTATGGCCGCCACCGTTCCCCCTCCCTTGTATTCGAGGAGCGCCGCCTTCACCCGCCTCCTGAAGTCAGCGTCCTCCTCCCCCCTTCTCTTGGCCAATCCATAGATGGCGGCCAGTTGCTCAAGGTCAACCGAGCTGGCAGTGTCGACCCAGTGTGACTTCATTCCGGCTAGGAGATCCTTCTCCGCTTCGTCCAGCCTCATCCCGAAGGCGTCGACGAGCCTGTAAAGCAGGGAGTCGGGATTCCACGCCCCGTAGAAGGAGGGGAGCCTTTCGATTATCCTCTGCGTGCCCTCCAAGCCTACACCGTCCCCTCCGGGGTTACGGTCACCGACCTCGGCTCAGCGAGCTCGCTGGCCCCCAGCTGGATGTTCTCGCCGACGCTCTCGTGAGGCTCTTCCCCTGCCCTGCTGGCCGTGATCTTCAGCCTCGTAACGTCCCTGACGCCGTCCACGTTCATGAGAACCGCTATCATCTTCTTGTACAGGAGCTCCTGTCCTATGTCAAGCGAAGAGATGTAGCTCCTTACGACCTCCTGCACATTCTTTCGCACCGAGAAGTCGGAGGCACCCTTCGCCAAGCTCACTTCTAGGTCGACGTCAAGGTAGACCGTGGCCGGCCTGACTAGGTCGACCTTCACCCCCGCGGCGCGTGTCTCCTCGATGACGCTCCTCAGCTTGGCCTCGTCCCCTCCCTGCACCACCGCCCTGATGAGGCCTCTGACGCCATCGGGCATATCCTCTATGCGCAAGGATCTCACGCCTTCGACGCCTTTTATCGCCGCCTCTAGCGAGACCAAGGTGGCCTTCCCGACCTTCTCGAGGGCGTGCTTGGCTCTGTCCCTTAGGTCGGCATCCCCTTCGGCCTCCAGACCCCCTGCGACTTCGCCCCTGTTGATGACGTATTCCACCCCTACAGGGGGCTTCGGCATTACCGTGATGGCGCCCGGGGGCACGTTGCTGGCCGTCCCCGGCACGGTCGCCCTGACGGGGACATCGTCCTCCCATTTGCCTTCGGCCGTCTTGGACAGGTAGGCATCGGCGACGGTCGAGTACGACTTGGCGCCGGCCATCTCTCTTGAAAACGTCGATGCTATGGTGCGTGCCGGTATGAAGACCCTCTGATACGCCGTGTAGTTGACGCGGAAGTCCGAGCCCGCGTCGGGCCTTTCGCCTCCGGGCAGCCACTGGAGGGAGTCCCCCACTAGGGAGTAGTCCGTCCCCGCCCGGAAGGCGTGCTTTTCGCCCCTGGCCTTCCCTTCGACGCTCTTGATCTCCTTGACCGACTCCACCTTCAATGGATAGTTCACGCGACCATCAAAGAGTATGACCTCCGGCTCCGCCGGGAACTCCTCCGGGTCCGTCTCCCTCCCGAACGTCACCTTCCCGGTGGCAGGCTGAGGTGGCTTCCTTTCAATGCCCAAGATGGCCACAACGTAGTCCAAGGAGTACCCGGTGGCGGTGTCAATGAAGCCGGAGCGGTAGACCTCCTCCATCATCGAGTAGAGACGGTCTATTTCGATGCTGAAGGACTCCACTAGGTTCCTCGTGACGCTCCCCGGGTTCGCGTCGGAGAGGGAACGGTCCGGCACGGCGGTTCCAAATGAATAGTTTACGAAGAAGGCCGTGCCTTCGTCCGGCCTCTCCCCTCCATCTATCCATTCCAGCATCCCCCCGCTGGACTTGTAGTCGAAGTCCTTCCTGAAGACGTGACGCGCGGACTTCACCACTCCTTCCACCTTCAAGATGTCCCTCAGCGGGGCGCGATCCAGCCTGTAGCGGTTCAATCCGGAGGCATATTCGTGGCGTTCCTCGGCGACTGAGTGAACCACCTGCTCGATGATGGCCTTAACGATCTCGTCGTGGCTACGCACTTGGAAGCTCATCAGGCAACCTCCAGGAAGAACGGATAGACCACGGAGAGTGCGGTGAAGCCACCCAAGGGGACCACGGCCATCTCAATGATTACACCGTTCAGGTCGTTCTCAGCGGGCTTCACGACCACGTTCACCACTTCCTTGATGCGAGGCTCATGGGCCAGCGCCTCCAGCACCATCAGGCGCAGCTTCTCCCTCGTGCTGGCGTCGTTGGGCTCCCCGATGTACTCGAAGAGCCTGGAGCCGTAGTCCGGGAAGCCTAGGTCCGCGATCTCCCCTCGATTCGTCCTAAGGCGGCTCAATATTGCCTGGCCCAAGTTCAGGGAACCGCTCACTACGTCGAGATCACCGTACTCCTTCACCGCTTCGCCGGCGGCTCGCTCCTTTCGAGTAAGCGAGAGGTCGGCGCCGATGGGAAGGTCGAAAAGCCTGAGGTCCGACCCTAAAGCCTCTTCTGTTTCGCTCATGAGTCACACCAAGGAAGTCTCACGAGAGACAATCCTAGTTGATGTTTACGACAGCGCCTTTTATCTTCATCGGTCCGCTCGACTCTATGTCAGCGGTCGCCCCCGCCTTGATGGTTATCCCCTGCTGTCCATCCAGCTTTATGTTGGGGGCGGAGAGGGATAGGTCACCCTGGCTTGAAACGGTAGTGGTGCCCTTTGCCTTGACCGAAACGTCCCCCTCGGACTCAATGGATAGGTCACCGTCCCTATTCATCACGATGGTGGTCTTTCCCGCCTTCGCAGTAAGATCGTCGTCGGTTATGGTGAAGACCATCCCTCCGGAGAACTCGAAATGTATCCTGCGGGTCCCCTGCTCGTGGCTGTAACCGGGAGTGTACACTACCTCCCCCGTCTTGCTGGTGGGGGGACGATCGTCGTCCGTATAGAGCCTCCCGAGCAATATGGGGGAGTTGACGTCTCCTTCCACGAAGGTGACGATGGCGAGGTCGCCGACGTTGGGGATGCTTACGAACCCAAGCTGCTGCGTCGCCACGGGGACCCTCCTCAGCTCCACGTCTTTGTTCTTGAGCTTGATGTTGCACTCGTAGTTGTCCTTGTCACCGCCGCTGGAATGCGGGAAGACAGAAGTAATCACTCCCAGCTCGACGACGTTGAGCTTCTTGACCTCCGCCTCGGCTATCTTCCTAACCGTTTCAAAGACGTCGGACAAGGCTGCTACACGCTCCTGCATCGCAGCATCGTCTTAAAACCTTGCCCTTTGCTGAAGGAATGCTCCACGCCTCTGACCTGGTAATCGCAGTTGAGGTTTGTATCGTCCATCCCCTTCACCCTGACGGTGTCGTTAAGCTGGACGTCGGGGTCCCCCGGCGTGACAATCCTGACGTCAAGGCTCCTCCCTATCGCGTCCAGCACCGCCTGGGCCACCTTCCCCGCCGTATCCTTGTCTCTCACGCTGGGGTCCACCATGACCAGCTCCTTGTCCTTACCCGCCGTCCCCGAGACCTCCTGCTTGGTGAGCCAGTGCCAGGTGTCGGAGCCCTTGGTGCTCGACGGGCTTTCCCCTAGGACCCTGACCGCGCTGTAGAGGGAGGGCGCGTCCCGGCCGCGGATGTCGATGACGTCGACGCCGTACTCGAAGACCCTCGCCTTCGAGCTAGCGTAGGCCCTGAAGGCCAGCTCGTCGTCGGCCGTCATGTAGGCGTCGAAGCCGCATCTCCTGGCGAGCTCTGAGATGTGTTCCCATGAATTCTTCGAGTCCACTATCGCATATGATGGGAAGGATATCCCGTCCTCCACCTTGGCCGTGGCCACCCCGGCATCCTGTGCCAAGTCTGAAACTATCTGCCCCGCCGTCTGCTTTTCGTAGAGTCTGTTGATCCTCTCGTTGACCAGCCTCCAGGCCGAAGTGTTGGCCGATAGCCTTACCTCGGACATCCCCCGGGCGACGGCGTCCACCTTGCCCTTGAAGACCTGGGTCAACTGGGACTCGGTGTAACCCAAGGAGGCAACCGCATCGTCGCCGGACTGAAAGCCAGAGGTCCCCCCGCTCAGCCTGAGCTCCGCCTCCAAGCCCCCGACGGGCACGTCCATGCTCAGGTCCGTGTGAAGGCTGACGAGCTCGTCGGAGCTACCGGAAGCCAAGGTCGTCCCGCCCACTTGGAGTTCGAAGGAAGGGTGCAACAATCCTGAAGCCCAGGTTTTCAGGGGTGGGGGTGCACTAATAATCTTTTGAGGGCGCTCTTTCTCTTCGTGCTCATCTTGCAAGGGTTATAGCCAAGAAGGGTCGACTTCAGGGCCGTGGGGACCTACTCTCAGTTCGACGGCGCCGCCCGGGAGGCCACTTCCATCGCCCTGGCCTACCCCAAATGTGCGGAGATCATCAGGAAAAAGGCCTCAGAGCTAAAGACCTCAGACATGTCGATCTCCGTGGACTCCATGAGGCTCAGGCCTGGCTGGAGGGAGGTGGTCCTGCTCATAGCCTTCCCTGACGGCCACTGCCTGAGGGTCCAAGTGAACCTAGAGCATTCCCTAGTGAACTGGGTCAAGAATTACTGATAGGAAAGCCTGCCAGCCCCCCGAAGGACCTAAGTCCCTAGTTGTCTTCGCCGGAGGGCTCGCTCCCCT
>CAYYVT010000022.1:0-6394 GCA_964475215.1 uncultured Nitrososphaerales archaeon
AGGATACAAGCGGCGGCGTCGTCGCGAGGACTGCCGCATGTGTAACCGACTGAGATGGGTTGGCCGTTACGAAGATCTTCCCTCCGCTGGCGGATAGCTTGTCGGGCGTAGTGTTCAGCATGGGGGCGGCGTAGGTGAAGAGCTGTGACAGCATGCTCTGACCCGCTCTCAACGCGGCCGTGCCCGCCGTTATCACCCTCGTGCTACCGCCCTGGTTCCCGCAGTTCTGGGTAGTTGACGTGTTCCCGTAGTCGCCTATCTGCACGTTGGCTTCGTTCACCCCCAGTGCTTCGGCTATGATGGAAGTCTGGGCTGAAGGTGTTGGATTGATGCCTGAGTGGCCTATGAATGCGAGGAAGTTACCATCGGTCGTGCTCGTGACTATCATGGTGCTGTTGTCACCAGAATACGCTCCCTTGTTGCAGACGAAGGCACTGCAGCCTACTCCGTCCCAGGTTCCATCGCTGTTCTGTAAGGTATGAGGGGCGTGATACTTGGTCGTCCATCCGAACGTGTTGGCGGCCTGGGTGAGGCAGTCCTTCACTGCCAGGCTCGTGAACTTCAGATTGGTCCCGTTGTCGGTGTCCGTGTTGCTCTTAAGGTTCAGAAGCCTAAACTGCACGGGGTCCATTTTCAGCTTGGCGGCGAGCTCTTCTACGACCGGATCCATGCAGAACAGGCCACCTGGCTCCCCGACGCACCTCCAAGCAAAGCAGCGCGGCTTGTTGGTTACGACGGAGTATCCTGTGAAGCTTGCGTTGGGTACGTTGAACGACAGTTCCAAGGGCGAAATGGCGTCCCCCACTAGGGGCATGATGATCGCACCTACGTCGCTGTAGAACGTGGCTATGATTGAGTTCAATGTGCCATTGCTATTGGCTCCCAGCTGGATCGTGGCGTAGTCACCATACTGATGAGTGGCGTTGAGGTAGTTCTCCCTTCTCGAGAGATGGTACTGTACAGGAGCGCCCGCCTTCTTCGCCAGGACCGCGGCCATTATGCACCACTCCCCTTGCGTCTGGAGGTCGCCCATGGCGCCTCCCGTTCCATGGCTTATGACGGTGACGCTGGAAAGGGGAAGGTTCAATGCGCCGGCGATGTTCGACCTCATGCCGAAGACGTCCTGCGAGTTGGTGTACACGGTTAGGTTCCCTTGGTTTCCTTGGTCCCATACACAGATGCAAGATCGAGGTTCCAACGTAGAGTGCTGGAAGTTGGCCGACCATCCGATGGTGTCCTGGACTGTCACCGCGGACGATGACATCGCCGAAGAGGCACTCCCCCACGTGATGGTAGTCGGCTGTCCTATTACGTTGCTTCCCGGGTTGACCCCCACCAATGGGGCTCCGGACGCCACCGCCGCGAGGCCGTCGGTGACAAATGGGAGTTGATTGTAGGTTACCTTGAACAGCTCCACCGCTTGGTCAGCTATCTCGGGGTCCGTCGCGGCCACCAAGGCCACTTCCTGACCGGCGTAGAAGAGGTTCTGGCTCAGCGCCGGGCAGTCAACGTACGTCGTCACAGCCTTGACTCCGGGGAGTGCCAGCACCGCGCTGGCGTCGATATTCGTAATAGTCGCATGAGGGTACGGGCTTCCCATCGCCCGTGCGTAGAGAAGGCCCTCGAACACGTGGTCAGTGGAGAATTCATGTTTGCCAGTGACCTTCTGAAGGCCGAGCTTGTCGGTTGCCGTCTTGACGCCGACTACGTTCAGCGTCGGAAGCGGAGTTGGTTGGTATGATGACAATTTACGACGCACCTCCGACTGAGCTTATCGCCGTGACGATTTTCTTGTAGTTCGCGCAGAAGCAGATGTGTCCTGCCATGGCGTCTAGGATCTGGGCCTGAGTTGGCGATGGAACAGCCTTAAGGAGGGCCGTGGCGCTCATTATCATGCCTGGGGCGCAGTAGCCGCACTGAGTGGCTTCGTTCGCAATCCATGCCGTCTGCAGAGGTGTGAGGGTCGACCCGTAGTCGCCCAGCCCCTCTATGGTTGTTATCGAGTGACCTTCGGATTCGACAGCGAGCATCTGGCATGAATTGATCGCGTTGCCATCGACTATCACCGCGCAAGCACCACATTCTCCCCTAGAGCAGCCGTCCTTCGTGCCGAACATGTGCAGGGATTCCCTGATAACTTCGAGGAGCGTCCAGTTGCTCTGGACCTCTAGTGTGTACGAGTTGTTGTTGATGCTAAGGGTTACAACCTTGGAGGTTACAGGTACCGTGGCTGCAGTCGTGGCCGTCCCTGTCGTTGTTACTGTGCTCGTCACCGTTACCGTCTTCGTGCTTGATGACGGCTTACTCAAAACGGTAAGCTCGGCAACGCCACCAACGACGACGGCACCGATTACGGCTCCAGCTGCGGCACCAATCAGAAAGTTTCTTCGAGATACTTTGTTCTTCTTTTCGTCGTCTCCTTTAGTTTCTGACATAATACGTCACACGGCGTAACGGCAAGCGCGAATATAAATCGTTAGGTAAGCGGTATGGATTTCTAAGTGTTACTTATACATTATGACCCTACGATGCTGAGGGTTATAATAATACTTTTAAACATTATGAATCTTGCAAAGACAGGGCCGGCCACTAGCTTAGTTGTCGGTTCTCCTCTTGCCGGCTCGAGTCGGCTCCGATGCTCACTCTTTATTAGCGGACCTGTGCAATCGCCTTTACTGGCCCTCGCCAGAATCTCTCTCCACATACGCCTATTGATGGTTTCTCCTGCCGGGCATTTCAGATCACCACGGCAAAGAAGGACGTCATCCTGCTGCGGCAATCCTCGGTGGCAGGGTCCGCTCCAGAATTTGCGATAGGGCCACTACTGATCTACTACTCGTAGCTCGCCGAAAGCACGGTCGTGCCCGAAAGGCTGACGCTCCGCGCAGGAGAGGTAGAGCCATCCTCCCAATGAGCGAAGTGGACCGTTCTGCCCTCGGATAAATCCAGGTCCGGGGGAACCGAAATGGTGTAGTCGGCGTCTTCTAACACGAGCAGGGATGAGCCGTCAACGTCCGTCTCGAAGGTCGAGCCGTTTACCGCATACGGAACTGACGGAACGCTGGTGTCGAGGTAGAGAAGCGAACCGAAAAGGCCCGTATCCGAGTATCCCAGCGATTCGTACACGCCTCTGTAGTCATAGTCGACGAGGGCGACGCAGGAAAGCAGATCCAGGCATTTGTAGCCCCAGAGCCCCGGGGCTATGAGGCGAGGTCCTCTAGGAAGGAGCTCTCCGTCCTTCTCAAACGCTATGACCATGTCGTCTGCCCTCCAAATGGCAGATGGGAGGTCGGTCGAGAAGCCGTCGGAGGAGCGCAACACGAGCTTAACCGCAGACTCCGAAACGCCCGCCAAGTCGAGAAGGTAGGAGAGCCTGACGCCGCCCCAGCTCCCGGCGGTGACAAAGCTATCTGCGGCGACACATCTCACGGAAGCCTGGACAACGGTCATAGGCATGGCCTTGAGGTCATCAAGAGTCAGGTTCAGGGTATGCTGAACCAATCCATTGAAGACGAGGACGCCAGCGGTCTTCAATTCAGGGACAGTCGGCTTGGAGAAGAGGTCCCCCATCAGGCGCGTGCCTGATGTCAACATCGCCACCCCCACGCCGATTCCACCTAGAGAGGCTATGAAGGCCCTCCTGGTCATCTTAACGTGAGTTGGGTGGCCCAATTGGACATCAAATGAGGTGGTTCGGGACTTAAAAGGATTAAAGATATAGCAGGTTGAAACCCGCCGCTGCATCCTCCTTCCCTTCGCATCGTCGTGCCCATGGACACAGCATCACACTAGTAAGACGGATGTGCCTAGGACTGCGCGTGAGTGCTCTTTCATTCATCGTGACGAGCTGAGGCCGTGCCCACTTCCCCACCCGGTCTAGAAGATCTCAACACGATACGCATCTTCGCACCCACCGTCGGGTAGCGTTGGGATTGCCAGAGTCTCAGGTAGAACGAGCCGGAGGCATCTGGTGTGTACTCGAAGCTGAGGAGAGACGCTGGCGCGGGGCTCAGGACGAGGACGCCTGACGCGCCTGATGGCTCCGATCTATATAGCTGGGCGACCACCTTCGCTTCAGACCTGATGTCTACAGCCAGCGTTTCTCCAGGCTTTAGCTCTTCGGGCACCGCAAGCGAAATCGGGACCTGCCAGGCAAAAACCCCCGGCCGGTCAACCCCCGGGATCTGTATTGACTCTTCGTAGATGGTTCGCTCTACGGTGACTTTTTCATCCAAACTCGTCTATCGCCGAAGTGGCCTTTCAGAGGCTGGACTATTAAGCTTGCTCGTTACACGACTTTTCATCCCGAAGCCGCGCCCACCGGGTTGAAGGCAATTACCTGGTTCGCATCGGAGCCATTGACCGTCACGTAGCCTGAAGAAGGAGAAGGAACGTATCCTTCGACGCCTCCAACGACAAAGGTGTAGGTGCCTTCATGGACACCGTAGACAGTTAGGCCAGCCGATGCGCTTACGTAGGTAGTGCCATTGAAGGTGACCGTCCAGACGGAGTCCGCAAGCAGCCCATGCTCGAGGAAGCTCACGGAAAAGGTCTGCGAGATGGGGACCTTTGGATTCCTGTCTGGTGTCGTCGGCGCACGATTCGAAACTACTTGGTATGATAGGATGAGGAGAAGCGTGATGCCAATTACAATTGCGAGAACCCACAGTTCTCTGTGACTCGGCATCGCATAGAAACGAAGGCTCACGTGCCTATTAACCATGCAGTGGGCTAGGCGCCCTCGTCGTCCAAAATCGACCATCTTCCTATGAGCATATTTCCCGCCATTGACCTTACGGAAAGGATAGGGCTACGCCTCAAGTTTAAATAATTGCGAAAGGGGCATAGTCGCAAGGTACGAATTCAGTTGGACGAAGCACCGGCAAGCCCGACAGAACAGCCGCAGGATCGGAGGCTCCCGAGGTCATACTTCAAGCCCAAGCCCGTCAAGGTGGGCGACGAGCTGGAGGTCGAGATCTCGGAGATCAGCCGACGTGGCGATGGCCTTGCGAGGGTCCAGGGATACGTTATCTTCGTGCCCAACACAAAGCAGGGAGATAAGGTAAAGGTGAAGATCTCGCAGATTAGGCCCAGTTTTGCCATGGGCGAGATAGTGAAGACCCAGTAGCCTCACCTGCGCTGCCAAGGGAGGAAGCGATGTCTACCGCGGGGTTTGTCCCCGGAATCCAAATTGCCTCCATTGAGGTGCGACTGCGAGGCAAGGCTTTTCTACAGGCCCAGCGCACTTCGCCTCGTTGACCGAGAGCAAGGTCGAAGACACATTCAACGCCATTCGCTCGATGGAGGTGAGAGGAGCTGGACGCATCGCCAGGGCGGCAGCGGAGGCGTTGCGAGAAGCCGCAGTCTCGAGTCGGGCAAAGACGCCCGCCCAGCTTGTGGCAGAGCTTACACGATACGGGGAGCGGCTCAAGGAATCCCGGCCGACGGCTGTGTCCTTGCCGAACAGCGTCAACTTTGTGCTTACGGGCGCCCACCGAGAGCTGAGGAGGGGCGTAGGAAAGGAGACCCTTAGAAAGCGGGTGATCTCTCTCTGCGACGATTTCATCAACAGGAGCACCAATGCGGTGACGATGATAGGCGACATTGGGGCGAAGAGGATCGTCAGCGGTGACCTGATCATGACGCACTGCAACAGCGAAGCCGTCACACAGATCCTCGTCACCGCCAGGGCCCAGGGAAAGGACTTCCACGTGATAGTTACGGAGACCAGGCCACTCTATCAAGGCAGGATAACTGCCGCCGTGCTCGCCAGGAACGGCATCGAGGTCTCGCTCATCCCGGACTCGGCTTCCCGTCTCTATATGCACGAAGTCGATAGGGTCATAGTCGGCGCCGACGCGATAGCCTCCAACGGCGCGGTCATCAACAAGATCGGCACCTCCATGATCGCCGTCATAGCCCACGAAACAAGGACCCGCTTCTACGTGGCCGCCGAAACGTACAAGCTCAGCCCGAGGACGCTACTGGGCGACCTTGTGGAGATCGAAGAGAGGAGCCCCCGTGAAGTAGTGAGCGAAAGCTGGATGACGGAGAACCCCGGGGTGAAGGTGATGAATCCCTCCTTTGACGTAACGCCCGCAGAGTACATCGACCTGATAATCACGGAACAAGGGGTCTACCCGCCGCAGGGAATCGTCTTTCTCATGAAAGAGTTATACCCGGAGCCCGTGAAATTGGCTCTGGAATGATCAAGAGAGTTTACGCTCCGAAAGCCCCCAAGCCCGCAGGTCCCTACAGCCAGGGGATTGAGGCCTCGGGCTTCCTCTTCGTGTCGGCCCAGCTGGGGGTTGATCCTGCCACCGGCGTAATGGCCGACGGGGTTGATGCCCAGGCATCGAGGGCACTGGAGAACGTGCTTGAAGTGCTGAGGGCG
>CAYYVT010000023.1:0-4813 GCA_964475215.1 uncultured Nitrososphaerales archaeon
GTGAACGACGCCTTCAGCAAGCATCTCTTTGACAACAGGTTCGGCAGCGGCCAGAGCGTCGTCGATGGGCTCGTGAGGTCGACCAACATGGTCCTTGGCGGGCGGCGCTGCGTCGTAGCCGGGTTCGGCTGGGTCGGGAAGGGAGTGGCGGAAAGGCTGAGGGGGATGGGAGGAAGAGTGACCATTACCGAAGTCGACCCATTCAGAGCCCTGGAGGCCCACTTCGAGGGCTACGAAGTGATGCCGATGGATGAGGCGGCCAAGGTGGCCGATCTGATCGTCACCTGCACCGGCGACATCGACATCGTAGGCAAAAGGCACCTTGGTCTGCTCAAGGATGGCGTAATCTTGGCCAATGCAGGCCATTTCGACGTGGAGGTGAACGTTGAGGAGCTGAAGAAGGCCGCCCTTGGCCAGGGCGAAGTCCGTCCTAACGTCACCCAGTTCACGCTGAAGGGAGGGAAGAGGATCTACCTCCTCGCGGAGGGCCGGCTGGTGAACATCGCCGCAGCCGATGGCCATCCGATAGAGATCATGGACATGAGCTTCTCCATGCAGCTTCTATCTGTGATTCACCTGGTGCGGAATAGAGGACGCCTTCACAGGAATGTGCTCCCGGTACCAAAAGAGGCCGACGAAGAAGTGACCAGAATGAAGCTGGAGAACGAAGGCATCTTCATAGACGTCCTCAGCAAGGCCCAGAAGGAGTACCTGGGTCAGTGGGGGATGTAGCCTAGCCCAGGGAGGCGGAGATCTCGGAGACGGACTTCACCAGCCAAGCGGAGTCAAGGCCGGGAACTTCGCCGTCCATCTGCATCACGGTCCCACCCGAGACGGTCAGCTTCACGTCCTCGGGCCGCGAACAGAAGACCAAGTTGCCAATCAGATCCAAGTGTGGGTTCAAGTGGACTCTGTCGAGGCGGAGCGCCAAGAAGTCCGCGTCCCCGCCGGCCTTCAGCCTGCCCCCTCCTCTTCGCCCGAGGGCCCTGGCGCCGTTTTCCGTGGCCATGGCTAAGAGCGCCCTTGGACTGAGCAGAGAGGCATCGCGGTTCGCGGACCTCTGAATGTAGGCAGCCGTCCTCATCTCTTCGAAGAAGTCTGCCGTGTCAGAGCTGGCGACCCCGTCCGTCCCCAAAGCCACGTTCAAGCCTTCGCGGATCATCGCGCTGACCGGGGCAACGCCCACACCCAGACGAGCGTTGGATCGGGGACAGTGGGACACCGACGAACCCTTCTTGGACAGGCGTGACATCCCCCTCCGGTCCAGGTGCACGCAGTGTGCGGCTAGGAACCTGTGAGTCAGGATCCCTGTATGGTCCAGGAGGGCTACCGGGCCCACGCCGCTGCTTGCCCGAACCAAAGCGGGCTCCGTTGCAGCCTCCAGGAGATGGCCCGTGACCAAAAGACCCTGAGTCGAAGCCGCGTCGGACACGCCCCGAAGCATCTCCTCGGAACAGGCGTAGGCTGAGTGAACGGCCAGGGCCAGGGAACGCATCCCATCGGGGTCCGTCACATCTCTCCGATAGCTGGCCACCTGCTCCAGCCGCCTCCAGCTTTCCTCTTTCATGCTGGGAACCTTGTCGAGGAAGGCAAGGGAAAGCGTGCATCTCATGCTCAGCCGCGAAAGTGCCTTGAGGAGGGGGCGCACGTTGTAGAAGTCGATGAATGAAGTGATGCCTGACCTGGCATATTCCGACATCGTCAGGAGGTTCCCAGCCACCATGTCCTCCTCCCTGATGCGGTCCTCGAGCGGCCATACCTTCTTCCGGAGCCAGTCGTCCAGGGAAAGCCCGTTGCCGAGGCCCCTTAGGATGCTCATGGCAGTGTGAGAGTGGGTATTGACGAAGCCGGGCATAATGATGGAGTCGCCAAGATCGATGGTTTCTTCGAAGGGCCCCGAATCCTTCGAGCCCTCGTAGCCGCCGGCGTAGGTGAGCTTCCTTCCCTCGACAACGATGCTTCCTTCATCCAAGAGGGCGTCGGCCGCGGACCTGAGGAGAAACCTCGACTTGTATCTGGTGGATGCCACGATTGTTCTATCATGAGAGGTGATTAAAAGGATAGCCCGAAGGCCGCCCCCAGTCATGGATAAATACGGCCGCCGGGCACTAACCCCGAAACCCATTGCAGGCCGAAATTGGCATCCTAGGGGGTTCTGGAGTCTATGATGTTTCGATGCTGAAGGGGGCGGAGGAGGTCAAGGTGTACACCCCCTACGGGGAGACCTCCGACAAGGTGACCCTTGGAGAGCTCGCCGGGAGGAAGGTGGCGTTCATCCCACGACATGGAAAGGGGCACAGGATACCCCCTCACCGGGTCAACTACAGGGCGAACATCTGGGCCCTAAGTGAGCTGGGAGTAACAAGGATCATAGCGCCCTCCGCAGTTGGGAGCCTCCAGCCTGAGGTCAGGCCGGGCCAGCTCGTGTTTCCTGACCAGTTCATAGACGTGACCAAGAAGAGGGAATACACCTTCTACGACGGCGGTCCGGTGGCCCACGTCTCGGTGGCTGACCCCTTCTGCCCCGAGCTTAGGACCGCGGCGGCCTCTCGTTGTAAGGAGCTGGCCCTAGATTTCCACGGACGAGGGACCTACCTTTGTATCGAGGGGCCCCGGTTCAGCACTCGGGCGGAGTCGGCGCTCTTCAAGGGGTGGGGAGCCCAGGTGATAGGGATGACGCTGGTGCCTGAAGCGGTCCTCGCGAGGGAGAAGGGGATGTGCTATGTCACCGTGGCCATGGTTACGGACTATGACGTTTGGGCGGAGAGGCCCGTCACCGCCCAAGAGGTCGTCGAGACGCTAGCCCGAAACGTGGAGAAGGTGCAGAGGCTGCTCGCGGTCCTCGTGCCTACCATCCCCAGGCGTCGGCATTGCAACTGCGGGGCTTCGATGAAGGATTCGATCGTCTAGGCGGCCTGCTTCTTCTCCTTCAGGGGAGAGCGAGGCTGCGCTGATTCCTTCAGCTTCATGATTTTCGATTCGAAGTCCTTTGGAGCCAGCCTACCAGCTATCCGCTCTTCAAGAGAGGCCCTCCCCTCGCGGTAGATCTGTTCGAGGCGGGCGTCCTCTGCGGCCGTGCGGTCGTAGACTGGCCTCTGCGCCTTGTCTCTCAGCGCCTTCGCCTTGAAGTCCTGCAGCCGGGACGTGAGCTTCGCCTTTTCCTCCTCCAGCGCCTTCCGATGGGCGGAGTAGTCTTCGAAGGGAGAGAAGCCTTCTCCCCTGAGCCGGTACTGCTCAAGCAGCGAAGAGACGACGTCAGACTTCGCCTTCACTATCGCAATTCCCTCCTGCTCGTAGGGCTCAAGGTTTGTGCGCCTGAAAAGGAAGAAGATGAAGACTGCGGCTATGATCATGCCGATGAGGGCAGGCGTGACCAGGTACAGGTTCCACCCGAAGGGGACTCTGGCCGTCAACAGGACGTCTGGCATGACCGTCGAGTTGACGAAACTGGTTGGAGTTGAGGCCTGGGCGACGGTGCCCGAGGGGAAGCTGAAAGATACGGTATAGGACTGAACAAGGTTGGTGTAGTTGAGCGCCCAGACACCTAGGTCGATGCTCAGGGTCCCCCCATTATCCACCACGGCGGCGCGAGGAAGCGTGTACTGAAGGACGAAGGTCTGAAGGCTGGTTGCAGAAATCGGGACAGGGAGGTTGATGATGCCGTTTGAAAGAGTGATCGTGCCACCGTCCACCCAGCCCTCCTTCAGGGCGAACTGGCCGGTGGCGGGGTAGGTTAGATTAAGAGCGGTTATGTCCTGCGTATCGAAATTGGTTATCGTGACCGTGTCGGTCACAAGGATGGAGCCGCTTCCCGTTATCCCCACGGTACGATCGACGCTGTCGATTTGGAACAAGCCCAAATCAGTCGAAGAGGTTACGGAGAAGTTGACGGCGATCGACTCAGGGGTGGGGGCGGCGTAGTCGGTGAAGTACTGTGTATAGACGGGATTGGCGGGAGGCTGCGCTACGAACCCGTAGCCGGTGAGGTCGGTCGAAAGCGAGGTGCCCGAAGGAAGAGAGATCGTGGAGGTGGCGTTGTAGATGCCCGCCCCAGGGATGTCGACATCAGGGAAGGTCGTGAAGTTGTAGGTATAGGCGCCCTGAGAGTACTCGTTGATCACGCCCCAGGTCTTCAAGGAGAGGGAGGCCTGCGCTCCGGCGCCCGGGCCTACGCTGGGGAGGCTGAGCTCATATGAGGTGGTCGAGTTCGTCGCAGTAGTGTTCACCGAGGAGCTGCTGGAGCTCTCGTTCCACGTATAGGGCGGGAGGAGGTTATCGTAGGTCATGTTCACCGGAAGGGTTCCGGTGGCTGTGGTGCCCGTGTTGTTGACTGTCACCACCGTGTTGATGTACGTCCATCCGAACTGGTCGACGGTCACGCTGTTGTCGACTCTGAACACGACGTCAGGCTGGGTGTAGTCCACGGGGACGAAGCTGCTCACCGGGAGCGTGCCATTGGTGAAGACAAGGTTGTAGCTCGGCGGGCTGGCGAACTGCAGGGTATAGTTATACTGGGTCAAGTTGGTGGTAGCGTTGGCGCCCAGGGGCAGAGTCAGGTAGGACGTGGCGTTGGCAAGGGTCGCCCCGGGAAGTCCCACGACGGGGAAGGTCGTCAGGTTGTAGAACCTCGTCCCCGGTCCCGTGTACTGCACGGTCCCATTCAGCTTAAGGTCGAAGTTCAGCTGACTGGAGTTGCCAGCCGCAACAGAGCTGACGTTGAAGTCAAATGTAGTAGTGGATGAGCCGACGACCGTGTTCGTTACGTTGAAGTTGGACGTCTGATTCACGACAAAAGGTGTGAGGTTCCCCCCGT
>CAYYVT010000024.1:0-2017 GCA_964475215.1 uncultured Nitrososphaerales archaeon
GGAGAGGAGCTCTTCCGCCTTATCGAGGAGATTCCCGTACGACAGGGTCGCGCGCCACGGGTTAAACCGAGTGGCGCGGAGGCCGTGAAGGGCGAGCATCATGTTCTCGAGCACCGTCAACTCGGGGAAGAGGCTCGTGAGCTGAAAGGATCGCGCCATGCCCATGTGGGCACGCCTGTGGAGGGGAAGGTGCGTGACATCCTGTCCGAAAAAATAGACCTTCCCGGCGTCCGGCATGAGCTGCCCGTTGAGGAGGTTAAAGAGGGTGCTCTTCCCTGCGCCGTTGGGACCTATGATGACGAGGCGGCCTCCGACGTCCAGGCTGAAAGAGACGTCATTCGTCGCAGCGACCCCGCCAAAGCTCCTGAAGAGCTTCTCAACTCTGATTGCTTCCACTGGAAAACATTCTCCGTGCTGTCTTGACCATGTGAGGGCCTATCCCTCCCCTGAAACCCATTACCCCTACGACAAAGAGGATCCCCAGGATCAGCGGCCAGCGGGCCGGAACCACGAGACTGGCGAAGCTCTGTATCAATACGATGAGCGCAGCTCCTAAGACTGGTCCCCACAGGATCCCGGCCCCGCCCAGGATGACCATGAGCATCACGAGGGCGGACGTGGAGAAGCCGATGTGGGAAGGGGCGATGCTTCCGTTGAAATGGGCATAGAGGATGCCGCCCACCCCCGCGAAGACCCCTGCGATGATGTAAGCGACATACTTATAGAGCCATACGTTGTAGCCAAGGGCGCTCATCCGGGACTCCCTTTCACGGATTCCCTGGAGTGCATAGCCGAAAGGCGACCGGTGAAGACGGGCCATGAGGTAGTAACAGAGGGCGAAAACGACAAAGACGAAATAGTAGAACCGAAAAGGAGTTCCGAGACTGAGAAGGGATAGTCCCAGGTCTGGAAGGGGTATGCCGACAAACCCGGATCTTCCCATGGTCACCGAATACCATTTCTCTGCCACCGTCCAGAGGAGCTGGCCGAGGGCGAACGTCACGAGCAGGAAGTAGACGCCCGAGACGCGAAGGGCAATGACGCCGAAGACCGCCGCCGTTACTGCCGCTCCTGCAAGGGCCAGTGGTGTGGCGATCCAGAAACTCGTTATCCCGTAAGTAACGATAGAAATGCCTGCGATGTAGCCCGCCATCCCGAAGAACGCCGCATGTCCTAAGGAATTGAGGCCCGTGTGACCGAATATGATGTTGAGACTCATGGCAAAGAGGCCGAAAATAAGGATCATGGTGAGGACACTCAGATAGTAGCTGGGCAGAATGAGCGGGAGGACAAGGAGGACGGCAGCAGCAACCAGATAGGGAATGGCGGACGCTACTGGTCTCCGGACCGGAAGTTTCCCGTCCTGTGTCAGCCTCGGCCTTCCCATTCTAGAGCTTCCTCCCCAGGAGGCCCGTGGGCTTGATGACGAGCACGATCACCATGAGGAAATAGAGCATGAACATGGCAAAATCGGGGAAGAGAATCTTCCCGAAGGCGTCGACGAGGCCGATCATCATCGCCCCGATGAGAGAACCCTGCACCGAGCCCATGCCGCCGATGACGACGACGATCAGGGCGAGGAGGAGGATGTCGAGGCCGAGGCCGACATTCGCCCCGATCAACTGCGCGCCTATGACCCCTGCGAAGCCCGCGAGAAAAGCTCCCACGAAGAAGAGCGCGGCGGCAATGAATTCGAGGTTTATCCCTAAGCCTTTGGTCATGTCCCTGTCGTCCATGCCTGCGCGAACCATGGCACCGATCCTCGTCTTGTCCTGGAGCCACCAGAGACCGAAGGCAACACATGCCCCCACAATAATGATCGCCACCCTCGAAAAGGGATAGGGCCACCCCACTACCGTGAAGGCTCCCGAAAGGAACTTCGCGGTGAAGGGCGGCTTGGGTATGGACCCCCAGATCCATAGACAGACATTGGTGATGATGTAGACGAAGCCTATGGTGAGGAGCACCTGTTCATTCGGCAGCCGGTTGAGATGGCGCAGGAATCCCCTCTCCATGA
>CAYYVT010000025.1:0-1765 GCA_964475215.1 uncultured Nitrososphaerales archaeon
CTTCCTCGACCTGATTGGAGCTGTGGAGCGCGAGAAGGCTCACGTCCCAACCACGGAAGCTAACTACCCCTGACCATTCGTCCGCTACCCTTAAGAACGGTCGAGGCTCCTCAACCAATTCGATGAGCGGCAGGAAGGACAACGCACCCATGCCCGCCTCGAGCGCAGGCCTACTCACATTCTTCAACGAGGAGACACAGGGAGTGAAGATCAGGCCAGAAATAGTCCTCATAGGGTCGGTCTCCCTGATAGCTGTCTCAATTGTCATCAACATCATCCACTGAGAAGAACTCACAAATCCGCTCGGCCACGGAGATTCTCGCGAGCCGATACAGGCACCTCTTCGTACTCCCCTCGGCTCCTGTCCTGCTTCTCTATGGCGCGATAGCGTCCCTTGTCCTCTCCGTCCTGTCGCGTGGACCGGCCGGCGTCGTCACATTCATCCCCATCTTCGTAGTCTTCATCTTGTCAAGCTCGGCCATTTCGAGCGCCCTCCAGGTGGTCGACAAGAAGACGATTGCCACTTTCCGCAGGGCCCAGGCCCTCCTGCTCGGGGGCGTGGTCCTTTGGCTCGTCATGGCGGCAGTCGGAGAAGCCTACGGGCTGCTCTTCGAGTCGTCATACCCTCTAACCAACGCCCTCCTCTTCGGCGCTTTCGCTTGTGCAGGTCTCGAGTTTTTAGTCATAGACGGGGCGTTCACGAAGAGCGCCCCACTTTCGCTTGCTTTGGCGGCGCTGCATCCTACTGCCACCATTCTGATCATTAGATTGCCCGAGCTGGCAAACCACTTCGACCTCATCGCCGCCTCATCCGGCGTCTTGGTACTCGCATTGATCGTGGCTTTCCCCACTCTCCTGAAGAGGAGGAAGACGACCCTAGGCCATAGCGCGCTGAGCCTCTTCCAAGCATTCATGAAGACCTGGACCGCAGGCTACTCAGACGAGCTGGAGGGGATAATATCTGACCACTCCGAGGAGGTCGAGGTCACCACGAAGGTTCTTCGTTTCAAGACCAAAGCCGGGGACATCTTCCTCGTCCTTCCCGGCGTCCATCCCGGCCCCTTCTACCCTGTCGGAAGCTACGATCTCCCGGGGGTGGTATCCCGGGCCTTCACAAATCTAGGCCCTGTGATGACACTTCACAGGCCGGGAGGCCACGAGCGAAACCTAGCCACGAAGTTGGAGACCATGAAGTACGCCGACATGCTGAACGAACTCGGGAGGTCCGTGGTCCCAGACGCCAAAAGGGCCTTGATTCGCGGCCCGGTCCACGCACAGGTCGGAAAGGCCGCCGTGAGCGCCTCGGCCTTCTCGGAAGATATGATCATGACAATATCGTTCGCCCCACTCGGGTCTGACGACCTGGACACTCGGGTTGAGGCCGAGCTCGCCAAGTCAGCGTCGGACGCAGGATTCGAACTATCGGTGGTCGACGCGCACAATTCAGTCGACCACAATCCGCAATCCCTAGTGACGGACGACCCGGGCTGGAGGCAAGTGTTCGTAATGGCACGTGAGTCGAGCCCCGGCCCCTTCGGCGTCGCTTACTCACATTCTAACGAGCTGGGATTCAAAGGACGGGGGGACATCACTGAAAATGGCGTAGGGCTTTTCATGGTCCAGGCAGGAGGCACCAAATCTGTTCTGGTGCTCGCCGACGCCAACAACGCAGTTCCCGCCATCCAGGCGGAAGTATCGAAGGCCCTCGACTCCGCAGGCTACGACCTTATCGAATTCTGCACTTCTGACAGCCACAACCTCGCAG
>CAYYVT010000026.1:0-3823 GCA_964475215.1 uncultured Nitrososphaerales archaeon
GTTGTGGGTGGTGCAGCGGAAGGGGTCGGCCTCGGCGAAGGCGTAGGCGTCCAGCACCCCCTCCACGACGTCCTCCCCTCCCAGCGACTCCCTGTCGAAGGTGGCCCAGGACCTCGCGAGCCTCTTCGTGGCAAGGTTGGAGATTATCCTAAGGCGCACCCTGCCGCCGATGAGGGATTCGATGAGGGGGGCCACCGTCTCGGCCATGGTGTTCACGGTGTTGGCTCCCATGGCGTCCCTGCAGTCGGCGGTGATCTCCGTTATCACCATCCTCCCCCGGCTGGTGTCGATGACCCTGGCGTCCACCTCGGTGGCCCCACCGCCCAACTTGACCAGGGTGGGGTTCGTCTCGTTGCTGATCTCGATTATCTTCCCGGAGTGGGCCAGGACCCTGTGGACGGCGGCGTAGGGGTCGCTCACCCCCACCGACTGTATCTGGGCCACCATGAGGGGCCTGGAGGCGACGGCGTGGAAGCCCCCCCTCCCCCTGGCCATCTTGGCGGCGTTTGATGCTGCAGCTATTACGCTGGGCTCCTCTATGGCCATGGGGACGGCGTACTCCCTCCCGTTGATCAGGAAGTTGGTGGCTATGCCCACAGGGAGCTGGATGGCCCCTATGACGTTCTCTATCATCCTGTCGGCGACCTCCCTCTTCAGGGAGGTCATGGAGTAGATGGAGTCTCCCTCCTCCTCGGTGAGGGAGGAGAACTCCCTGACGAGCCTCATCCTCTCGGCCATCTCATGCTTGTAGAGCCCGGAAAGGGTGCTCATTCGATGTCGTATAGCTCTACGTCAGATGCAGGTAGATAAACCCTGTGAGATGGAGCTCCATCGTTCGTCAGTGGGGCCCCCTCGCCCGAAAAGGTTTAAATCGATTCTCAAGGGGAGTTCAACGAAGTGGGGCCGGTCGTCTAGTCTGGCCTTGGACGTCGCTCTGACACGGCGAAGATCGCAGGTTCGAATACTGCCCGGCCCACTATCGATGCTAGGCCGGTGGTCTCTATGTCGAAGAAGACCTCCTTCCTGAATTCGGGAGGCATGTCTGAGATACAAGGCGTAAGACTGACAGCGTAGTTAAGGCTAGGTGATAAGCTCTCTGGCGTTGCTGCTTGTGCAACGCCCGAGCGCCAGCGAATCCTGATCGCCTCAGGGGCCGGTCCCCAGGCCGGCTTCATGGTCTACGCCTATATACCGAACTCCGGTGGCGAACGACGTGAAATCCGAATCAAGACAGGCGGCGGCCGGAGCGCCCGTTACTCATGGCAGGATGGATGACGTTGCATCTAGCTGGAAACTCGGGACGTCCGCCCTCCTGGCGATATCCGCCCTCCTGGGCCTGGCCATGCTCGCAACCGACCGCAACCTTTGGACGTACGCTCCTACGCACGCCTACGGCCTGATCGGGTTCGTCCTGGTCGACCTAGCTGCTCTAGCCCTCGTCGCCTTGAGAGGAAGGAAGATGGTCTTCGGGCTGGCCGCTGTGTGGGGGGCGCTCCAGGCACTGATCATGCTCTCCGACATAGCGACCGGCGCTCAGTCCTTTGGGATGGCTCCGGCGGACTTCGCCAGATATCTTTTCGGCCTCGGCTTCTACGACAGCAACCACATCGCCTTCCTCTTTCCAGCGCTCTTCGCCGTGAACGTAATCCTGGCATTTGTGGCGTTCTTCGCCTCGAGGAAGTCCCGCTAGGCCCTCCCGGAGGGCTGTCCGCCAGATGATATGCCAACCAGGGTCACCCTAATATACTCCAGGGTGGACGTAATGCGCTGAGTTCCGAGGTGATGCCCCTTGCCTTCGATAATCGATGCGGACAACCTTATCAAGTTCTACAGGGGGAAGGCGGAGCCAGCCCTCGACAACTTCGACCTCTCGATTAACGAAGGGAGGATATTCACCCTGCTCGGCAGGAACGGTGCCGGGAAGACGACCTTCCTCAGAATAGCCAGCACGCAGCTGTCGCCCACCTCGGGCTCGGTGAGCGTCTTCGGGATGGACGTAATCGCGGAGGCAAGGAAGATCAGGCGGAGGGTGGCGATCACTCCCCAGGAGGGAAAGCCGCTTTGGACCCTCAACCCATACGACCACGTAGTCCTCGCCCTTATGATGAGGGGGGAGAGCCACTCCGCCGCCGCGGAGAAGGCCAGGCGGGCGCTGAGGACGGTCGAGCTGTCGGACGTGGCCCGGGTGCATTCGGAGGATCTTTCAGGAGGCCTCCGGCAAAGGATCCTCATCGCCATGACGATAGCCTGTGACGTGGAGCTCATGTTCTTGGATGAACCGACCATTGGGCTCGACCCGGTGGGGAGGAGGAAGGTCTGGAACGAGCTGATCAGGCTGAAGAAGGACGAAGGGAAGACGATAGTCCTGACGACCCATTACATGGACGAAGCGGAATCCCTGTCGGACGAGCTGGCGATCGTGGACAAGGGGAGGCTGCTCACCCAAGGAACCCCCGCGGAAGTAAGGGCCAAGCATTCGAGCTCCAAGATCAGGGTGGACGTGGCGAACGGGTTCTCCCCTGAGGAGCTCGCCGTCTACGGCAAGGTGGTGAAGGCGGGGAACGTCGCCAGGGTGTTCCTGGACGAGGCAGCGGGAAGGGAGCTCACAGGCGAGGCGCTCAGGCGCAAGGCCACCGTCTCCATCGCCCCGGTTACGCTGGACGACGTGTTCGTGGACCTCGTGGGGGCGGACGTGGACGAGGAGACGGGGGGATCGACGGACGAGGGGGCGACATAGCTGAGCGAAAGCCTCTCCTCAAAGGCCCGAAGGAACCTCAGGACCTTCGAAGCCCTGTGCTACTACCTCGGAATCGTCCCCATGATACGGATCCCGACCCTGCTCCCGTTCGTCTTCGCCACCCCTTTCACCATCCTCTTCATCCTCTTCGTCAGCGGCCAAAGCACGGCGTTCGCCTACGGCCTCTGTGGGGCAATCACCATGACCGCCGCCCAGCAGGGGCTCTTCCTAGGGGCCGACCTGACGAGCCTCAAGATAGAGCACAGGTTCCAAGGGGTGGTGGTGGCTTCGCCCGTGTCCCCCTTCACCTACATGTTCTCCGTGGCGGCGTCGGAGCTGGCCTTCGCGGCTCCCGCGCTAGTCATTCTCCTGGCCATCCTAGCATACCGGACGCCCGGGGTGGGTGCTCTGGCGCTGCTCGGAATGGTGGTTGTGGCCGTGTTGACGTGGATGACGACCTCCTCCATCGGGTTCTTCCTGTCGACCTACGTGCTGAACACCAGGTCCGCCTACCTGACGGTCACCTTCATCTCCATAGTACTCTCCGTCCTTCCCCCAGTCTTCTATCCGATGCGGCTCCTGCCGTCCCAAGTGAGGTGGCTTTCGGAGCTCGTCCCCACGACCCACGCATCTGTCCTCATTCAAGGTCTCTCAGGCCTCCCCGTCTCCCCCGAACAGACCCTGATCAGCTGGGCGGCCCTGCCGGCGTTCACCGCGGCGTTTCTCACACTGGCGCTGCTAAAGGCGAAGTGGAGGGAGAGCTAGGCCCATCGCCCATCTGGGTGCAAGCCTTATGTCTCCGTAACGCGTTCAATGCGTCCGCATGCCTCCGGCCGCCGTCAGGACAATCCGTGACCTGATCTACTGGCAGTACGCCAAGATAATCTCCAGCTCCGCGGGGGAGGGGAAGGAGAACTACGGCTTCATAATGGACAGGTTCAAGGCCCTCAAGGAGGGGAGGATCGAGTGGTCCTCCGCCATAAGGGAGTACGTCAAGGAGCGCGAGGTGGACTCCTGCATCTACTGCGGCTCCATGGAGCAGCTCACCACGGACCACATCCTCCCCAGGGCCCGTGGTGGCCCGGA
>CAYYVT010000027.1:0-3653 GCA_964475215.1 uncultured Nitrososphaerales archaeon
CATCATCCTCGACGAGCCGAGCCTTGGGCTGGACCCCGTTGGGATGGTCGAAGTGAGGGAGCTGATGAAGGGAATTGCCAAGCAGGGGACCACCGTGTTCCTCTCCTCTCATCTGTTGTCCGAGGTGGAACAGGTGTGCACGGACGTGACCATCATCAACCGGGGCACCATGCTGGCATCGGACACGCTGCAGAATGTGTCTGGAATGCTGCACGGGCCCTCCATCCTACAGGTGGGGCTTGAAAGCATCACGCCCGAGGTAGTAAGAGCGGTTGAGGCGTTACCCTTCGTAAAGGGAGTTTCCCAGAGCATCAACACTCTCGTCATCTCTCTGGATTCCAAAGAGGACGTCAGGGCCCAAGTCTCGAGGGCGGTCACCCGGGCAGGAGGGGTCATCGTCGCCATGAGCATGAAGGGTCATGACCTGGAGGAAGTGTTCATCCAGTTGATTTCGAAATCACAGGAGGGGGGAGTGGCTTGAGCCAGGCCTCATCGGCAAGGGTAGGCAGGAGCAGAGGCCGCCGCTTCTGGGGCGTGGTAATCTACGAGCTGCTCTGGAACCTGCGAAAGAAGAAGCTGATCGGCATGGTCATCATCGCCTTCGCCCTGGCAACGCTTTCCTTGGCGTTGCCCACTCTCCTTGGTGGTCTGACCGGGGAGTCTTCGGTCCGGAACCCGCAGTACGTAATCGAGGGTGCAAGCATAGGCGGCCTCGGCTTCTTCCTCTTCGGCCTAGTGACGGCGATGAACAGCATGTCCAGCGAGTTCGAAGGGGGGACCATCATCCCCCTGCTGACGAAACCTGTTTCAAGGACCGTGATATTTCTGGGGAAGCTGACGGGAGCGTTTCTCACTCTCGTTCCGGTATACGTCCTTCTCTTCATCTATCAGGTGATCGGGGGGACGCTGGTATATGGACCTCAGTCGGACCTCAATCTCGTAGTCTTTGTCCTCCTGGGGAGTCTGCTCAGCACGACGGTGTGGATCGCAATAGTGTTCGCGCTGGGCTCCATCTCAAGGAGCACCCTTCTGACGGCCCTGGTGGCCTTCGGGGTCTTCGTGGGGCTTTCGATAGTTGGAACGACGGTGGCTTCGTTCTCCGGACAGCAGTGGGTGCTGACCTACCTCCCCGGCTCCGGAGCGACTGGCTACACCAACCTGACCGCGACTACGAGCATCAACGTGACCCAGCAGGGCATCAATGGCACGAGCGGGGCGACCGGCCTGGGCATCTCGGTATCTTCGGGTACGGACTCCATTGGCGCCACCCTCGCTGCGCTCGTGCTTCATCCGTCTGCAAGCGTCACGTTCTTCAGGCAGGTCATTCAGATAGGGGCGAGCGGCGTCACCACGACCATGGTGCCGACCTACACGGAGCCTCTCTGGTTCGTGGCGGCCGAGGCCATTTTGATCGCAGCGGCCTATGTGTTCGCCTTCTGCATTCTATCGTGGTTCTTCTTCAGACGGGCAGAGGTCACCGAATGAGATGGCCGAATGGAGTCAGGGAATGGTTGGAGGGCTGACGGTCGAGAGGAGGGGCTTGTGCATAGAAGTGAACAACGTCACCAGGAGCTTCGGCAAGGTGACGGCCCTAAAGGGCCTCAGCTTTAGCATCCCCTGGGGAGAGAAGTTCGCCCTCTTGGGTCCGAACGGCGCCGGCAAGTCAACGACGCTGAAGCTCTTGGTTGGCCTCCTGAAACCAGATTTGGGCGACCTCAGGGTCGGGGGCGCGGACCCGGGGAGCAAGGAGGCGAGGTCCATTGTGGGCTATCTTCCGGAGGATGCCTCTCCATATCGTTCGCTCTCTGTAAGGGAAAACTTGGAGTACATCGGCGCGCTCAGGGAGGTCGAGGACATCAGGGGAACCGCGGACAGCTTCCTGGACCTTCTCGAACTCAGAGAGTATGAGAAGTCGAAGGTGGGCAGCCTTTCGAGGGGGAACACGCAGAAGCTCGCCCTGGCGCTTTCTATCCTTCACAGACCAAAGATCCTCCTCCTCGACGAGCCCCTGAACTACCTTGACATACCAACGCAGGAGAAGGTGATCTCCTTTCTCAATTCGCTAAATGCTACACACCTCGTTTCCACACACATAATGTCGATAGCGGGGAGGCTCACGAAGAACGTGATTATGCTCTCCAAGGGGGCTGTCCTATGGGAGGGTAGCATCGACGACCTGAAGAAGCTGGGGAGGGAGGACGAGCCGATAGAAAGCATCGTGGCGAGGATGATGGTGGGTGCTCGCTAGGCTCGTCAAGTTTCTCCTTCTCACCAGGTTCTCCAAGCCCCTCTTGGCGTTCATAGGCATCTACCTGGTCTACTTTGTTGTGCTGGGCCGCTTCAACGCCGTGAGCGGCTCCCCCATCGCGTCGGAGATCGGCTACTATGGCGCTGGCTTCACGGCCTTTGTCTTCGCGATAATGACCCTCGGTGGGGGGATGGTGGTGATGAAGTCTGACAGGGACTACCTTTTCACGCTGCCGCTGGACAAGAGGGAGCTAGCTTTGGGCCTGTATGTCTCCCAATTCGTGGCTTCGGGGATCATGGTCTTCTTCGTCTTCGGACTGTTCGGTTCGATTATGGTCTTCGGAGGCGCAGACTATCTGCTTCTCATAGTTGACATGGCCGCCCTGGCATTGTGCGCCACTTCGTTGGCGGTGATTTCGAACGCCCTAAAGACCGAGTGGAGGCTCCTGTTGGGGGCCCTTCTTTCCGTATGGGCACTGTCATCCCTTGCGGGGTTTGCGTTCTCGCCGGCTTCCATATTCACTGGTGGCGTGATGTATGGGTCGATGGCCATGGTGGGATTGACCGCGGTGGTCACGGCTTTGTCGCTCAAGGAACTGTCTCATGTCGAGCTTGGGACGATGCGCAGCCTGATCAGGGCCACTTCATCTGAGATGAAGAACATGAGGACCTTCGCGGGTTCGAGCCCGGCCCGGGCGGTCTTTTCCCTGAAGTTCGGCACCATCGAGATAGGAGGCGGGGCCAACATGGGCGGTTCAAGGTATCAGGGCGGAGGTATCAGGCTGTCAAGGGTCATCCCGGTAGCGTGCGTGCTGGCTCTGGTGTATGGATACCTCGCACTGACCCTAGGTCCTGGAGGCGGGATGGCCGGCTTTGGCCTTGGCCTCTTCGCTTACCTCTTGGTTGGGTTCTCCCTTGTCAGCTCCCAGGTGGGGATGTCCACCGAGAGGGCGTGGCTTGCGCTTACTTCATTGGAGCCATCGTCTTACTTCCGGTACGTTTCGATAGCGAAGGCGCTGTCCTTCGCCGCCATCTTTTCGCCGTTTGCGGCGGTCAACATCGTCCTCGCCCTGCTGGGAGTGCAGGGGGCTCTCCCGCTCGCAGTAACGCTCATCTTCACGATTCCGAGCTGGACGGTGCCGGTCCTCTACCTATCCTCCTGGGCGTCGCCCATTCAGATCAAGGAGGAGGCTCCGATGATGCCCTCCCAGTTCAACCTTCGGCAGATGGCTATGACCATCCCCATCGTGGCGATGCTCGTCGCGGTCGAGGCCTCGATCTATATCCCCCTTGCGTCGGTCGTAGTCGGGGTCGCATCTGTCGGGCTGGCCGTTTTCATCGTATACGACCGCAACGCTTGGAACAAGTTGGCTGAGAGGCTGGTCGAGAACGGATTTGTGTAGCCA
>CAYYVT010000028.1:0-13089 GCA_964475215.1 uncultured Nitrososphaerales archaeon
GGTGTCTCCCTCCAGCGTGTCGGACGGCTTCTTCACCTATCGGGTGTTCGCCGGCTGGTCCGGGGCTTCTACCGCCAAGGCCAGCGCGGCGGACGTCGTCGTCGACTCTCCCAAGGCCATCGTAGCTACATGGGCCGTCGACTCGACCCAGCTCTACCTTGCCATGGCGGGGGCGGTCGTCTTGGCGATCCTGCTCGGAGCCGTCATCTTGATTCGGAGCCGACGCCCCGAATCCAAGGTCGGCGCTACCGCGTGACCTTGAAGGCCCGTTATGGACAAGGAAATGCCGCCCTCCTGCCACAGTCCCCCTCGCGGATTCTTTACATTCGGTAAGGCCGGGATCTGGCCGGCCAAGTGAGTTCGATTCTCCTAGGCTTCTGGCTTGTGGAGCTGTACGCACGGATCGGCCATCCGCAGCGAGTGAAGCTGGATTCGAGATTGAGCCGTAGCTACCCTTATTATCAGCGCGAGCAGACCTAGTCGAGAATCCGTCTCCGGCGGAGGAGTCACACATGACAACATTCCAGGCCTTCCTCGTGGGGTCGCACCCCAGGAGCGAGGGCTTAGTCGGGGTTACCCAGGACTGGGAGAGGGGGAGGGTCCAGCGAAGCGAAGTCGCCTCCGCGATCAGAAGAGACGTGGACGACCTGGTGTCCCTACAAGAGTCCCTGGGGTTCGACTACGTCTCGGACGGTCAGCTCAGCCTTCGATGGCAGGACATCTTCATGCCTTTCACGGAAGGGTTCTCGGGGATAAAGAAGGGCCCGTTGGCCCGCTGGTTCAACACCAACACCTTCTTCTATGTCCCCGTAATCACGGGGGAGATCGGAAGCTCGGGAAGGGTCCTGCTTGAGAGCGTAGAAGGGGAGGCCTTCCCCCAGAAGAAGCCGCCAAAGGTCATAATTCCCGACCCCCTTACCTTCTCAGAGCTTTCGAACGACCTGTACTACGGGAGCATGGAAAGGCTTCTCTTTGCCTACTGCGATGCCCTGGTCAATGAGCTGAGGACCCTTGCCGAGGGGGGCATCAGGTACGTGCAGTTCCTATCTCCGAGCCTTGTGGCGCGGTTCAGGGCGGCCCCCCTGGACAGGGACACCGTGTCCCAGTTGGGGGAAGGGATCCGCTCGGCCCTGAAAGGCACCTATGTGGAGTCGGGTTTTCACATGCCCTTCGGCGACGCATCTCACTACCTGCCCTTCATCTTCGACTCCATACCCACGGACGACCTGGGGTTCGACCTTTCTGAGACGGACGCCAGCGAAATACCGTCGTCAGCCAAGGGGGTGATAGCGGGGGTGGCGGACGGGAGGAGCAGCTACGTTGAGCCCCCGAGGGAGCTGGCAAAGGCGGTCTCGCCCCTCTTGGACAAAGGCTTCATCCGGGTGGCCATTGCCCCGTCATGCGAACTGCGCTACCTTCCCCGCACCGTCGCCGATGAGAAGTTGAAGAGCCTCGCTGCGGCAAGGAAGCTGTTGGAGGGAAGCTAACTGACCCTCTTCCCCACCATGGAGATAGGGAGCCTCCCCAAGTTCTCCTGGAGGACCCGGCCCTTCAGGGGCCAGGAGATCACCGACGAGGACATCGCCCTTGCGAAGGAGTGGGGGGACAGGCTGCGAGTCGAAGAGACAGGGGACCTCCTCCGCCTGCTCTCCAAGAGAAGAGAGTTCTCGTCCGAGGATAGGGACCTGATCCTTGATTATTCCATCAGGTATGCAATAGCCATGCAGGAGCGGGCAGGGGACGAATTCGGCGTCCCGTCAGGCCTCGATCTCCTCTGGACGGGCGAACAGGCGAGGACGGAGATGTATGAAACCCCCGTCTCCAGCATCTCCGGCTTCTCCTTCATAGGGCATGTAAGGAGCTTCGACAACAAGTACTGGCGCATGGCCTCCGTCACATCGAGGCCGAGATACCTCAGGAACTACCACATCGATGAGTTCGAAGTGGCCAAGAGGCGCACCGCGAGGACGCTGAAGGTCCCCGTCACCGACGCGATAACTGTCATGGCCTGGTCGGACCTTCACTACTACAAGAAACAGTACAGCAGGAGCTCCCTCCCCCCATCTCTAAGGGGGTTCAACGCGAGGAGGGACTTCGTCCTTGACCTCTCGAAGGTCATAAGGAGGGTCATTCAGGAGCTCATATCGAAGGGGGCCCAGGAGGTCCAGCTCGACATCCCGGCGGCGACACAGTACCAGACGCCGGAGGACATCAAGCTCGTGGCCGAGGCCTTCAACGTAACGACCAAGGGCCTTAGCGCCAAGTTCAGCGTGCACAGCTGCTTCCCTCCCAGATACGGCTATCAGATGCTCTTCCCATACATAATGGAGATGAAGAAGTGCGCCAGGTTCTCCTTCGAGTACGCCAACGGGGACGGCTTCGACAGGGGGGTGACCGAGGAATCGAGGCCGGGCTACTCGGATCTGAAGCTTTTCAGGGAGTACGGCTACAAGGGGGAGCTGGGGGTGGGCGTCATCCACGTCCACACAGACAGGCTCCCGGCGGTGGGCACCGTCGCCGACAGGGCCCTTTATGCCGCCAAGGTGACTGGGATGGACCCTACGAAGCTCTTTATCTCCCCCGACTGCGGGCTGAGGACTAGAAGCCCGTCCGTCGCGTTCTCCATGCTCGGGCTGGTCATTGCGGGCGCCGCCCAGGCCAGGAAGGAGGTGGGGCCCGAGTGACGCCGAAGACCACCACCATAGGGAGCTATCCCGTCTTCCCGAAGGCCGAGGACGTCGAGTACTACAAGAAGATGTGGGAACGCGGCCTGGGCGACGAGGTTCTCGACCCGTACGTCTGGAGCATTGAGGAGTCGGTGAAGGACTTCGTCGCGGCGGGCCTGGAGGTCGTCTCCACTGGGCAGACCAGGGGTGACCTGTACTCCCTCTTCCTCGACTCTCATTTCGTCAAGGGGGTGGAGTGGAAGGGAGGAGAGGCCCTGGTCACCGGTCGACTGGAGAGGCGCAGGGAGATCAGGCTCGCCGACGTCAAGCTCGCCCGAGGCCTTCTCCCGGAGCACTTCGAGCTGAGGGAGCCCATTACTGACGCCTACACTCTTGCCAAGTTCGCAAAGATCTCCGGCCGCTCCTATGCCGATACGAGAGAGCTGGCCAAGGAGGTCAACAGGAAGGTGGTCATCCCGGAGCTGGAATCCCTTCAGGGAAGCGGTTGTGTTTCAATGCTTCAGCTGGACTCTCCGGCCATCGGGGCCGAGTCGGCCACCCCCGACTTCCTGGTGTCCCTCTACGAGGAGGTGATGAGCGCGGCCAAGCTCCCGGTGATGCTGCACGCCTGCGGGGACGTGAGCAGAGTCCTGGGGCTCCTTGCCAGGACCAAGGTCGACGTCCTTTCACTGGACCTCTACCACTTCCCCCACCTCCTCACGATCCTCTCGAGGGGAGGGTACGACCAGGAGATCGGGATGGGCGTCCTGGACTCCCAGAACCTCATCATCGAGTCCGTCGAGGAGATCTCCCGGAACCTTGAGCACGGGATGAAGCTCCTAGGGGAGGACAGGATAGCCTTCGTCCACCCCCACTGCGGCCAGCGGAACATAGACAGGCAGACCGCCTTCAGGAAGAACGCCAACATGACGATGGCGAGGGACGACGTCTGCTTCGGCAAGGCCGAAGAGGCCCCCCGCGGTGGCCTTACGAAGAGCTCCTACGACAGGAAGGGGTACTTCCTTGTGACCCTTGACAGGGGGAGGCGAGAGATCGTCGTCACGTTCTACAGCTACGACCACAGGGCACTGTGGAGGCGCAGGTCGAGGCGCGCCGACCACCTCCTCCAGTCACTGAACGACAACGCCGACAGGCTGGGCATCAGCAGGCGGCACCTCTCTTATCTGACCCTTGAGCTGGGCAGGGCCGAGGCGTCTCTGGCATCCCTTAGCACCTTCTACAGACAGGCGATGATCGAGTGACCGGCGGGCGCGGCGGGAAGCTTCGGATAATCGAGGTCTTCCCACCCAGCTTCAGCGTCGACGCGGGCAGAGAGCCCCCTGGCGGCCTGGGCCCTAAGGTCGGCGACTTCCTCGCGAGGGTGCGAAAGGTCGAAGGGCTGGCCGACGCCTTCCTGGTCGCCGACATCGCGGACCCTTCGAGGGTTCGGCTCTCCACCATGCACACCGCCCGCCTGCTCCACGACGAACTGGGCGTGAGGAGCATCCCCGTCATCACGGCAAGAGACGGGAACAGGCAGTCGGTGAGGACGAGCATCCTGACATCCTTCGCCAGCGACCTCGACGAGGTGATGTTGGTGTGGGGAGACCGTTACGCCGAAAACGGCGGCCCCGCCAACGTATACGACTTTGCCAGCCTAGCTGACCTCATCCGAGACGCCGGGCAAATGGCCTCACTGATGGGGGTCAAGGCGACCTTCCTCGCCCCCGTGAACCTCTCGACCTTGGGATCCACCGAGGGGGCCAAGCTGGCCTCTGACCGTGTCAGGGCGGGGGCTGGGCTCCTCCTAGCGCAGCCTCCCACCACGGACTCCCGGTACGCCATCAGGGCTCACCTCCGGACCATGAATGAGAGCGGAGTCGGGAAGCTGGTGCTCCCCAACATATTCCCGTTCAGGGACCTCGATGACATCCGCTCATGCCAGGCCAGGTTCGGATGGAAGCTGCCCGTGAGGCTGAAGAAGATTGCCGCTGAGGGAGAGGCTTCCCTCTTGAAGGAGGCTAGAAGGGTCGCCGAATACTTAATGGACGAACGGGTCGCGGGCATGTACGTCTCTACACGAGGAAGGCCCGAACTTGCCCGGTTCATACTCGACTGACCGAGCCAGTTTCGCAGCCCATGCCACTCGCATCGTTCATCCTGCACTTGAGCGCACTGCGTGCCAAGTGCCGAAGGCCAGAGGGCGAGATGGATTCATCAGTCTCCGTCCGAAGCACTATGCCGGAAAGGAGGTCGAAGGTCCCCTACGTGTCAGGTGCCTTGGCCAAACCCGAGTCATCCTTCGGCCTTGGCCCAATAGTGAGAGTACAAATCGAGACACCATTCGTGAAACTCCTCCGAGTCGCCGACGAAGCCTCTGCCATAGTCCAGCCTTCCATCCAAGGATGGGAACGCCAGCGCTGCCATCTTTTCGCTCAACACCATCGCTGCGTTGACCCGGTCGACGAACCTGACCTCTGGCTCGACCCCCAGCGGCCTAAGGTCCCTGAGAAGCGGGCCAGGATCGAGGCCGTGAGGAAGGAGGAGCCTCATCGAAACCCTCTCGATCTGGTCCCTGTGCGGTTGGTGGCTGGGGTGGCCGAACATCTGGTCCGTCATGAACCATACGTACTCCCTTGACTCTCGTATGATCCTCTCCTCGGCGTCCAACACGTCGTCCAAGTGATCGACGCGCCTGGCGCTAAGGAGCTCCCCGATCCTTTCGTGATATCCTCGAGGGATCGAGGTCAGGTCATGGTCGAGGACAAATTCCTTCTCTCTGGCCAGAAAGCCGAAGGAGCGGACGAGTGAAAGGGCCTCCTTCCCCAGCGAAGTCAGGTCGTAGGCACCGCTCGGGTTCTTCTCAATCAGCTGTGCCTTTGCTAGGCGTTCTAGTTGCCTGAACGTCTCCTGAACCGTGGCCGAATGTCTCCGGGCCACCTGGCTGAGTTTCAAGGGCTCCTTCTGGATTTCGGTCATGATGATCAGCCTGTCTGCGCTGGCCAGTTCGAAGAGTAGCCTGTCAGCGCCTTCTATTGCGTCCATCTGCGGCGGTGAACAGGTTTGCTGATTCTTAATTATTCTCATTGAAGAAGGTAGATGAGGAGTCATACCCTGAGATATGATGATGACAATGGCGTCCCTATCGAACGGAGGCGGAGGAGGAAGGCAGGCCAAATCACGGTTCCTTGCAGGGCCCGGGGAGGCGTCTTGACATGTCCCTATACGACAGGGCACATTTTGCCATCATACGCGTCGTGCATGAAACACTGTACGGACTGTTCGTCGATCCCTTCCCGCACCTTCGCGCTGCGGGACTTGGGCCAGGACACAGGGTGCTCGAAGTGGGATGCGGACCAGGGTTCTTTACGATCCCTGCCGCCGAATTGGTGGGGCCGGCAGGGCGGGTCGACGCCATCGACATCAACCCGGTCGCCGTAAGGCATGTGAAACAAAAGGCAGAAGCAAAGCACCTGACGAACGTCGAAGTGACCCTTGCCGACGCCAGCAAAACCGATTTCCCAGACTCGTCCTTTGATGTGGTCTTCCTCTTCGGGGTCGCCCACGCCCTTGACATGAAGGCCACATTGTCAGAGATGCATCGCGTCCTGAAGGTGGGGGGTTCTCTATCGGTTGAGGTTCATGGTTCTTCGGAAGCCGGGACACTTGAGTCCGTAACCAGGGATGGCCTTTTCCGTCTTGAGGAAAGGACGGCGAGAGTGTGCAGGTTTGAAAAAGGGAGTTGACCGTAGGTAGCCGTGGGGTTACCGGGTCGCAAAAAGGCTCGTTGCTTCTTCGACCGAAGACGTGCCAAAGAACCAGGAGCGGAGGGCGCTCCAACGAACAAGCTCACGGCTCGAGCGCAAGGCGAAGATTCTTCGGAGATAGGTAGGGCCCCCTAGGGGGACGATAAGCCGAAGATAACGACTCTTATCAAGAAGGTTAAAATCGCGACTAATCCATCGTCATTGCGCATGGACGAAGTGGACTGGTCGTCACTGCACAAGGTCCTGAGCGACCCGACCAGGAGGAGCATCCTGGAGTTGCTTGCCGAGAAGGAGGCTCTGGGATACACGGAAATGATGACCCTCCTGGGCGTGACTAACACGGGGAGGCTCAACTACCATCTGAAAGTCTTGGGCGACCTGCTATCGAAGGACGAGACGGGGATGTATCGCCTTTCAGAGAGGGGCCGGCTCGCCGCCAATCTGCTCACGACGTTCCCCGAGAGGGTCATCCCCGACAAGAGGCCACTATCGGCCCTGAAGGTCGTAGTATGCGTGCTGCTCATCCTTGTTGGTGCCTCCCTGATAGTGAGTGGCGTCTTAGCATTGGCGACGTTTCCCGTGACAGTGGGGACCTCCTCTCAGGTCTCATCCTTGTTGGACATCCCAGTGCCGCAGAACACCACCGTGTCCCTGGGGTCATACGCCGTCGCCGCGAACGAGTCGCCGAACGTCGCCTGGAGCGCCACTTCTGCAATTCATATCTACGTCCTGGACTCGACCCAATATGACGACCTCCTCCTTCAGTATTCGGCCACGGGCGCCCAACCGTTAGCTTCGGTGGAGAACTTCACCGGAGCGCCAGGTTCCTGGGTGAGCCAGTTCTATCTCCAATCTGGAAACGTCACGCTTTCGCTATCGCCGGGCCAATACTACCTCTTTGCAGGGTCGAGTGCGGGGCAGGCGCTGTTGGACTCGTTCCAAATAACCCAGACTCAGCAGCCTCAATCGACTAGTCCTTCCACTTCGCCAGTGGCATATCTCCTGGCGTCGATCCCCATGGCTTTCGGCGCCGTCCTCGTCGTTTTAGCCCTTTCAATCATCTCTCGACGCGTGTGGCGCTAGCCCATAATACGGCCCTCAAGTGGCTGAATCTCCGCAACAGTCAGAGGTGCCTCTAGCAAAGCTAAAATGCCGACGAGGCTCGAAGAATGAGTGGCCCGCGATGATGTCCGATAAGCCCACGGTGGCCATCGCCCTATCCGTCATCGGAGGCATCTTCGTCCTTGTGGTCGGCCTCCTCCTAGCCCTTGTAGGAGCCGTAGCCACTTTCTTCGTCCTGGGAGTGGGGGCGATATTCGGGCTTTGGGGCGTTGCGTGCGGCGTCGTCATGATCATAGGAGGCGGGATGATGAGCAGTCGGCCAGAGGAGCACGCGACCTGGGGGGTCCTGGTGCTCATCTTCTCGGTCCTGAGTCTGGGCGGGCTCGGAGGTCTGGGCCTCGGATTCATCCTTGGATTGATTGGTGGAGCGCTGGGAATCGCATGGAAACCATTCGTACCCACGTCTGCTCAACCTGCGGGCGTTCGGTACTGTCCTAATTGCGGCAAGGCCGTTAGTCCAGGCGCAAGGTTCTGTCCTTCCTGCGGCAGGCAGGTGCCAGCCTAGCAAGCCGACGTGTTCCTGGGGCATCTCCTTCGGACTGAAGCGTTCTTCCAGCGTCTTGGCCACACTTGGAACATCGGTCGGGCTGGCCTCGCGTGAGAAGGCCAATGCATCCAGCAGGGAGACCTATCGCATTGTGCCAATGAGGATGAAAGTGGCGCCAAGCGCTATGGCCGCGACGACGCTGAAGCCGAGCGCCGGTGACACGAACACGATCAGGAGACCGACCATGGAGCTTGATACGAAGTCTCCGATTCCGTTGACGGTCTGCAGCACCCCGAACCCCGTGCCCTTTGCGAAATCCCCCAGTATCTCGGATGCATAGGTCTTCTCGACGGTGTCGACCACTGCTGCCTGCAGGCCCGCGAAGACGAAGATCACCGCCAGCACGAGGTAGTTCGGGCCTTCGAATATCGAGGCCACGCAGGCAACGACGAAACAGATGTAGCCTAACGCAAGGATGTTGCGCTTTGAGACCCTATCGGCGAAGTAGCCCGCCGGATAGCAACCGAGGGCATAGATCAGGTTAAGCAAGACGTAAAGAAGCACCGCGAGCTCGGAGGCCTGCGTCTCCCCAATTGAGGGCTGAAGGACCTGCTCTGCCCTGAGGGTGAAGATCACGTTCGAGAAGTTCGCGATTCCAAAGAGGCCGACGCTCACCAGGTATAACCTGAACCTCCTGGGCAGGCTCCTGATGGTTTCAGAGAACGAAGGCATCGCCCGACCTGCACCTTCCTTCCCTCCAGAGCCTGAGGTCCCTCTCTTCCGCGGCACCTCTTTCACGAGGAAGACGACAGCAGCAACGCATACAATCGCCGGGACGGCCGAGACGAAAAAGATGTCTGAGAAGGACATTCTTGGGATGAGGAGGAGGACGATGGCAGGCCCGATGACGGCCCCGAACGAGTCAAGGGCCCTTTCAAAACCAAACGCCCTGCCGATGGTGGACGGAGTGGCGGAATCGGACATTAGCGCATCCCTTGGCGGCCCCCTCGCCCCCCTTCCCACCCAGGCGGTGACCCGGAGCAGAAACACTTCGATGACGTTCGTGGCGAAGCCGATGACGGGGATAAACACCCCGGTCGCGATGTAGCCGAGGTACATTATCGGCAGACGTCTGCCTGACTTGTCAGAGACGTATCCCGTGAGCGATTTGAACAGGCTAGCCAGCCCATCCGCAGAGCCCTCAATCAACCCCACCACAGCCGCATTCCCTCCGAGTACTAGGATCACGAAGAAGGGAAGGATGGAGGTCGCCATCTCATGGCTCATGTCCGAGAACAGGCTTGTGAGACCTATTCCCAGGACGTTGCGAGTGAGCCAGTTCATCTCTGGAGGATCCTTTCTATCGGCGTCGGGCAAGAGTAGATGGGTGGACATCTCATCACTCTAAAAAGTTAACGCCGTCTGAGGTGCGAATTCTCACTTTCGGTCAGGCTAGTCTCGGCTCGCCTTTGAGGTCTGACGAGGATGCTACACATTCCACGACCTGAGAGAGCCTTTCACCTGTGGCCTAAGTCTTCTCGACTTGCAGCTTGGGCATGCCAGGGGAGACGCTTGGCCCTGCAGGAGAAGGCAACCTAACCACGAACTCCGTTCCCCTCCCCAACTCGCTTTCGAATGATATGGTGCCCCCCACCGCTTCTGTCATTCGCTTGACCACGGCCAGGCCGAAGCCCTGGCCACGTGGCTTGGTCGTATACAGGGGGGTGAAGATCTTAGGCCTCGCTAAGACTGGGATGCCGACGCCCGTGTCGCGCACAGAAATCAGGATGCTGCTATCCTTCCGAGAGGCGCCAACGGTGAGCTCCCCACCCTCTGGCATCGCCTCGATCGCGTTGGAGACCAGGTTGCCTAGCACCCGCCTCAACATAGCGGGGTCCGTGGCCACCATCCTCGCGTCATCATCCACTTTGCAGGTGAACCTGATGTTATCTGGGACTCCAATCCCCCCCATGACCGCGTCGATGACGCCCTTCACGTCTGCCTCGGATTCGACGGGGGAGAGGGGCCGAGAGAAGTCCTGCAGGTCGGCGACGATCTTGTTGATGTAACTGACGGAGTCCCTTATCTCATCAAGGCTCTCCGTAAGGGAGGCCTTCTTCTTGTTCTGGGGCAGTGTAGAGACTTCCTTGTCCGCCAGGTAGAGGGCTCCCAGGACTACTTGGAGCGGATTTCGGATGTCATGCCCCACCATTCCGGCCGTCTGACCGATGGCCGCCAATCGAGTGGCATCGTCGAGCTCCTTGGTCTTCTTCTCGACCTGAAGCTCCAGGTCTTCAGCGCGCCTCACGATTTCGGACTCCAGCTCCTTGCGCTGGGTGATGTCCTGCGAAAGGGTGATCACGTAGCCCTGCCTGGGGCTGTACACGGACACGCTGAGCCATTTGCGAGTGGGCTCCAGGTAGACCTCGAGCCTGGTGGGCTCCCCGCCCATGGCCACCCTGCCATAGACCTCCATCCTGCTCGCCAACGCCTGTCCCGCCCCCACGACTTCGCTCGCCTTTCGCCCCACGAGGTCCTCCCTGCGCTTGCCCATGAGGCGCTCGAACGCTTCGTTCACGTCGAGGTAGATGCAGTCAATCCCCTTTCCGCCAGCATCGTAGACGACCCTGCTGAAGCTGTAGCCATCCGTCATCCTACCGAAGAGCTGGTCGAGCTGCCTTGAGTCGTTCCTGAACGCCTCGGCCCACTTCAGGGAGAGGCTGTCGGCCCAGAGAGGGTAAGGGGACGAGGTCCTGACGCTGAGGAAGCCCGCAACGAAATAAATTCCAGCCAGGTACCCGGCTGCCCTGGACAGCCAGGAGAACGTTGAGTAGGGGCTGACCACCACACCCACCCCGATCAAGTTCAGGGCGAGCAGCGCCAGCGCCAACGCGTACCACTCGAGGACGGCCGACCTGGTCTGCCGCCAGACCCAGGCATATCCGAGACTGGCGCCGGCAAATGTCACCACGCACGCCGCGACCACCCACTCCCTGGTCAGGGTGGCCCCTCCGCTCCAGAACTGGGGGGCCAACCCACCCTTCACCATCGCCGCCACCAGGAGGATGCAACCCAAAGCCACCGAATACCCTACCAGAAGCTGGTTTCTTCGGCTCCGCACGGGAGCTGGGATGAGGCCTAATACAGTGAAGAGCGCGCTCGCGAGTTGGAGGCCTCCCGACAGCAGGAGCCCTACGTCGAAGACGGCAACGGCGGAGTTCAGCGAAAGGCTCGTGTCCCAGCCTGATATTGCCGCCGCAATTCCGCTCACGATCGTGGCCATCCCCAGGAACATCAGGTTGGTATCCCCATATCTCAGGAAACCCCTGGCCGCAAAGGCAGCTATGACCGCCCCCGTTATGGCAAGGAAGATGGTGTTCATCGCCAGCACAAGAGAGGATGAGGCGAAGACGGGCCCCTCGCTCAATCCGAAGATGGGAACCACTACGAATATGATGGCAAAGACGATGACAGGGAGCGCGCCAGCGCTCCGGAGCCAGTTCTCCATAGCCTGCTCTCCTGAAGGGGGGTTAGTCCATAAGTCTCTTCGCTTCTCGTCCTAAAAAGGTATCCCTCGGGCAGGCCCTACGTCGCCCCCGTCGACCGCGGACTGCCCGGCCGGGCCCCGGGTAGCTTACGAAGGCGATTATGGGGAGAGTTTTTTTATTGGCCGCCCTCCATGGTTGAAATCCATGGGGATCCGGTTCGGGGATGCCTCTACGCCTCCATATGTGACGACTCCCGCGTTCCAACTGTGGGTCGCAGCCGGGTTGCTCGTGGTCCTGGCGGCTTGCCTCATCGTCGACAAGGTCGGCAACGTGATGTATCGAAAGGGGTACGCTCGGCCGTTCTTCTTCAGAGGGCATAGGATACATCACTTCTGGATCTACCTGATAATCCCGAGCTGTTACGTCGCCCTCTTCGCCCTAGTTTTGACTGGGCACGTCCAGCTCATCTGGACGATGTTCTGGTACCGGCTGGTCTTCCTCGCGTCTCTTGTGGCGGCCTGCGTCGCCGTCGATTTCATAGGCGACGGCCTGCGGTTGGGCTTCAGGCGAGCTATTCTCGTCCACGAGTGGATTTACTTTGTCATACCCCTCTACATCGCATCCTACATCGTCACCATCTACGTGTGAAAGTCCTCGCCAGATGCTCCCCTCGGAGCGATCTCCTCGCCCCCGATCCTTTCGAAGAGGTCGACGCCCGTCTGGATGGTGTCCACAAAAGGGGTCGGATACAGCCTCAATTTAGGGAACTTGACGACTTCCTCCCGGGATAATCGCGTACAACGAGAAGACGGCAAATGGCCTCAGGCGATGGTGGCCTCCCCTTATGGATATTAGCAACCTCTACCTATCATGAAATCCAATGAGGATAGAACCAGAGGACAAGTACGTGTTGGAGGGATACTGCCATACGGCTGAGAGGTTCATGAAGGTACTTGACTTCTACAAGCACTCCAAGAAGGAGGAGCGAGCGTACTTCGACTCATGCTTTAGTGAGATGTTCGGGAAGAGCTTCGGTGACTACTTCTCCTCACTTCTGAAGGCCAAGGCCAGGAGCGGCAGGAGGAGAAGTCGAAGCCCCAGGGCGACCCACTAGTAGATCGGGGCGTCCTGAACCGCTGCTACTCTCCTCGCCTCGCTGCCGTCGTATGCCGCCCATCCCGCCGAAGGGCTGAACCACGATTACGTTGGCGATGGCGCGTCCTCTCACTGAGGGCCAGGCCCAACCCTGTGCTCGACCCGAGGGCGACCGAGACGATTGGGCCCGGGAACTCCGGCACCGGCTGGCCGGCCGGCTTGCTGGACAGCGCGGAAACCGTGTCCAGGCCCTCGTTGACGACATACACGACGTCCTTCGAAGAGTCCACCGCCATACGAACCGGGGTCGCTCCGACCTCCACCGTGGCGACCAACATGTCGCTCGCCGTGTCGATGACCCCAACCGCGTCCTGCGAGGCCTCCGCGACGCACAGGCATCCGTCGGCTGGGTTGTATACAATTGCCCCCGAGGGCGTTCCGAGTGGGATGGCCCCCACCAAGGA
>CAYYVT010000029.1:0-2153 GCA_964475215.1 uncultured Nitrososphaerales archaeon
AGCTGCGGCAATTCATCTAACGAGGTTGGCTCCCTAAACGCATATCTGCCCGCAGGACGGTGGCAACCTCGATGACGGCGGGGACCCCGGAGCTGGATGCGGCCGCCCCTTTCAGACATAGGCTCCTTCAGGGGGTCCCGAGGAGGGTCATCCTCCTCATCCTCGTGATGGCCGTCAACAACTTCGGCTTCAGCTACCTCTCCATCGTCCTCGTCGCGTTCCTCCCCGAGGTAGGCGTTTCGGGAGTAGTCGTGGGGTTCATCTTGGGCGCCGAGGGGCTTTCGATGGCCACCTTCTCAATTCCGTTCGGCATCCTGTCGGACAGGCGGGGAAGGAAGTGGATACTCATCCTCGGCTCAATGGGGGCCGCTCCAGTGTTCTTCATGATATCCCTGACCCTGAACCCCATCCTCCTCGTGCTGGCGGGCATAATAGGGGGAATGATGGAGGGCACGTATCTATCGACGGTGAACGCCCTGATCGCCGACCAGACACCGCTCGAGAGCAGGACATCCGCCTTTGCCGCCTCCTTTGTGATCGCCGGCAGTGGCTCAACCCTCGGCTCCGCCGTCCCCTTCTTCATCCCTTCTCTGGCCTCCCTGCTCTCCGCCAGCGTCGTCTCCGTCCACATCGCAATACTCCTCCTGTTTGGCTTCATCTCGCTAGTCACTCCCGTCTCCCTCTTTCTGATCCTTCGGGACTACCACGAGGTCCCCAAGCCCAGCGGCGGGATATGGAAGGGGAAGACCACCGCGAACATGCTCAAGTTCGCCGGCGTAAACTCACTGATCGGACTGGGCGCTGGCTTCATAATCCCACTCATCCCCCTTTGGCTCCTCCTCAGGTACTCCATCCCAGACACCTATAGCGGGCCAATACTTGCAATCTCGGGCCTCACCATAGGGCTAGCCGCCATCTTCAGCCCAAGGCTGGCCAAGAGGCTGGGCTTGATAAACGCCATCATACTAACAGAGGGCCTCTCCCTCGCGTTCATGGTCGCCATCCCCTACACGGCGAACCCCGTCACGGCCTGCTCTCTTTACGTCGTAAGGGCCATGCTCATGAACATGTCATCCCCCCTGGGAGACTCCTTCCTGATGGGGATCGTCACCCCCGAGGAGAGGGGCTTCGCCAGCTCGCTGAACGCCGTCATCTGGAGGATCCCCAACAGCATCACGACGATATTCGGAGCCGCCATCCTATGGTCCGGGAACTATGTCCTTCCATTCCTGCTGGCCGGCGGCTTCTACGCCGTCGCCATACCCCTCTACTATGTCTTCTTCAGGAAGATGAAGCCCGTCAGCTAGTTCACAGCACGCCCTTCAAGGCTGAGGAGAGGCCGTCCCATCCCTTCCTTTCCATCCAGCTCTTTGACGCCCCTTTGAACTCCGAATATATGATGTCAGGGATCCTTTCGCCACCCTCCCCTTTGAAGTCAAACGTCCCCTCGGCCATCCCGTCCTTGAACCATTCAGCGAAGTCCCAGAACATGTCCTCGGGAAGGGCGTAGGACTCTTTCTCGCCTATCAGGTCCTTCATACGCCTGGACTCAACGAACTCCACACTCACTCCGACGTGGTAGGGCCCTCCTTCTTCGCTCTCCCTCGACATGAAGACGAGAACATCCTTCCCCCGCCTGTCCTTGGCGTTCCCTCCCGTGGGCCCCTCCTTGGCCGCCTTCACTGTCGCATGCGCTTCGTCAAGGAAAGCCTCGACCTCCGCCTTCCGCCTTCCCCTCAGGTCCCTCGCGGCCGTCCTCCGGCAGGCCTCCTCGAACCTCGACCCCGCGCCCGTCGCCTGGCCCACGAGGCTATTCGCCTCAGCGGCTAGCTCCTCGAGACCGGATGCCATTATGGAGCTACCTTCGGGTATGCGGAGGCCAGCTCTTCTCCGAGCTTTCCGCTTGCGCTGACGAGAGCCTCCGATGTCCAGACGTCGTCCTTATGCAGGGCAAGGAACTTCCCGAAACCCTCCACCGCGGTCTGCATGGCGATTACCGCTGCGTCGGGTGCCAGTTGTCCCAACGACTTTTCGTCGGTGAGCCTATCGAAGCAGAGGAGATACTTCGTACTTCGCATCTCCTTCTCTACGACCTCCTTCAGCGCCTCGAACGACCCCTCAACCTTCTGCTTCTCGACCTGCGCAGAGGTGAC
>CAYYVT010000030.1:0-10868 GCA_964475215.1 uncultured Nitrososphaerales archaeon
TCTGGAGCTTTCCCCAAAGAGGACCCCTCTGTACTCCCAGCGCCTCGGCCTTTTCAGGGAAGAACCTACCAGGCCGCGTTGATTCGTCAAGCCTGTAAGCGTAGCTGTCTCGAGTGTGAAGTGTCCTTCCGGCTGACACGGTAAACCCCCTCGTCTTTAGAACTGTCCCTTCTACCACGGTGTGGAAGGTGATCTTGTATGGGACGAAGACGTTCAAGGCCGCTATGTTGAATTCAACAATCTGCCGGAGGCCTCTTGGGCCAAACACATCCAGTGGGTCTCCCCTATTCTGAAGGGCCAGACTTTGTATGAGCCCCAGCAGGCCAAGGAGGTGGTCGCCGTGAAGGTGAGTTATGAACACGTATCGGGGGTTGGATATCGCGGGCTTCGCCATGACCATCTGCCGCTGAGTTCCTTCACCGCAGTCGAACAGGAGGACGTCGCCCTCCCTTTCGAGGGCAATGGCTGGAAGCCCCCTATCCTTTGTAGGGGCCGCTGCCGCAGTCCCCAACAGCGTCACTCTGAACAGCGCATTACCACTTCCTGAACACAGAAATCACCCTGGTCAAGCTTCGATGGACGTAGAACTCATATTCTCCTAGTAGCTGAAATCCTTTTGGCTCCACGAGGGTGGCACCCTTCCGATGCATCAGCACGATTCGGCGACCCCTCTTCAGGCAACGCTCGCCCTGCTCCAGCGCAGCGGAGAGGAGCTCGTCCGAACCCGCCCCCATCGTTGAACTGGCCCTGCCATAGGGCACGTCTCCCGCGATGGCGTCTACTTCCCTGAGGGGGAGTTCTCTGACGTCAGCATGGAGAACTTGACTTTCTGCGTCCAGCCCAAAGCCTCTCAGATTTCGCCTTCCACCGAAGACCATCTTCTTGTCGACATCTATCCCTAGGGAGAACGCTCCGACCAGAGAGGCTTCGATCAGGGTGCTGCCTGTCCCGGAGAACGGATCAAGGAATGTCTCTCCAGGACGTACGGCTGTCAAGTTGACCATCAGCCTCGCCAGCTTAGGAAATAGGGCCGATGGGTGAAAGAACGCCCTAGCCCTGGGCCTCCTCGCAACCCACTTTCCATCCCGCCTTAGAACGGTCAAACCCACGAACGCTTCCTCGGCCCCCCTGAAGACCCTCAGGACCACTTCCGGCTCCTTTAGGCTCACAGATGAATTCTTCGCCCGGGTGAGCACCCTCTCCCCAAACATGTCGTCAACCACCAGTTTCTTTGGGCCATCGAACCCCTCGGCGTCCACCTTGAACCTCCTGCCAGCCATCCTCGAAACATCAAGATCAGCTGCGACTTTCTCAACCTCACTTGGAGGCCCTTCCCAGAGAAGTTCTCCTACGTCGCTCAGGTACGCCGCCCGTCCAATCGCCCACCCCGGGAGTTCCTTCACTTCGGACGTCACCAGGCCGTGGTGGATCGCCGCATCCACCGCTTGGCCCGAAGCCTCGAGCAGGGCCTTCAGCTCGGCTTCTGCGATGTCAAGCCTCCCGCCGCTTGGCACGGCGTAGATGATCATTTGACCCTCTCGACAGTGGCGGGGCTTTCCCACGTTATAAGGCTGGGCACCTACAGTTGCTTGATGAAGTCGGCGATAAGTGGAGCCACCGAAACCTTGCTGTAGGGCGAGGGAACCGTGTTCGTGGCCACCAGCTCCCTTATTCCGGCGGCCTTCATCTTCTCCATGGCCCCGCCGGCCAAGAGGGCATGAGTGCAGGCGGCAAGGACACTACGGGCCCCCCTTTCATTGGCCACCTTCGCAGCTTTCACGATGGTACCTCCGGTGGATATCATGTCGTCAAGCACGATGACGTCCTTCCCATGGACGTCAAGGTCCTGCGATGCTTTGACGGAGGTCTCCCCTGTTACCCTGTCCCTCTCCTTTTCAAGGGCAGCGAAATCACAGCTCATCCTGGTGGCCATGGCTTCAGCCCTCACCGAGGCGCCTACGTCGGGGGCCAAGACAAAGGGGTCCTTAACCAAGCCGTTGGCCAACAGGCGGTCAGCCAAAAGGGGGACCGCCGAAAGGCTATGAGCGGGGACGTCGAAGAACCCAAGCCCCTCCACGTTGTGGATGTCCACGGTAACCATCCTTCGTATGCCCGCCGATCCCATCATCTTCGCAATGGCCTTCAACGACACGACCTCGCCGAGCAGGAACGTCCTATGCTGCCTCGCATAGGCCAGGTATGGCACGACGGCGACGACCCGGACTCCGTCTTCCGTCAGCCTGTTAGCCATGAAAATCAGCTGCATAAGGTGCTGGTCCTGAGGAGGATATGTCGACTGAAATACGAAGACGTTTTGGGCCACGTCGGCTCCCGTGAGCTTTAGGTAGCTTTCTCCGTCGGGGAAGACTTTGAAATCTACCCTCACCTGTCTCGCCCTCAGAAGCTTCGCGGTTTCGTCAGCCAACTCCATCGATGCGGGGCCACCGGCGACATAGACTTCGTCCAAGATGGATTCTGCTCGCTTTATCTGCTTCGGGTCTATTTTAAAGCTATCCGGCGCCGAATCTTCGCCCTCTCGGAAAGGTTTAAGGACAGGAATTTTGGAGAGCCCTTTGAGCGAATGGGGCGTTCGGATGTCCACTAGCGTATGTCCCGAATGCGGCGGAGACATGATTTACGAGCTGTCGACAAAGCATTTTCAGTGCAAACGCTGCGGCCTCTATGTGACAAGGGAGCAGCTGGACGACATAAAGACCAAGATCAGGGAGGGCGGCGAGGATGACAAAAAGAAACGACGAAGGATGGAGGACGACTACCTCTCCTGGTGGCTCAGCGACAAGAAGAAGTAGCACGGTCGACGGCCGTGTACGGGAGCCCTAGCGGACGTCTTGTTTAATCGTGATTTGATACTCAGCCTTTAGGCCCTGCAGTGCCGCAACCAACTCATCCCTGGCCGCCTCGACATCCCTCACCCCCTGATCACCCCTTCCAGTAAGCTGGACCAGAACTCTACTCCCGCCCTCAAACCCCCTCGGGTGAGACTTGACGTACACCACTGGGTACTTCTTCGCGAGGGAAGCAAGCAAGGGAGCTAGAGCCGCTTCGGGGAGCCCTTTGACTTCGGCTTCCGCAGTCAGTGTCTTCAACTTCCCCTTAGCCATCATCGGGGCGACGTGCTCATCGAAGATGGCCTTCATTTCAGACGGCACGCCGGGAAGGCATACGACTGTCGTCTCGCCCACCTTGATCAGGACGCCGGGCGCGGTCCCAGCGGAGTTCGAAAGAGGGGTTGAGCCCCGGGGGAGGCTCGCCATCTTGGCCCTCTCCGGCGTGTACTCCATTGAAGTGGCCCTTCCCATAGCCCTGTATTCCTCAAGCTTTCTGAGTATCATCTCTTTGGCCCGAGGGTCTTCGGCTAGGCCGAGCCCCAAGGCTGCAGCAGCTCCGGCAAGAGTCATGTCGTCGTATGTTGGCCCGAGGCCGCCCGTGACGATCAGCCAGTTTGGACGCTCTTTCAAGGAAAGTAGTAGGGCCTCTCCTATTTCGGAAAGGTCGTCAGGCACTGTCAGAGCCAGCCTGACCTTGCCCCCCAGCGAGTATACTTCACCGCAGAGCCATTGGGCGTTAGTGTTTGCGGTCCGCCCGTTAAGAAGCTCGTTGCCGACTCCGACAACGATCGCAGTGAACGTCTCGCTCACGCTTCGCCAAGGGTCCTGCCTCGGCTATAAACTCATAGCGGTGTGCCGAGCCAGATAGCTTAATTATCGGTCAATCCCTGAAAGAGTGAAAGGTCCCTTCTGGGTGCATTCCACATGAGCAACTTGTTCATTTTGGGCACGGCCGGGGCGGGGAAGAGCCTCATGACTCACGTATTGAAAGATCATCTAGTTGGAAATGAATGGGACGTCGTCACAGTGAACCTGGATCCAGGGGCGGAAAGCCTTCCATATGACCCCGACGTCGACGTACGGAATTCCGTCAATCTGCACGAGCTGATGGACAAGTACGATTTGGGGCCCAACGGCGGGCTCGTGCTAGCCGCCGACATGATCGCCTCCAAGGCCCCGGAGCTCCTGGATGAGATAAGCGATTTCAACGCAGATTACGTAATCTTCGACACCCCTGGGCAAATGGAGCTCTTCGCGTACCGGCCCAGCGGACCGTTCCTCGTAAAGCAGATTGGGGCGGCCGATAGCGCGCTCCTGTTTCTCTTCGATTCATGGCTGATGGGCGACGCTGCGAACTTCCTTTCGCTGATGCTGCTGGCCTCTTCGGTCAAGCTCAGGTTCGGGATTCCCTTCCTGCCGATTCTGTCGAAGGTGGATCTGGTGCCCGATTCGGTGAAGAAGATCGAAGGATGGGCTCGCAAGCCAGAGAAGCTGATGGACGAGCTCTCCTCCAAGCTCTCGGGGGATGATTACCTGCTCTACTCCGGCCTCCTCAAGTCACTCGCCTCAAAGGCCTTCATAAGCCGGCTCTGGCCGGTTTCTTCCTCTGACGGCTCGGGATTGCTGGATCTCTCCGGGGCCATCGCAAACATCTTTCACGGAGGAGAGGACCAGGCGGGATGATTGGGAAAGTCGACGAAGACCTCTGAGCAACAAGTGAGCTTCTCAATCACCTTCCAGCCTCCTTCAGCGGCCGCTTCGTAGGCCCCTGGGCTCGGATGGGCGAGGGCGTTTATGCCAGTTTGAATCGCTATGCGGTCTATCTCGTCCCTAAGACTCCCTACCGGTCTCATACATCCCAGAGCGATTGGGACGTCTGAGAGTCTCAACCTGGCCTTCGCGAGGGCGAACGCCACATCTTCTGGCGAGGGAGGTGGGGTAAACGCCATGGGCGTGCGTTGAATTGGTCTGAAGGCGATAACTATGAAGGCCTTGGGGCGGTGCTCCTCGAGGATATCGAGTACATTTTCGATGGCCGCCTGCTCTGAGCCCAGCCCTACGATGAAATGAGGGGTGAGCGGAACACCGCAGGCCACAAGGTCCGCGACGGCCCGGCGGTAGTCCACAACGGAGGCATCGAGGTGGTACACGTCACGTATAGAGCGGTCGTCCCCCAGGAGATCTATGAGGGCCGCATCGACGCCAGCCCCTGCTAGCTTCTCAGCCATGCCGCTTCGGACGAGCCCTGTGTGAACGACGACGGTCATTCCCGTCTCCCTCTTCGCTGATGCCAGGGCATCTATGAACGGCTCCAACGGGACCGATCCGTCAGGCCTTGAGCCGCCGCTAACGAGGCACCCCCTCGCTCCCTTCGAATGAGCAGCAAGCATGTTCTCATAGAGCGCTTTGGGTGAAAGTGTGGGCCTCATCGAGCGCAGCACCCGGGCCTTGCAGTGCTCACACTGGAGGGCGCACGATTCCCCAGTGACGGAGAAGGTGGGGAAGGAGTCCTTCCCGGACAGGCCGAAACCAGGCCTATAGAACAAGATCTCCTTGCCGAAGATCTTGGTCGTGAGCTCGTTGCTTTCCTTGGCAAGCTCCGAGATGCTCGATTGCAAGGCTGGGGTTGCCTTAAATGCGGGGGCCCGGGCTTAAAACTTTGACTTGCACGTCACCGTCTATTCTTATATCGACGGTCGGCATATCCCTTCGAGTCTGCGTCCTTGAGCAACTACATTTCTGGAAGGAACGCGGAGTATACGATCAAGCGGATGCTCATCTCGAAGGGGTTCACTTTCGTCATCAGGAGCGCCGGGTCCCATACCCCGGTCGACTTGATCGCGACCGACGGAAAGCGAATAGTGGTGGTGCAGGTCAAGAAGGGCTCTTACATCTCAAGAGACGAGAAAGATCGCTTTTATGACTGGGGGAAGGCGTTTGGAGCCAGGCCTCTCCTGGCGACCAAGAAGGACGGCCGCTGGGCGTTTACGGAAGTGAAACGTTCAGCCCCCGCTTGACATCCTTTCGTAGACCGACCAGGCGGCGGCAAGGGAGCCGTAGATCACTCCGCTTACACTTTTCCCCCATGAGATTATCAGGGCGTCCCCGTCCTTTGGCTCCACCCCATGGAGGATATCGTTGGCCAGTTCGGGATGCTCCCTCGAGACGTTCTCGAGGCCTGGCATCTGAAGCTCCTTTCCCCTGTAGACAAGAGTCATGGCCCCGTCCGCCCCTGCCTTGATGGCCTCGTCCCGCTCTCTAACCCCCTTCGCCAACGATCCTCCTCCCCTGACTCCCACGCCATAGCTGACTCGTCCTAGGAGGCTCCCACGTCTCGGTTCGAAAAGGTAGAAGGCCATTCTCGCCTCGCCATAGAGGGACTCCCCCCTAGTGGTGAGACGACATCCTGCGCGGCCGGCCGAGACGAACCCCCTCCTTTCAAGCTTGCGCAGCAAAGTCCGAGCCGACCCCTCTCCAATGTATAGAGTCGCTGCCAGTTTCTGGCGACCGATGTGATGGTCATGGAGGATGAACAGGGCGTAGAGGGCATGGACGAGTGTGAAGGAGGGATGGGGGCCGGGAGCCTCCTCCTCTAGGAGCCTGTTCATTTCGCGCGAAAGCAATAGCATCCCTTCCTCGGAGGCGTTATTTAATCGTTGGCGGCTTAGAAAAGGGTGTAATTGGCTGGATAATCCATCCAATGCCGTTGAACAAGCCGACCATACTGGCCATGATGATCGCTTTGATTGTTGGCACTAACTATCTGATGTTCGCCCTGCCCAACATCAAGCTCATGGACATGCTGGTCTTCCTCACCGGCCTTTGGTTGGGACCTATGTACGGCGCCGCGGCCGGCTTCATGTCATGGCTCGTGTACGGGACAGTCAACCCTCTCGGTTTCAATCTGGTGACTTTGGCTACCGTTGCTCCCATGGAGATGATCTACGGGGTGCTGGGCGGGCTCATCGCCGGAAGAGTCTCCCGCACCGTGCCGGGGATGGCATGGATGTTCGGCCTCGTCGCCCTCTTTGCGACCTTGGCTTACGACCTAGTGACGAACGCGGTTACTGGGCTCCTCTTCTACTCCGGGGCCTACTATGGCCATGTCTACTTCCCCAGCTGGGCGGTCGGGGTCGTGGCCGGCATCGGCTTCAGCCTCGCTCACATCTTGTCCAACTTCATGATGTTCACCGTCCTGGCACCCGTGCTGGTGGTCGAATCCAACAGAGCCTTCTTCAGGAGGATGGGGAAGCTTGTCTGAAGATGCCTGGAAGCTCCTCTCGGTCGTGCTGATCGCGGGGATTATCCTCTCTTCATACGGAGTAATCTACTATTATCAGCAGTACTCAGATCTCCTGTCTCAGAACAACTACCTCAGAAGCGAACTCGGATCTGTGGGCGAGACACTGGACGTTGCGGTGGACTTCGGGAACGGCACGACGATGTGGTATAACGACACCTATGTGCCGGTAGGGTCCTCGGTCTACAATGCCACCCTCGTAGCGACGAAGGGACAGATGACTACCCAGTCTTACACGAGCGGCAACGTCACCGGAGTCTTCGTCACCGGGATCTTGGGGCTGTCGGAGACATCGACTTCCTACTGGCTGTGGTATTACTACGACAACTCTTCGAGGTCTTGGACGGAAGCCCCGGTTGGGGCGGACTCGTACCTGGCGATTCAGGGCGGCATATACCTCTGGAACTACACAAGGTCCTAGAACCCCCGAGGCTGGGGAAGCGTTTTCACTGTACGACAGCCTTGCTTATATCAGACCTTGCTCAAAGGGCGGGGAGTGGGAATGCCGGAGGAGAACCACATTTCGAAGCTTGAGGAGCTCTTTGCCCAACACAAGGGTACCATAGAGCAGCTTAAGAAGATCAGGACAAGGCGTGCCGAACTAAAGAACGAGATCCTCTCACTCACCCAGAAGTTGGACGTGGAGAATGACCAACACAAGCTATTCCAGGGCAGGATGAAGGAGCTCAACGATTCCAGGCAGGCCCTGGCGGAGAAGCTCAGGGACGGCAGAGCCAAGCTGAAGAACGTCGACGAGAAAATGAAGGGGGTGGAGCCCCATATGCTTCGGAAGGGCGAAGGGCTCGCCGAGGAGCTCAAGAAGCTCGAGTGGCGTCTCCAGACTCAGCCGCTCACGCGCGCCCAGGAGCAGGAAGTCTTGGCCAAGGTGAAAGAGCTGGCCAAATCGGTTTCCGTCTGGAGAAAGGCCTTCAACCTAAGGGAGGAGGCCTACAAGCTCGAGTCCGAGCTGGACGAGAGCTCTGCCAAGATGATGGAAACCAGGGCCGAACGCGACGAGGTCGTCAAGGCCCTTAAGGAGAAGAGGCAGAAGATAAGGAACTACATCGAGGCCAGGAAACAGGTCTCAGACGAGCTGAGGGCCATCGACGTCGACATAATCGAGCTCGAGAAGACCTTGAGCGAGATCGACGCCAAGATAGTGTTGGCGAAGGAGGAGCTCGCCAGGTCTCGGGCGAGTCAGAAGATCCTCTCCAGCAGGGCCCGGGCCGACGTGGATAGGATCATCTTCGAGAAGGCCAGGAGCGACGCCTTGGCCAAGATGAAGAGCGGGAAGTCTCTGACCTTCGACGAGCTCAGGGTCCTTTACGACGAGGACCTGTCATCGTCAAATAGTTGAGCTAGACGTTTCGTCTAGATGCGCTTAAATCAACGCCTTTCCAGACAGCACTTGGATTGGAGCCAGCGCAGGGCCGCATCCTGGTCGTGAATGTGGACCGGGACAACGATGTGGGTCTCAAGACAGGCATAGAGGCCCCCATAGTCGGGCGGCAGGAGTGCGTCGAGGCGGCCACCAAGCTCTGCCTCTCTGATCCGGAGGAAGCCGACGCGAACGCGATCTTCGCTGCGGTGAAGATGTTCGACGACCTCGTCGCGAAGGGCTATGAATGCAGCATAGCCGTCTTGGCCGGAACCCCCGACAGCGGCTTCGAAGCCGACCAAAGGATTCGGAGGCAGGCCAAGTCGGTTATCTCCGATTGCAAGCCTGAAGGGCTCGTACTGGTCTCCGACGGCGTGGAGGATGAAAAGGTCGCCCCCATACTTCAGACCTTGGCGCCCATCGTGAGCATCAAGCGAATCGTCATCAAGCACAGCGCAAGCGTGGAGGAATCCTACGAAGTGTTGGGGAGATACCTGAAGATGCTCATTTACGACCCGAGATACTCCAGGTTCGTCCTTGGAGTGCCGGGAGCCCTCCTCTTGCTGCTGATCGCGGTCGCCGCTGCCGGCCTTCTGCCCTACTACGGCTACGCCATAGCCCTAGTCCTAGGCACCAGCTTTATCATTCGTGCCTTCGACTTGGACCGGGCGGTGATGGAGGCCCGACGGAGGACCTACTTCTATCCTCGCCTCTTCGGCTTCATCATCTCCGTCATCCTGATCGTCGTCGCCTCGGTCCAGGCTTATACCAAGGTGACGCTTCTCCCCGACGCGGTTCTCGTCCGCGTGAACCCCTCCCTTCTCTGGAGCCACATCGCGGAGTTCGTGGGTGTCTTCATCGCCAACGCCCAGCTCCTGATCTGGATCGCGCTCGCCACCAACATCTTGGTCGCCATGGTCTATCACGGGATGAGGAAGAGCACGAAGTTAATCCGGGACGCGATAGCCCTGACCAGCCTTGCGCTGCTTTACGCGCCGGTCGCTGGGATGGCGCAGGCCCTTATCAACCCAAGCTCAGCCAACACCCTCAACTTTATTATCGTCGTCTACGCCGGGCTTGCTGTCCTCCTGGTCGTAGTCTACTTTGGGTACAGCTCCTACCAAGGAAGGCGGTCGCTGAGCCGGGATGAAAGCTGAAGGCCTGCTAGACCTCCTCCTCAGGGACCTCGGCGTCTACAGAGTTTATACCTGGAGGCTTTCAGACGAAGTGAGAGGCTCCCCCAGGCCAGGCCACCTGGGGATCATCCTCGATGGCAACCGTAGGTGGGCGGAGGCGAACGACTACCCAAGCTGGATGGGCTACACCTTCGGCGCTGATAAGGTGGAGGGGCTCATGGACTGGTGCTTGGAGTACGGTGTCAAGGCCCTGACCATCTACGCGCTTTCAACGGAGAACCTCACACGCCCGAAGGGGGAGCTCGACGAGATCTTCAGGGTCATCAGCGAGAAGCTCACCAAGCTCTTGACGGACGGGTCGATCCAGAAGCATCGCATACGCGTAAAGGGCCTAGGCGACCTCAGCCTAGTTCCGGCCGAAATCCGCGAAAAGATCCTCAAGCTGGAGCAGGTTTCGGCATCCTACGATTCACTTTACCTCAACATAGCCATAGCCTACGGTGGGAGGATGGAGATCGTCGACGCCGTTAGGAGGGTCGCAAAGGATGTCGAAAGGGGGTCCCTGTCCCCCTCCAAGATAGACGAGACAACCTTCGCCGGTTACCTTTTCACATCCGACCTCCCCAACCCCGACCCCGATCTGATTATCAGGACCTCTGGGGAGATCAGGCTGAGCGGCTTCCTCCTTTGGCAGTCAGCTTACAGCGAGCTTGTGTTCCTGGACGTCTACTGGCCTGGATTCAGGAAGGTCGACTTCCTCAGGGCCATCAGAACCTATCAGAGGCGTCAGCGCCGCTTCGGTCGATGATGCGGGTCGCGCATTAGCCTCCAAAGCTCGTCTAGGACTGTTTCGTCCACCCTCTCCCTTCCTCCGCCACGCTTTTGGAGGATCCTCTCTTCCCCTTCGAACCTGCCAATGGGCGTCGCCCGGACGCCCACCCTCCTGACGGCAGCGAGCACCTCCCCGAGGCTCCCCGGGTCCACCGCCATGAGCATCGAGCCGGAGGCGATGAGTCGCAACGGATCGACTCTCAGACTCGAGGTTATCTCTCGGGTGCTCTTGGCCAGGGGAATCTTCGCCTCCTCCACCCGAAACCCGAGCCCCGACCCGGCCCCCATTTCATACAGCCCGCCCAGCACACCGCCTTCGGTGGGATCGTGCATCGCGTGAACTCCTCCGCTGCGATAGGCGGCCTCCCCCTCCG
>CAYYVT010000031.1:0-25568 GCA_964475215.1 uncultured Nitrososphaerales archaeon
GTCCCGGATGGGGTCCTCCTTGCCTGAAAAGACCTTGATCGCAGAGATAGGCCTGTCCACAAGGTAGGGGAGCATGGCCTCTGCCACACGGGGGTAGTATCTTTCGGCCACGTACACCAGGAAGTAGCTCCTGTTGAGCGAATTCTTAATGGCCCCGGCGAACCCTCGAACGTAGGCGTCGAGCGGAGGCAAGCGGTAGAAGCCCTTGGAGTCCTGGGCTATCAGACCCTCCTTGACGAGTGAAGCCAGCGCCTCCCTATATTGTGCCTCCGCGGTCTCACCCTCTCCCAGGAATGCCATGTCCCTCGTCACCTTCTCCTTTACGTGATCGAAGGTCACGGCCTTCCCCTCCTCCTTGATGCACATCAAGAAGGATATTCGATCATGTAGCGACACCTTAGCTCCGGCAGGACCACCGGTCCTCCCCTCCTTGGTCGCCAACGATACGCGATGGGAGCGAGACAGGCTTTTAAGCATCGCTGGGCACCCCGGACGCGAATGCAGGTCCGGGCTATCCTCTTCGACCTTGACGGAACATTGACCGAGTTCAAGGTGGACTACAACCTGGGAAGGAGGATGATACTCGAATACGCCAGGGGGAAGGGATACGACATGACGGGGCAGACCGAGGGGAGGAACATGCACGACATCATAGAGCACTACGCCGCCATTGGCGACGCCTCCGCCTACGCTGACGTAAGGAAGTATGCCTACGACCTGATGGAGAAGCTCGAAGTGGAGGGGGCGGCCGTTACGAAGCCCTTTCCTGACACGTTCGCAGCGCTTGAGTCGTTGCAGGGCGACGGCATCAAGATGGGGATAGTCACCAACAGCGCGAGGAAGGCGGTCGAGACAGTCATGGGCCGCTTTCCCCTAGGACGCTACTTTGACGTCATCACCACGCGGGACGACGTCTCCGTGATCAAGCCCGACCCGGGAATCGTGAAGCACGCTGTCGATGCGCTGAGGGTAGGGGCCGACGAATGCTTCTTGGTTGGCGACGCCCCGGGGGACATGCTCGCGGCCAAGGCCCTTGGGATTGTGGCCGTGGGGATACCGAGGGGCCCTGCCACGAAGGAGGCCCTCCTGGATGCCGGCCCGGACTTCGTCATTGACAGCCTGGAATCTCTCCCCCTTTTGGTCATAGATTTAAAAGCCCAAGGAAAGCACTGAGGCTTCTGTGAAAGGGAGCCTCGCGGGGAAGCTCGTGGTGGTCACCGGAGGTAGCGGAGACATCGGTCGAGAGATCGCTTTGGCCGCTGCCGAGGAGGGGGCCAGGGTGGTCGCGACCTACAACAGGGGCGAAAAGAAGGCGGCAGAGCTGGCGAAGGTGGCATCGTCGAAGGGGCTCTCCGTCGTGGTAAGGAGGCTGGATGTCTCCGACGAGAAAGACGTGCGGTCGTTCTTCGATGCGCTGGCGGCGGAAATGGGAGAGGTCGGTGCGTTGATCAACGTGGCTGGTCACTCCGACAGAGAAACATGGTTCGCCGGCCTGGACGAGCTGGATTCGCGTAAGTGGATGGAGGTCCTGAAGGTGGACCTCCTCGGCAGCTTCTTCTGCTGTCGCGAGGCCGCCAAGCACATGAAGAAAGGATCGGTCGTGAACTTCTCCTCGGCGGCAGGGATCACGGGTCACGTTGAAGGGCTTCCGTATTCATCGGCCAAGGCCGCCGTCATCGGGCTGACGAAGAGCCTGGCTTCAATCCTTGGACCAAGGGTGAGGGTGAATGCCGTGGCGCCCGGAAACATAGATGCCGGAAACATCGCTTGGTTCGACAGGAAGGGTCGGGCCGCCATGGCCTCGGAGGCGGCCCTCAAGAGGCTGGGAAGCCCCCGCGAAGTGGCCGACCTGGCGGTCTTCCTTGCTTCTGACAAGTCCTCCTTCATCACCGGACAGGTGTGGCTGGTAGACGGCGGAATCTGAACGTCTCAAGGTCGGAGTTCGACCGATGCTTAAATAAGGCGACGGAAGGACTTCACGAGGAAGAAGCGTCACATGAGCGGAGGTGGCAGGCCCACTTTCGTGGGCGTAGAGCGGCCTGGCACGAAGAGCCGACTGAAGGAGTTCGTGGCGAGCCTGGTGGGGGAGGGAGTGGAGGCGACCGTAAAGGACGGAGGCGGCTTCCTCTACGTCGAGAGCACCTCCACGATCTACGGCCTTTCCCGAGAGGATCTCGCTAAGGTGGATTCGGGGAAGAGGAAGCGGCTCATTCCAGGGTTCGAGCCCAAGTCCTCCCTTTTCATCGAGGATGACTCGCTTCACTTTGACTACGGCCACGCTCTCCCCTCATCGAAGACGTGCTCGGTGCTCCATGGCCACAGCAGCCGAGTCTCGGCCGAAATCCTCGGCGAGGTGGGCCCGGTTGGAATGATAGTCGACTTCGGCGAAGCGAAGGCTGCTCTCAAGGACGCGCTCTCAACGGTGGACCACAAGTTCATCATCGGAAGCAAGTACGTGGTGGAACGCTCTTCGAAGGCTGTAAGGGTGAGGTTCGAAGGCCCCAACGGGGCCTTCGACCTGAAGATGCCTCCCTCCCAGGTGGTCATCCTGGACGGAGAGGCCACCAGCGAGAACATCGCCCAGTTCGTCGCCAACGGAGTCCTCCGCAGGCTCCCCAAGGACGTGGAGGGAATCAAGCTCTTCTTCTTTGAAGGGGTCAACAAGGGGGCCGCGGCGTTCAGAGTGATGGCCCGTTGAAGGCGGTGGTCCTCCTCTCTGGGGGAATTGATTCAGCGGCAGCGCTGTACTGGTCCATCCACAGGAAGTGGCGGACCTACGCGCTCACCTTTGACTACGAGCTCGAACAATCTCCCGAGATCGAGGCCGCTAAGGTCGTAGCTAGGAGGGCCGGCGTCGAGGGGCACAAGATCGTTGACTCTTCATTCTACAAGGAGTTGAAGGGCTCGCCTTCCTCTCACAGGGGGAAGATTGTTGACTCCGAGCGGGGGATATCTCGGGCCTACGTCCCAGCCAGAAACATCGTCTTCTTCGGGATGGCGGCTGCCTATGCCGAAACCCTGGGGGCAGTGAAGGTGGTCACGGGCCACAACATGGGGGACGCGGACAGGTTTCCAGACGCTTCTGGGGCCTTCTTCGGCGCGTTCAATGGACTTCTGCGGCTAGGGTTAAAAACAGGAAGGGGGGCCGGCAGGATAGAGGTCGTGGCACCTTTCGCGAACTCCTCCAAGGCCCAGGTGCTCCGGCAGGCGATGAAGCTGGGAGTGCCATTGGAAGCGACCTGGAGCTGCTACAACAACGGCGCGAGGCCGTGCGGCGTCTGCTATGGCTGTCAGGCCCGCAGTGAGGCGTTCGAAGAGATAGGCGCGCAGGACCCACTTCAGGCGAAATAGAGAGTGGAGCTTAATCTCGAGGCGGACGTGCAGGGCGAATTCGCCCGAACGAACGTGCGCGCTGGCGTCACCGGACTCAAGATGATGGTGCGGGTGGGACGGTATGTCCTTCCCGCCGAGTTCACCGTTACGACCATGACCCACCATTCCAGGGGCGTCCACATGAGCCGCCTTGTCGGCGCCGCCCAGGAGAACAGCAACAGGGAGCACATCGAAAACGCGCTAAGGTGGATAGTCAGGGACTCGAATTCCACTCAGAAGGGGACCTCTGCTTCCGTTCGCTTCAACTACCCCTTTAAGGACATCTTCGCGCCAGTCGAAATAGGCCTCAGGAAGGGGGTCTTTACGTACCTTCTGAAGGCGCCGGGGATAACGGCCTGCCCCTGCAGCAAGAAGATGGCGGGCGTTGGGCACATGCAGAGGGCCTGGCTTACGGTGGGGCTGAGCTCAAGGTCGTTCGTCGACATAGAGGAGCAGCTAGACAAGATGCTCTCCACCTTCAGCGCTGAAACCACGGCGATGATGAAACGTCAGGACGAGGCGATGAAGGTGATCGACAGCCAGAGGAATCCCAAGTTCGTCGAGGATGTTGTCAGGGATGCCGCGAAGAGGTTCCCGGAGGCCTTCTACGTCGAAGCGAGAAGCGAGGAGTCCATCCATATGCATGACGCCATCGCGGTCGTGGACCGCAGGCCTTCTCAGTAGGTGGGCTCAGCCTAATGCCTTCACGTCATCATGTATCCGCTTAACTCTGACGCATCACAGCCCGTTGAACTTTGAATCGAACGGCATAAAAGGCTTGACCTTCCGAATCGTTTAAACCGCCAGTTCCCTCGGTAGGTCTCGTTGGCAGTCGACTGGGGCATCCTCGCAGAATGGGTCATAGTTACCCTCGTGATCTCCATAGTGGTGGGCTTCACGCATTCTCTCTACAAGTCGGCCGAGAGGGGGAGGTCGCATGGGATGGCTTCGTTCCCCGCCCGGGGCGCAGGGGTGATGCAGGTCATCGTTTCGGGAGCAGACATGATGCTGCTCTACGGGGAGGAGGCCCTGAAGAAGGGAGACCTCGACCAGTGCGTCAAGGCGGCCTACTCGACTGCGGAGGAGATAATGACCCAGGCCGCGAGGAACATGGGGTTGTCGACGGAGCACACTACCCTGACGGACTTCGGAAGGCGGCTCACGACCGCGGGCCTGTTGAACTTGTACGATAGCGAGCTGGCGCCCTTGGACGCGGCCATCGGGGGCCTCGGACAGCCGCCCGACAGAGAGATGGCGACGAGGGCGCTGAGCGCTGCCTTCTCCGTAAGGAACTACTTCATGCATGCTCCCATCGTTCGGACGAACGGCAAAAGACCTATAGGCCCAGCGTCGCCCCTGAGCAGCCAGGCTTGAAACGAACTCACCCGTTCAAGAAGGGCATCAGGGTCCTCGGGATAGCCGAGTCGTTCGTTCCTCACATCGACGAACACAGCCTGCTCGCGGGCGTGGTGATGCGCAAGGACCTCATCATTGACGGCTTCTCGTTCGCCAGCGCCAAGGTCGGCGGGGACGATGCAACCTCTGTGATAGTCTCCCTCTATAAGGCCCTGGGCAGGAACGACATTAACGTCCTGATGCTTTCAGGGGCCGTGCTCTCATTTTACAACATAGTCGATCTCGAGAGATTGCAAAGGGAGACGCGGCTCCCCATAATCTGCCTCACCTACAGGGAGTCGCCCGGCCTAGAGGAGAACATCAAGAAACACTTCCCGCGGTCTCATGCTCGCAAGCTGAAGCGCTATGGGAAGCTTGGCAGGCGAAGTGCGGTCGATCTGAGGACCGGAAAGAGGGTCTACGTGCGTGCGCTTGGCATCGAAGAAGGAGAGGTCAAGGAGATCCTCGACGCGTTCTCTCTGGAGGGCAAGTACCCCGAGCCAGTCAGGGTCGCCGGCCTCCTAGCCGCTTCCGTAAGGACTAGCTCCCGACCCTGAGATCGAGGACCACCTGGCTGACGTGAGGGCCCACCTCCCTGACCACCTTGCCCGTCTCCAGCCTCAGCTGGGGATAGAGGCCCTTGATTTCGTCCCAGGCGACCTCAGGCGGCCTGGGGTCCTCCGTCGCGACGTGCGCATAGTAGTGGATTGTGGCCCCGGGGCGGCACACCTTGACGGCGTACTGAAGGTAATCCTTTGCCTTCTCCGGGAGAGGCATGATAACCCTATCGACCCCTGCGATGAGCCGCTTCCAAAGCTCGGCGCAGTCTCCCAGCAGGGGGGCGACACGGCCCTGGACCTTGTTGAGGGCTATGTTGCTCACCATATAGCCATAGGCGTCCCTGTTGATTTCGCTGCTGTAGACCATAGCGTCCCTGTGCCTCTTGGCGATCACTATGGAATATGTCCCCACCCCTGCAAACATGTTGAAAATCTCCTCCTTTGCACCCACCAGGTCGGCGATCCTGGCCCTTTCGGTGGAGAGCCTCGGCGAGAAGTATACCTTCGATATGTCCAGCATGAACCTGCACCCGAATTCGGTGTAAATGGTCGTCGAGCGGGGCTCCCCCCCTAGGAATTCGAGTTTCCTTATCCTGAAGTCGCCGTCAACCGGTCCGACCTGGTTCCAGACCGACTTTACCGTCTTGAGCTCGGAGAGGAGGGCGTTCACCGCGACCTCCTTCCTATCCTTTGAGAAGCCCTCGGGGAGCTTGACCACCGCCAGGTCTCCCACTTCGTCGAAGCCTCCCGCTATTTGGTCGATCTCCTCTGGCGAGAGCTTACCCTCGAGCAGCCTTCGGAGAAGCTTGGCCAATTATGGAACGCCGTCTGTGCCATGGGATAGGCTCCGGCGGTTAAATCCTCTAGCTCGGCGCACTTGCGAGGCGATCGGCATCGGCCTACTCCGCGGCGGAAGCCTTCCTGGCGACGTAGTAGTACTCGCCGCGCTCCTTCTGTTCCCTGTCAAGCCTGCTGTCGGGCTTGTTCACCCTCGGCCTGCCGGTGTTGGCGTCCCTCCTGTAGGTGATGGAGACATCGCTCAAGAATAGGTTCATCCCCTTCTCCTTTGCCATGGGGGGGCCGGCGTGGCCGCTGATCCCCGGCCGGCCAGTGAAGATGATGAGGGAGTCGGAAACGATATCGACGAGCATTATGTCATGGTCGATTATCACAGCTGACTTGTCAAGGGCCTTGACATATCGTTGAATAGCCTTGGCCATGGCGATCCTGTCCTCAATATCCGTGAAGGCCGACGGCTCGTCCAAGGCGTAGATATCGGCCTCCTTGAGGAGCACCGCTGCGACGGCAGTCTTCTGCAGCTCACCGCCGCTCAAGCTGGACACGTACTTGTCCAGGAGCTTGTCAACGCGCAGGGGTTTCAGGAGCTGCCCCATGCTCTGGCCGCTGCTCCAGCTGTCTCCGCTTGACGCCGTGAGCAACTCTTGCACCGTCCCCGTGAAGTCGCTCGTAAGGTACTGGGGCTTGTAGGCGATCTTCGCCTTGGAGAGGGCCTTCCCCTCGTCCGGTTCGAGCTGAGAGGCGAGTATCTTCAGGAAGGTGGTCTTTCCGAGGGCGTTGGCGCCCAGGACCCCGACGACCTCGCCCTGCCTAATGACGCCCCCATCCGCTTGGAGGGTATAGGGAGGATACGACTTCACAAGTTTCGTGTACTCCAGAAGTGGCACGGTGGACCCTTCGCTGGAAGGAGGGGAGTAGATGTCGAAGGTGACGGGGGAGTCCCTAAAGCGCATGTTTTCGCCAGGAATCATTCCGTCAAGAAGGGAGTTGATCCCCTCGGAGGTGGTCATAGGGCCGGAGACGATGCCGTAGACTCCGGGGTCGCCGTAGATTATGTGGACGAAATCGCAGGCGTAGTCCAGGAAGGTGAGATCGTGCTCCACGAGAAGCACGCTCTTCCCACTCCGCGCCAGCTCCCTTACCACCTTGGAGACCTGAAGGCGCTGGTAGACGTCGTTGAAGGAGGACGGCTCATCGAAGAAGTAGATATCTGCCTCTCGCTCAGCTGCCACGACCACGGCGAGCCGCTGCAGCTCCCCCCCGCTCAGCTCCTCTGGGAGCTTATCCACGTCTTCGATGAGGCTGAGCTGTCTGAGGAGCTCTTTCCCTCTGCCGGTTTCGTCGTACTGATCGACGAGCTTCCCGACGTTGTCCTTCCAGGCCTTCGGGATTAGGTAGATGGCCTGGGGCTTCACGGAGGCCTTTATCAGACCCTGGCTGACCTTCTCGAAGTGAGGTCTGAGCTCCGTCCCCTGGTAGACGTCGAGGATTTCGTCCCATGTGGGTGGACTATCCAGCCTCCCTAAATTGGGCATGAGGCTGCCCGACAGGATGTTGATGGAAGTGGTCTTGCCAACGCCGTTCTTCCCCACAAGGCCGGTGACGCTGCCGGACTTGGGTATGGGGAGACGGTAGAGCCTGAAGGCGTTAGGGCCGAACTGGTGGACCTTGTCCTCACCGATTTCCGTGGCTATGTTCACGATGTCGATGGCATCAAAGGGGCACTTCTTCGTGCAGATGCCGCAGCCGATGCAGAGGACCTCGTCGATGACAGGATAACCTTCGGGATCCGTAAACTCGATGACCTTCTCGCCCATGAGCTCCGGAGGGCAGAACTTCTGGCACTCGTGCCCACACTTCTTGAAATTGCACGCGTCCCTCTCTAGTACCGCAATTCTATGCTGCATCGACAATCACCCAGCCTAGCAGACGTCATAACACGGACTTGATCTGTGATCGGGACGGAGCGCGCGCCAAGGCGTTTTACGCTCCTCCGAACATCGGTGGATGATATAAGCCTTCGCGGCTTCTCAGCTTGAAAGCTCCCCTAGCAAGACTTAATTCGAGAGGGCTTCTGCACATCGGACGTTGGTTAGAAAAGAGTCCTTCCGGGGCACGTCGCTCACGGACCGCCAGTGGGAAGTGATACGCATGAGGGCCAACGGACTCACCCAGGCTGAGGTGGCCCAGAAGCTCAAGACCACCCGGGAGAACATTTCGATAATCGAACACAGGGCGCACGACAAGATCACGGCGGCGAAGGCGACCCTAGAGGCCCTTCAGGAGCTGGAGACCACTAAGGAGGTGCTCCTTCCAAGCGGCACCTCCATCTTCGAGGCGGTCTCCCTCATCGTCCTCAGGGGGGACATACTTGGGATAAAGCTAAAACACTCGGCTGATTCCCTTCTGGCCCTGATGAGGTCCAGGTGCAGGTCGAAGATACGGGGCCATCATCTCGTCGCCGTCGTGAAGGCCGAGATCTCCGACGAGGGAGAGGTCTCGTTCAAGATCACCGTATAGACGAGGTTTCCTTACCGACGCGTCGCACTCAGTTAGCGGATCTGAGCCGTCTTCAGCGCCATCAGCACCTTCTCGGGCGTCACCGGAAGGTCATTGACCTCTGCCCCTGAAGCGTCAAGGACCGCGTTCCTGACCGCCGGTGCCGGGAGGACTATCGGAGGCTCGGCGACTATCTTGGCCCCGAAGGGACCGAGTGGGCCCGGCACTTCGACGATGAAGGTTTTGAAGTTCTTGGGGATGTCCATCGAAGTGGGGATGTAGTAGTCGGCGAGGTTGGGGTTGCTGACCCTGCCATCCTTGTGCACGAGCTCCTCCATCATTGCATATCCGAGGCCTTGGACGGTCCCGCCATATATCTGGCCGAGCACACCTGACGGATTGACGGCCTTCCCCACATCATAGGCAGCGTGGACATCTGTCACCTGGTACACCCCCGTTTCTTCGTCCAGCAGCACTTCGACGATCAGGGCCCCCCAGGTATACTGAAGGTACGGCGTCCCCAGCCCGGTTTCCGTGTCCCAAGGCGCAGGCGGTGCCAGGAAGAACCCCTCCTCCGACATCTTCACACCTCTCCGATGAGCCTCCTCCGTGAGCTGAGCCCAGCCCATGGAGTGTGATGGGTCGCTCCGGTCGCAGGCCACGCCGTCCCTTATCATGACCCTGCCTTCAGGGACCTTCAGGAAGTCGGCGGCCACCAGCTCTAGCCGCTTCCTCAGCCGGTCAGCGGCGATTTGAGCCGCGTTCCCTCCTATTACGACCGTCCTGGAAGCCACCGTCGGCCCCGTTTCTCGATGTTTGCTCGTGTCGGGCCGCGCCAGCTTGAACCACTGTAGGGGGACGCCAAGGACCGATGCGGCCACCTGGACCACGCCGGTGACGGCCCCAGTGCCGAACTCAGTAAGCCCGGTGCCGACGGTCACCCTGCCATCTCTAGCGATTTCGAGGAGGACGGCGCCGTAGTCGTTGCCCTCAGGCCCCAGGCTGTTCCCGTGCATCAGGAGGGCGATGCCGAGGCCCTTCTTCACGTGGCCCACCTGGTTAGCGAAGATCTTGCGCTTGTTCCAGTAGTCGCTCGAGGCCACCACCTTCTCAACGCACTGGGAAAGGCCGCATGTGGCGTCGATCAGGTGGTTGGTGGCGTTGTGCTTCCCCGGCACAAGCATGTTCTTTAGCCTGAACTCCAGCGGGTCCATCGAGAGCTTCCTAGCCAGATCTTCGACCTGGCTTTCAATGGCGAATATCGCCTGAGGGCCGCCGAACCCCCTGAAGCTGCCGGCGTAGGTGTTGTTTGTGTAGACTAGGTAGCTGTCCGCCTTCACATTCGGGACCTCATATGCCCCGGTGCAATGGAAGATCCCCCTGCTGATCACGAACACACCAAGAGACGCATAAGCCCCCGCATCGAGATACAGCTCGACTTCATCTGCCAAAAGCATGCCATCCGCCGAGGCCCCGGTCTTGTGCCTTATGACATATGGATGTCTCTTCGTGTGCATGACCATGGATTCCTCGCGGTCCATGGCGCAGTAGACTGGCTTCTTCAGCTTGAGGGCGGCCACCGCAGCCGTCCCGCAGACGTCGTATGGCGTTTCGTCAGACTTCGGGCCGAAAGCTCCCCCTGTCACCGCCTGTATGACTCTCACCTTCTCGGCGGGCAGGTTGAGGATCTTCATCAGGGCGCCCCGGGTGTGGTGGGGGCTCTGCATGGAGCCGATCACAGTCACGGAGCCATCGGTCGACGGAATCGCCATCCCCACCTCCGTCTCCATGGGGGTGGCGTCTTGGAACTGGGTCCTGAAGGTGTTCTCCAAGATCACGGAGGAGCCAGCGAACCCCTTCAGCACGTCACCCTTCCTGATCTTCATCTGCTTGGCGACGTTGCCCCCTTCATGAACCTTCACAGAACCGGGTCGCATGGCCTCGACCGGATCGTAGACGGTGGGCAACGGGTCGTAGGTGACCTTGACCGCTTCAGCCGCTTCTCGAGCTATGACTTCCGTTTCGGCAACTGCGGCGCCGATGATGTCCCCCGTAGAACGAACCACTCCCTTCGAAAAGAGCGGCCTGTCGGGAAGTACCGCGGCCGATTCGTTGATGCCCGGTATGTCCCTCCAGGTGAGGACACCGGCCACCCGAGGCATCCCCTTGGCGATGCTGTCATCTATCTCCCTTATCGTCGCGTGTGGGACGGACGAGTGAAAGAGCTTTGCATGGAGCATGCCCTGGACGAGCATATCCCCGGTGTAGACCGGCTTCCCCAGGACCTTCTCAAGCCCGTCGACCCGGGAGAGGGACTCCCCCACGTAGAGGAGCCTTCCTTCTTCGCCCTTCTCCTTGACCGCCTTCAGGAAATCGGATACCTCGCTCACTGGACCTTCGCCTCCGACGCCTCCTCGATGGCCTGGATGATCGGATAGTAACCCGTGCACCTGCACAGGACCCCGCTGATCCCCACCTTGATGTCATCGGCGGTCGGGCTGGCATTCTTGGCGAGTAAATCCTTGGCTGCTACCAGCATGGCCGGGGTGCAGAAGCCGCACTGGGCCGCGTTGTACTTGAGGAACTTCTCCTGAAGGACCTTCACCCTCGGGTCCTCCAGGAGGCCTTCAAGAGTGGTGACGGATGCCCCCCTACACTGGGCCGCCAGGATGAGGCATGAATTGACTAGCCTTCCGTCCAGCAGTACGGAGCACAAGCCGCAGTCTCCCGTCCCGCACCCCTCCTTGACGCTCTTGAGGTTGAGGCGGTCCCTGAGCACGTTGAGGAGTGTGTCGGCCGAATCGACATGAAGGGACTGTTCCGTCCCGTTAACGGTCATGGTGACGAAGTGCTTTGACAAGGAAATCAGCCTCCCCCCAGGCGACTCGCGCATCGATCAAGGAGACGGCCCAGGTAGATCTTTGCGATCTCAAGGCGGTAGGCCCCGGAGGCCCTGAAGTCGTCGGTAAGCGAGAGCTCCGATGCAAGGGCGGCCTGGGCGTTGGACAGGGCATCCTGGGTAAGCCTCTTCCCTGCCAGGGAAGCCTCGGTTGATGGGGCCCTCTGGGGGACCCTCCCGGCCACCCTGTTGAGGGCGATTCGTGCCTGTCGCACGGTCTCCATATCCTCCTCCATGGAAATCACCGCCGCCATATTGACCAGCGCAATTATCAGGCTGTTGCGTCTTCCTATCTTCTCATAGGCGGAGGAGCTGTTGGGAGGGAGTGGCGGCAGCTCGACCTCGGTGAGTATCTCCCCGCTCTTCCTGAAGATGGTGCGCTTGCCCAAGATGAAATCGCGCAAAGGGAGCACCCTCTCCTTCTTAACGCTCGAAAGCCTCACCTTGGCGTCAAGGGCTAGGAATACTGGTATCAGGTCCTCCGATGAAGTGGCTGAACAGAGGTTCCCCCCGACCGTCGCGACGTTACGTATCTGGGGAGCCCCGAACTTGACAGCGGCGTCCCGAATCAGCTCGAGCTCCCTGCCCAAAAGCGGAGATCCCTCGAGGTCGCTCACGGTCGTAAGGGCACCTAACTGAATGGTCCCATCGACCTCGCGGATGTACCTCATCTCCTTCTCCAATCCTGAGATGTCGAGGAGGTCCGACGCGGAGATCAGCCGCCTTCTCAATCGGGGGAGGAGGTCAGTCCCCCTTGCGATTATGGAAGTGGTCTCTCCGTTGTCGTCCATGTACCTGAGGGCATCCTGCAGGTCTTCAGGCACGTAGATGTCATATGGAGGCAACCCCGTCAGCCCCCTCCTACCGCCGGCACGAAGAGCACGACGTCTCCGTCCTTCAGGTTGAAGTTCGGAGTGTCCTTGAGTGAATGAGCTATGCCGTTGTGGTAGACCATGGAATACGGCCGAGGCCTGCCCCGCAGGTCGTAGAGGGGCTCCCTGAAGGCTTTGCCCATCTTTCGGGTCATGGCGCTGATAAGGCTCGTGAGGTCTACAGCTTCCACCTCCAGTTCACTTGCTCCAGAGCTGGAGATGAGGTCAAAGAAGAGCCTAACCTTGACCTTTGCCATGTTCTCTTTCGTGGCTGAAACCTCCCTTCCCACGCTAAAAACCTTTGTGAGCTTAGAGGACAAGCCGCCGAGGGCACAAATCTTATACGATGACGCTGTCAGCCCCTAAATGGCGAACCGTCGAAGCGGGGCCCGTCTTCTAGCCTGGATTAGGATGGCAGCCCGCGAAGCTGTTGATCGAGGGTCCAAATCCCTCCGGGCCCGCCATCGTTCTTGATTGAGCGGCCTGCTTGGGCCGGAGTTCCAGGGAAGCCCTCACTTGGCGACTTCTTCCACTTCGAAGCTGAGAAGTCGAGTCCCGTCATCGTCGAATTGAAAGCGTCCGTTGACCGTTGCCCCCTTGAGGACCAGGGGGAGCCAGTGCCGGTCGTCCTCCCACATCTCCTGGTACGGGATGTCCCCGAGGGGAAACCATCGGAGCTCCCCTTCCTCGCTCGGCCTGGGCTCTCCATTGAACTCCTTCGTGGAGTAGACGTGCACCAGCCAGTCGCGAAGGGGATCGTCGCCGAACCTGAAGTAGAGGGTGCCTTGGAACTCGAGTGCAGGCACTTCTAGACCCGACTCCTCCATCACCTCCCGTTTGACGCATCCCAACGGGGTTTCCCCCTCGATCAGCTTTCCCCCCAAGCCGTTCCACTTCCCGCCACCGAACCGGCCCTCTGATTTGAGGAGGAGCAGCACTTCCCTTCCCTTCAGGACAAAGCAGAGAGTGGCGACGGTGACCAATGGTCGGCCTCCATGCATCGGCCTCGACAGGCTTTATAGGCTTCCCATTTGAAAACACCGGCGAAGGGCGTTTGGGTCCAGAGGATGAAGTGCGCAGAAAGGTCGAGCGCCTGATTCGCGCAGAAGAGGAGGGAGGCTATGAGGCGATGGCCGGAGAAGCGTGCTCAAAGCGCCTGAGCTGGTACCGAAGGAATGCCAAGCGCCTCAGGCTGGCGGGCACCGACGTGCGCAGGGCCTACTCACTTCTGTTGATACAGTACCTTGGGCTGGACCCTAGGGATGTCCCGGTGATCTATGAGGACGAGAAGAGGATAGTCTGGAGGTCCTACAACTTCTGCCCCCTGCTTGAAGCATGCAATCGATTGGGCCTCGATACCAAGATGGTCTGCAGGTCCCAGGAGGCAGCCGCTCAGACACTCGTATCGAAGGTGAACCCCAACTTGAGGTTCACCCGGAACTATGACAGCCTCAGACCCAGGTCGCCATACTGCGAAGAAATGATCTACGAACCCTAGGTCCCTTGGCCCCTTACTGGGGGCCCTAATGAACCAAGGAGCCAGGCCGTCACTTGGCCGCCGCGTTGGCAGTGGATCGCTTTGCCATTTCGCCGAGGATGGCCGCCGGTATCTCCGGATGCAGTCGGATTAGCGCCGCGAAGGACCAGGCAGTGAAGGCGGCGCATCGTGTCGCCGCGACGGCCACCACGTCGGCGGACCTCGGCTGGTTGTCGAGCACAGCCATTTCGCCAAAGAATCCTCCCGGGCCTATTTCAGAGAGTATCTTTCCCTTGCGGCGCACCTCAGCCTTCCCCTCAAGGATGACGTAGAACCCAATGCCAAGTTCACCCTGCTCTACGATCGTCTGTCCCGGACTGAAAGAAACGTCGTGCGCCAGCTTGACGACGACGCCTAGCTGCTTCTTCTTGAGGACAGAGAAGAGTGGAACAAGGGCAAGCGCGTCGGCGAAGTCGGGCCGAATCTCAGCTTCTTTCATCAAGCAAACTGCGGAGTCAGGAAATTTAAACTCATCTCCTCTATCGCCTCGACGCGCCAAGGTGCGACCTGAGGCATTGAAGGCGAATATGACGAGGTCGGTGTCACCGGGAGCGACGGCAACTGTTCGATTTCGACCGGGCTCGGAACGGACGCATAGAGGATTTCGCCTCACTCGCTAGGAAGGGGCCCGACCTCTCCTCCTCACGTGTCCTACCTTGAGCCTATTCGCCTGGCTACGTCGATATCTCCCTTGCGAAGCAGCATGGCGCGCCTGACCCTGGCCATCGCGATCTCTTCGGCCACAGATCTTATCGACCGACCGGTCCCCAGCACCTCCTGGACCACGACCTCGGTGTTCTTCGAGATCTTGTACTCGATCAGATCGAAGGCCTCCTTCTCGGTGCCGCCCTTGTATTCCACATACGATCCGATCACGCCGCCGGCGTTCACCAAGAGGTCCGGGAGGACCCATACACCTCCTGAATGAAGGGCCGCATCGGCCTCTCTCGTGGTTGGGATGTTGGCGGCTTCGACGACCATCCTTACCTTGGACGCCAAGAGCTGGAGAACCGTCCTTTCGTTTATCACGTCAGAGGTGGCCGCCGGAACGAAGATATCGCAGGGGACCTTGAAGACTTCGTCCCTCCCCACCTTCTGGTAGGACGGGATGCTGCTGAGCACCGGCTCTCGGTTGGACTGCTTCATCTCGTTGAGTATCTTCGGCAGGTCGAGGCCCTTAGGGTCCGCTATCGAGCAGCTGATGTCGGAGATGCCCACGACCTTGAAACCCATCTCGTCCAGAAACTTCGCCGTGAACGAGCCCACGTTCCCGAACCCCTGGACGCAGACCCTTGCCTCCTTCGGGTCCAAGTCGAACTTCTGGAGCTTGTTCAGCAGTTCCAAAGCCAGGTTTGTGGCGTGGGCTACGCCGTAGCCCGTCGTCCCCAGTTCGTGAGGGATCCCCCCTATCTCCGACGGCTTCCCCGTGCAGGCCTTCATGTCCCCAACTTCGTGGGCGAAGACCGCCATTTCGAGCTCCGTCGTCCCCATATCGGTGGCGCCGACGTACTGGTTCGGGACGTAGGGCTTGATCGCCCTGGCGAAGGCCCTAATCCAGGCCGCCCTGTCCGTCTTCGTCGGATCTCCACGTATGCCCGCCTTGGCGCCCCCAAAGGGGAGCCCCGCCAAGGCAACCTTCCAAGTCATGACCCTAGCGAGCCTGAAAACCTCAAGGGGGGTGACCGATGGAGAGAACCTTATCCCGCCCTTTCCCGGGCCGCTGGCGGTGTTGTCTATGACGAGGACGCCCTGCATCCCAGTGTCAGGGTCGTACACCTGGACGACCTTCTCGGGTCCCCATTCGTCTCCCATGCTCCAGACGTCGATGTCCTGCAGGCGCTCCGTAGGGGCGGAGCTAGCTTTCGATTCGCTCAATCTCCCGCGCCGCTGGCTAGGCCGGGCTACTCCATATAAGAGCTTCCCGGCCCGCCCGCACCGGGCTCGGGGGGCTGCTGTGGAGGTACCTCTATGGGAGGGGGTGGAGCGGGCTCGGCGCCGTACGGAGGTGCGGGCGGGCGGCGCTGGCTTCGCCACACAAGGTAGAGGCCGAGGCCTATGAGGATGGCAAGCACCCAGGCGTAGGCGAAGCCGTCGAGCCCGAACTCCAGCGTGATCGACTCAAGGAACGCCGCGAAGATCAACAGGAGCATGGCGAGGCCAAATGACATGGCGGCCCTCGATATCTCGGCCCTAAGATGCCTGGCCGGGATGGCGTAGAGGAGGAGGAAGCTTTCCGCGACGGCCACGGCATAAGACGACAGTTCGATCCATGAGTGGGGCGAAAGGAACGTGACGATTAGGAGGAAGGCCGCCGGCACCCCCGAAGTGCTACCGAGCGCCGAAAGGACCTGGCCGGTGGCCAGGGTCACCGAGGCGAACCTGATCCATCCCAGGATGGGCACGAACTCCAACACCATTATTCCAGCGTTGTTGAGGAAAATGGAGATGACCTTGAAGGGGAAGGGCTCGCTCTGGATTTGGTTGAGCGCTCCGCTTGTTCCGTTGAGTATCGAGTTCGATTGGCTGGCGGAAAGCGGCGTCAGAGACACGATGGCGAAGAAGGCGATCTCCACGACGTAGGTGATCAAGACCAGGATCAGCCATCTCCTGTCGAAGATCTGCCTCTCCGCTGGGAACATTGGATAATCCTCACATGCGGTCCTATTTCTTCCCATCGGCAGTCTCAGCACCAGTCGGAGGATGCCCCGGGGTTGACCGCTCGATGCGCCCGTCCTACCCCTCGGACAGGCGGAGATGGCTCCCGCCCGAAGGGAATGTCGAATCCGAGGCAGCGAAGGCCTAAAGATGCGCCAGAGGTGACAGGGTTGGAGGAATTGGGCCTCTCTTCCTAAGTAAACATTTAATTCCTGTCTTATTTGGCTCGACTCCATGGCGATCCCCGAGGCCACTCTTTCATCTGGCGAAGGGATGCCCATCGACGGAACGGGGACGGTCGGGAATGGAGGCTCAAGCGTGGCTTGGACCTGATCGGAACTGGCCTGCTGTTAATCTCATTGGCCGTGACCGTCGCATTCTTCCTTTACGGCTTCAACATCTTCTACCTCCTTAGGCTCTCCAGGAGCTACAGCAAGCCGAAACCCTACCGAAAGGATAAGCCGACGGTCGCCATCCACCTGCCGATATTCAACGAGAGGTATGTCGCCGAAAGGCTCCTGGCCGCGTGCGCCGGGACCGCGGAGCTCTACGGAAAGGAGAAGGTCCATCTCTCCGTATTGGACGATTCCGATGACGAGACAACTTCTATCCTAGAGGGGCTGACCGAGGGCTACAGAGCCAGAGGCTTCAACTTCGATGTCCAGCACCGAGACGACAGGACGGGATTCAAGGCGGGAGCACTCAACTCCGCCCTCTCAAGGGCAGGCGAAGATTTTGTGGTAGTGTTCGACTCAGATTTCCTGCCGAAGCCGGACTTCCTCGACCTTGCGACCGCCTACATCACCGCCGACGATTCCCTGGGGGTGGTCCAGTTCCGCTGGAGCTACACCAACCGCGAGTACAACTGGATCACGAAGGCGGTCTCGATAGGGATGGATGCCCACTTCCTGATAGAACAGCCGGCGAGGAGCGCAGGCGGCCTGTTCCTGAACTTCAATGGCAGCGCCGGCATGATCCGAACGCGAGCCCTGAAGGATTCTGGAGGCTGGCAGGCAGACACGCTCGCCGAGGACCTTGACGCCAGCTACAGGATGCAGCTCCGCCGATACAGGATCCAGTTCGTCAGCGACGACGTGCCCTGCGAAATCCCGCCGACGGTCGCCAGCTTCAAGAGGCAGCAGGGTAGGTGGGCCAGGGGGAGCCTGCAGGTGGCCAAGAAGTCCCTCCCAACCCTACTGAAGGACAAGGGGGTGTCGCTTCGGCAGAAGGTCGAGGCCACGATACACCTGACTTACTACTCCGTTCACCCCCTCATGTACGTCTCCTTCATTCTCGCAGCCCTTGCAGCCACCTTTAACATCGACAGCATAAAGATCTCCATTCCGACAGCCAACCAGATCGGCCAGGCTACCTCCGGCGGGTTCACTGGCTTTTCCTGGGTCACCCCCGTTTGGGTGCTCTTCGCAATTTCCATCCTCCTCTGCACCGCGGCCGCCTGGATCTACTACATCGTGGCCATGAGGAGGCAGCACTTGAGCGTCGCACGGAACTGGCGCTCCCTGCTCGCCCTCGGGTTCCTGGGCTACGGGATAAGCGTCAGCAACACCATCGAGGCGGCCAAAGCCCTCCTCTTGAAGAGGAGCGGAGTCTTCAAGAGGACGCCGAAGTATGCCGTCGTAGGCAAGGAGGGGTCCTGGAAGGACAAGAAGTATCAGGTTCCGCTGGACTACACCTCCCTGCTGGAGGCGTTGAGCGTGGTGCTGGCGGCGATCGCCATTGGCAGGGCCATCGCCTTCAGCAACTTCGGCATCATAATCATCCTGGGGGTGTACGCGTTCTCCTACGTCTTCGTGTTCTACACCACAATATCTCAGAGCGGCAAGGAGACGGTGACCACGATCCCCGCCATCGAAGCTCACTGAGGCTCTATAGTGGCCGGGGGCTTGTCCGTTATGGCGTAGGCCACCATGGACACTTCGGGCAGTCTATTCGTTATCTTCCGGCTGACGGAGTCCAGAAGACCCTCGGGCAGCCGCACCCAGTCGGCAGTCATTCCGTCCACTGACGTCACGGCCTTCAAAGTAACGAGGTAGCCATTGCGGCGAGAGTCTCCCGTCACCCCGACGACCCTGTCGTCGCCCACAATGGCGAAGGCCTGCCAGAGCCCTTCGTAGAGTCCGGCCGCCCTTAGCTCCTCCTCAAAGATGGCGGAGGCCTCGCGGCACACGTTGAGCTTCTCGGTCGTCACCTCTCCCACTATTCTAACGGCAAGTCCTGGCCCCGGGAAGGGGTGTCGGACCAGGAACTCGTGGGGCATCCCGAGCATTGCCGCTATCTCCCTGACTTCGTCCTTGTAAAGCTCCTTGAGCGGCTCAAGAAGCTCGAAGGGAAGACCCTTAGGGAGGCCGGCCACGTTATGGTGGGCCTTGATCCTCGACGCGGGGCCCGAAGTGGAGGCGCTTTCGATGACGTCGGGATACAGCGTCCCCTGGGCAAGCCACCGGAAGGGGCCTTCCTTTTGGTTGAACTCCCGGAAGACGGAGGCGAACTCGGCGCCGATGACCAGCCTCTTCCTCTCCGGCTCCTTCACCCCCCTGAGGGCGTCCAGGAATCGGCGGGACGCGTCCACGAGGACCACACTCAGCCCCAGCTTGTCCCTAAGGGTGCGCAGCACCTCCTCCCCCTCTCCCTTCCTGAGAAGCCCGTGGTCCACAAAGAGGCAGGTCAAGTTCTCGCCGACGGCCCTGGAGATGAGAAGGGCGAGGGTGGAGGAGTCGACCCCCCCGCTTACGGCGCACAGGACCCTTTCGCCGCCGACCTTCCTTCGGATGTCCTGAACCTGGGTTTCTATGAAGTCGCCTAGCATCCAGGTCTTCCTGCATCCGCAGACGTCGTAGACAAATGAGGCCAATATCTGGCTTCCGTACTCGGTCTGGGTCACCTCGGGGTGGAATTGGACGCCGAATATCCTGCGGCGACGGTCCTCGATGGCGGCGAAGAGTGAGTTGTCCGATGTGGCCGTCACCTGAAAACCGGCGGGCATCTTTGTGACCTGGTCGCCATGGCTTGCCCATATGCGGCTCCTGGGCGGCACCCTCTTCAGGATGGCCGAGCCTGCGCGGACCTTCAGGGTGGACTCTCCGTACTCGCTCTTGGGCGCCGGCTTCACGGCCCCCCCGAAAAGGTGAGCGATGAGCTGGTGGCCGTAGCAGATTCCAAGGATTGGCAGCCCCAGGCCGAGGACATCGGGAGATGGCTTCGGGGAGCCCTTGGCGTAGACGCTGGCGGGGCCCCCTGAGAATATGAGGCCCTTCGCGCCGCTCTCCCTGACCTCGCTGGTGGGGATAGAGAATGGGACGAGCTGGCATGGGACCCCCAGCTCCCTCACCCGACGGACGATGAGGTGCGCGTACTGCCCTCCGAAATCGAGGACGAGGATCCCGCCTTGGGCAGGCTTCATAGTGAAAACCGAGCTCGACATCTATTTAAGCGTGGTTCGGCGCGAAGTAGACATGGACTGGCTCGGAACGGTAAAGGAGGACCTGCTGAAGGCCTCCGTCGTCCAGATGAAGCAGGCGGATAGGGTCTATGACTACATCGTCAACCCGTTGAGCTCTGGCGTGCCCGAGATACCCAGCCAGGCGCTGTGGGGCTGCGGCTACGAAGTGGCGAGGATCCTCAACCTCAAGGGCGCCGACAAAATCATGGCCCCCGAGGCGATGGGATTCCACATCGCCACTGCCCTGAGCATGGTCACCGGCCTTCCGATGCTGATGATAAGGAAGCGCGCTTACCACCTCCCAGGCGAGGTCGCCGTCGTGAAGAAGACCGCGTATGAAGAGAGCGTCATGTACCTGAACGGCGTCAGGAAAGGCGACAAGGTGGTCCTGGTGGATTCGATCATAGCCACCGGCGGGACCCTCCTCCCCATCATCCGGACCCTTCAGGGGATGGGCGTCGTCGTCCACGACGCCGGCGCCGTGATCGAACGCGAAGGCCTTGGAGGAGTGGATCTCATTGAAAGGGAGACCGGCGTGCGCGTCAAGACGCTCCTCAAGGTCGACATCGTCGACCACAAGATCCGCATCCGGTGAAATCCCGGACGCTGTCATTCTCGGCTTCTGATGTAGGATGTCACCCAGAAGGACCTCCTGGCGACGCCCGCGTTCTTGACCTGGGGGAGGCTGAGTAGCAGGTAGGACACTCCGGCGACGAAGAGGAGCTGCAGCACGTTGAACACGAATGTGAAGCCCAGCACTATCGCCATGGCGTTGCCGTTGGTGAGGGTTATCCCCACCAGCTGGAGGGGGCCCTTCACGAAGGTGATTATGCCGGGGACCGTGTAGACGAGGAGGATGACGATGTAGTTGGCGGGCGTCGTGACCAGCACCCTCGTGATCACGCCGAGGGAGGTGCCGATCCCGGTCGCCTTGCCCACGGTCGGGTTCTTGCTCCTCGAGGCGAGCGACATTCCCAGCCAGATCCCGACCAGAGAGGAGAGTATGGCTACGAGCTTCAACACAGGGCCGACGGGGAGGTTCTGGCCCACCACCCACAGGGTGGCGAACTCCACGAAGGAGGCCGTTACGGCAGGGACGGGCCCGAAGATGTAGAACGCGAGCAGGATGGCAATCTCGCCGAGGTCGAACTGGAGGTAGGGGATCAGGGGGAAGCTGAGCACGAGCGCCTGGGAGATGGTGGTGAGGACCACCGCCAGGGCTCCGAATATGGCGCCGCCCACTATGAGCTCGCTTCTGCCGCGAAGGGTCCGGTCCATGTCTTTTGTAATTACCACCTTCCTGGTATTTAGGTGTTAATGGTAATAACCACTTAAGTAGTAGACACAGCCTCTCACATGGCGCGGTGGAGGTCCTTTGGTAAGGGTCAAGAATTACGCCAAGTCACCCTATTTCCCCACGCTGGTCGAGCTCCTCCTCCTCGGAGCCAAGAGCAAGTTCGTGGGGATGACGACGGAGAACCTGGCCGCGGAGCTGGGCAAGTCCCAGCAGGCCATCTCCCAGCACATCCTCCAGCTGGAGCGGCAGGGCTATATCGTCAGGGAGAAGGAGGGGAGGAGATTCAACATAAAGCTCACCGACAGGGCGGTGAACGACCTCACATCATACTACCTGATGCTCAGGAGCGTCCTCGAAGAGACGCCCGACATCTACGAGTTCAACGGAGAGCTCTTCACCGGGCTGGGGGAGGGGGCCTACTACGTCAGCCTGGGTGGCTACACCAAGCAGTTCAAGGAGAAGCTGGGCTTCGTGCCCTTTCCGGGGACCCTCAACCTCAGGCTGGACTCGAGGACCGATAGGGTCCAGATCGAAGAGCTGAAGTCAAGGACAGGGATCGTCATCGATGGGTTCCAGGACGGAACCCGGTCCTTCGGCGCCCTCAGGGTCTTCCCCGCCCTGATCGAGGATGAGAGGGGCGGAATCCTAGCCATAGACAGGACGCACTATGACGCGTCGGTGCTGGAGGCGATAGCCCCGAAGAACCTCCGGGACGCCCTCGGGCTCAAGGACGGGGCGAAGGTCTCCGTCAAGGTCTTCCTTCAGACCCCCAACTCGAGGCCGAGGTAGCATGGCCCCTTCAGGGGCGCGGAAGAGGGCCTCTCACATTGTGAGAGAGGCCGTCGCCGAAGACGTGGAGACCCTTGTGAGGCACAGGCACCTGATGTTCGAAGACATTCGGCCGAGGAAGCCTGAGGAACACGTAGCGGGCGACCGGATCTTCAGGTCATGGCTGAAGAAGATGATGAGGGAAAGGCAGGTGGCCTTCTTCGTGGCCTCCAACGGGGAAGGTGAAATCGTGGCCAGCGGAGGGGTGTGGCTTCGAGAGCGACAGCCTCACCTGGCCGACAGAGCGGGCCCCACTCCATATGTGCTCTCGATGTACACGGTTCCCGCGTACAGGGCGAAGGGCTACGCCACCTCGATCCTCGAGAAGGCGGAGGAGTGGTGCAGGAAGAGGGGCTTCGCCATAATGTCCCTCCACGCCTCGGAGATGGGGAGGCCCTTGTACTCAAGCCTGGGGTGGGAGCGAACCTGGGAGATGCAGAAGAAACTCGGCGCCGACGAAAGACCGAAGGGCGGACGGAGCCGCCCACGCCAATCTTAAATAACGGCCCATTCCGAGGTTCCTAGATGTCAGCTTCACGTAAGAACGTGCACATCATCGACCATCCGCTGGCACAGTCCATCCTCACGGATCTGAGGAACAAGGACACCACCCAGATACCCTTCCGGAAGGGGCTGGTCAAGCTGGGGCGCCTGATTTCCTTCTACGTCATATACTCGTTCCCCACGAAGCAGATTGAAGTGGAGACCCCAATGAGGATCAAGGCCAAGGGAGTCATCGTCCCCGATATGGAGCACATCGTCATAATCAACGTCCTGAGGGCGGCCACGGCCCTCGTGGAGGGAATGCTGAAGTCGTTCCCGCACGCACGGCTGGGCGTCCTCGCCATCCAGAGGGTTGAGGAGAAGGAAGGGGTGGAGAACGTCAAGCCCGTCAAGTACTTCGTCAAGATCCCCAAGTTCGGCCCTGAGGATACGGTGATAGTCGCCGACCCGATGCTCGCCACCGGGGGGACGCTTCTTACCACCATCGCCGAGGTGTACAAGATAGGGAAGCCGAAGAGGCTCCTCATCTGCTGCGTCATCTCCAGCGAGTATGGCGTTGACAAGGTCATGACGGCATATCCCGAAGCGGAGCTGTACACCGTCGCCGTCGATCGCGAACTGAACTCCCATGCGTATATCGTGCCAGGGCTGGGGGACGCTGGGGACCGGTCCTTCGGCTAGAGTCCACGGACCCTTCAGTTTTGTTTTATCGCCCGCGTGAGCGCGGACGACGTCCTCTTGACGCCGGTATCCACGATGTAGGGGCCGAGGCGAGGACCCTTTTCGCTACCTAGAAGTATCTCGTAGAGGAGCCTGAAGAAATCCCCGGGCGGTATCCCGTTTCGCTTGGCCACCTCGAAGATCTCGAATTGAACCCTCTCGGGTTCCTTCTGACCCTCCAAGGAAGCAATCAGGTCCGCCACGGCCTTCCTCTCAGCCTCTCCCAGGTCCACCTTGGGAGGCTCTCCCATGATCTCGGTGGACCAGCTCCTTGCCATCTGGATCCTCTGAAGGAGCTCCGGCGTGGCCTCGGTGACCATCTTGTACGCCTGAAGGCGGCGCACGCTGTAACCCGTCACGTCTTCGGAGGGCGCGGAGAAGGCTATCTCGGCCAGGAGGCGGTAGGGGATATGGATGGAGGGCGCCTTCGGAGGGCGCAGGAAGTTGGTGTATTCGTAGAGGCCCCTGAGCCTGGCCAGCTTCTCCGGCGGGTCCACCTTGGACTTGCCGAAGTATACGTCCTCCATGTAGTCGAGTTCGTCCATGTACTTCGGGATGTCCGCGACGGAGAGGTTCCTGGTCCCGGCTATGCGCTTGTACATCAGGAGGACAAGGCTCCTCGTCGAGCCGTAGCGGAACCACATCTGGGGGGTGAAGACGTTCCCGGCGGACTTCGAGATCTTCCTCCCGGACCTGTCGAGGAACATCTCGTACTGGACGTGGAAGGGAGGATGGAAGGAAAGCACGTTCTCGGCCACCCAGTCGTTCACCTTGACCGAATCCGAGATGTCCTTGCCGTAGGCCTCGAACCTGATGTCCAAGGCGGCCCACCTTGCAGCAAACTCCACCTTCCAGGAGAGCTTCCCCTCACCCTTGGAGAGCCTGGCGTCCCCTTCGTGGCCGCACCCGTCGATCTTCTTCTCCCGGAGCTCCGTCCCCTCGCAGCGGTAGTGGACGGATGAGGACTTGGGGTCCCAGCCAATGGCTCTCGTCGTGTACATCCTGCCACAGTTGGCACAGATGGCGAAATAGGGGAGGGAGTCCTCGTACTTCTCCTGGCCGGTGAGCTCCCTTATGGTCTGGCCGATGCGGTCGCTAGCCGAGAGTATCTTCTCGGCCTGAGCGCCCAGGGCGTTCCTCCTGTAGGCCTCCGCGCCGCTTTCGAACCTGTACTCGGCCCCCACCTTGTCCAGGGCGTCCCTGAGGAGGCTGCCCATGTGGCCGCCATAGCTGGGATGGCAGCCGTACGGATCGGGTATGGCGGAGACCGGCATGGCGATGTACTTCTCCAGCTCCCTGCCGAGGCCCGCCGGGACCTTCCGCAGGCCGTCCATGTCGTCGGTGAATGCTATCAGCTCGCTCTTGACCCCCTGGTCTTCAAGGGCCAGCTTGGCGCCGTACCCCCTGAGGGCATCGCCCAGGCTGCCGACGTGGGGTATCCCGCTGGCGCCCAGCCCCGACTCAACTCTCACGAGATGGGTGCTGCGGCCGAGGGACCTCTCCCGTTCGATTATCTCGCTCGCCAGCTTGTCGAGCCAAGTCCCCCTACCGATCAGATTCTCCAATACAGGCTGAAGGTTGCAAAAATGGAAGATAAAAAGGTGAGGAGGCGCCTAGCGGTAGTACGGCACAGGCGCCTTCTCGAGCGGCTTGCCTTCCCTAGAGGCCCTGACCTTCTTTATCGACTCCTCAAGGAGCTTCTGGGTCAGCACTGCTTCGTTGACGTGCTTCTTCGTGTCCTCGGGCTCGGGGTACTTGGCGACGAAGTCCTGCAGGACCAGCGAGACCGCGGTGTTGATCACCGAAGCGAGGTCGGCACCGCTGAGGCCCTCGGTCAGCTCCACCAGGCTCTCGAAGTTGACGTCCGCCGCCAGGGGCTTCCCGGCCGAGTGTATCTTGAGTATGGCCAGACGAGCGGCCTTGTCGGGCATCCCGACGAAGATGAGCTTGTCGAAGCGGCCTGCCCGGAGCAGCGACGGATCCACCATGTCGATCCTGTTGGTGGCGGCGAGCACGACGACCCCGGAGAGCGCCTGAATCCCGTCCAGCTCGGTGAGCAGCTGGCTCACGACCCTTTCGGTCACCATGCTCTCCCCTCCCATCCCTCTCGTCGGGGCCAGGGCGTCGACTTCGTCGAAGAAGATGATGCAGGGAGACGCCTGTCGCGCCCGC
>CAYYVT010000032.1:0-12754 GCA_964475215.1 uncultured Nitrososphaerales archaeon
ATGAATTTGGGAACCAATGTGGAAACAGCTTAAATCTCCTCATGGGGGACGTTCCCTCTTGAGGAGCGAAGCGATGGGGCCAAGGCGCCGGAGCATGGTCGTCACGGCGGCCCTTTTCGTCTTCACCTTCCTCTTCTACTACTGGTGCAATGCCCACACCTTTGTCATACCTTCTATCGATGGGCCTTACTACCTGATCGAAGTGAAGGGAATACTATCCAATGGCGCGATGATCTACGCCGATCGTCCTCTCACCTTGGACGTGTTCGCGCTTATAGCGGCGGTTGTAAGAAGTGGGGGATCGAGCGTCATCGCAGGCTCGGCCCTTTTCGCCGCAGGCACCTCTGTCGCCGTATACATTCTTCTCAAGTCAATCTTCAAGAGCGAACTACCCGCCATCGGTGCGGCGATAGCATCCGCCGTGGCCCCAGAACACATCGCCCTCTCCACCAACTTGATCAAGAACTCTGTGGGAGTGCTCTTCATCGTCGGGATGGTCTACTTCCTTCAGAGGACCATGAACCCTGAGACGAAGATGAGATGGAACGCCATCGGAGTCATGGGACTCTTCTACCTAGCGATGCTGACTCACGTACTCGACCAGGGGGTGGCCCTCCTGTTCATGGCCGGATATTTTGTCTTCGCCATCGCGTTGACCAAGAAGAGGTTGATCATGTCGTATGGCTCCTTCCTCCTGGTGGCCTTGCTATCCACCGTAGGAGGGTACTTGCTATTCCCAGACTACTTCGGCGACTTCGAAAAGGGCCTAGTGTTCGTCTCAGACATAACAAGCGCGACCTCTGGAGCCGCCGCCATCGGAGGCGGGGCACCTCAAGGCGGTGGGGTGAGCAACCCTCTTCTTGTTCTGTTCCTAGGTGCAGGTCTTCTGCTCACCGCGTATGAATGGGTGCGCGGGAACAGGGAGAGATCCGGCCTGATAGGGATGGCCACCGTCATTGGAGCACTGTTGGTCCTTCCCATCATACCCAGCGACTTTGCATGGCGATTCGAGGCCATGGAGTTCATCCCCGTCTCAATCATCGTCGGGTATGCCCTGGCCAGCCTGAAGGGGAGGGGATTGGTTGTTCTAGCTTTGATAATCCTGTTGAGCCCCCTGGCCCTTCTAGGGTACCAGACGGCGACGTCCCTTTCTCCCACCGTCAGCGTTCAAGGCTACTCGGAACTGGAGAAGATGGCTACGGTGGTGGGGAATCGGTCCGTGCTGATCATCGAAGGTGGGGGGATGGCCTATTGGCCGCAATATGTGCTCGGGCTGCCGGTAGTGACGAATGCGACGCAGTGGCTTGGGAAAGGATATACTGTGTACGTGTTGGTGGGCTCCCAGGGTGGGGCAGGTCCGGGCAATTCGGGTACCGGTGCGCCTGCCGCCCAGGGCCCGCCAAACCAGCAGCCATCGGATGGAGGAGCAGGTCCGGGCGTCGGCGGTCCAGGTGGACAGGGGTCTCTGCCTGGTGTTTCGACGCCCGGCTTGAACACAGCTAACCTGACCCTGGTCTATCAAGGGAGCGTCTACTCCCTTTACAAGTACTAGTGGCCCCTGGAGCGGGGCGAAGCTCCTGCGGCCTGGCTGGATTGACTTGAGAGATCCGCCATCAGAGGCCCGCCCGGATTGTCCCGACGGGATCTTGCGCTCAGATATGGTCCTCGACGGGCATCGGCCTGTAGGGGGCCTCCAGCTGCTTGGTTTCGTCGGAGCTTAGCTTGAGCTCAACCGCCTCGGCGAGCTCACGAATCTGTGACGGCTTGGTGGCTCCAACGATCGGCGAAGTTACGCCGGGCTTCTGCAGGAGCCATGCGACAGCCACCTGAGCTGGCTTGACGTCCTTTTCCGTGGCAACTTTGAGGAGCGCTTCGAGCACGTCAAAGTCCTGTGGCTTGAAGAACCTGCCCTTCAGGTATCGATCACTTTCATAACGCCGACCATGAGGAGTCGTATGCCTGCTGTATTTCCCCGAAAGAAACCCTCTGGCCAACGGACTCCACGGTATGACGCCGAGCCCTTTAGAAACGCAAAGGGGGATCATCTCCCGCTCCTCCTCCCTGTACACGAGGCTGTACTGGTTCTGCATTGAGATGAACTTCTCCAGCCCTAGCCTCTCACTGAGATCCATGGCCGTCGCAAGCTGCCAAGCCCACATGCTTGAGGCCCCAATGTAACTCACTACTCCTTCCGCATGTACCAGATCGTTTAGAGTCGAAAGAGTCTCCTGGATGGGGGTTTCGTAGTCCCAGCGGTGGATCTGGTAAAGGTCGATGTACTTCAGGTTGAGCCTCTCCAGCGAGCGTTTCACTTCACGGCGGACGTGCTTGCGAGAGAGCCCTCGGTCATTTGGTCCGGTGCCCGTAGGGTGGTAGACCTTGGTGGCTATGACGAGCTCATCTCGCCTACCCTGGATCGCCTTGCCAACTATCTCCTCGGAGCGGCCGTCGGAGTACATGTTTGCAGTGTCCAAGAAGTTGATGCCAACATCGAGGGCCGCCTTGATGACCTTGGCCGAATCCTCGTAACCCAGCGTCCAGGAGAAGTTTCCAACCTTGACCCCGCCGAAGCCCATACAGCCCAGGCAGAGGCGAGAGACCTTCAGGCCGCTCGCCCCGAGACGAACGAACTGCATAGCTCCATTGTTGCCTCCCTCTTCTAAATAGACTTGTCTGAGGCTGCATATGATGGTCAAAGTCCTCGGACGCCCGGCGGCCGATACTGGACTTTCGCGCCGACCCGGGCGGGGGGCGCGCCCGCCCAGAATCTCGCCTAAGGATCTCGGTCAGGTTTGAGAACCAGGGTGACGCCCAGGATACTAAAGGTTCTTGAAGCCGTCGACTGTGCGCTTCTTCAGCTCCGACAGCTGGACCTCGGCGTCTGCCAAGTACTCCTTGGCCCTGGCCTGGACGGCCTCTCGGGCTTCGGCGAAGGCCTTCGGCTCCTTGGCCTTATGACGTTCCTCCGCCATGTCGGCTGCCTCCGAGCTCACTCCAGCTGCCTCCGCCTCTCCAGCACCCGCTTGACGCTCTTAAGCCTTACAAATTCCTCCCTGTCCCGCTCCTCGAGCGTAGCCGAAATGAACCTGATCTGGGACTGGTACTGGGGGATGATGATGAACTCTAGGGCGTTGAGGGTTCGCTGAGTCTTCTCGATTTCGCTGACCAGCCTGAAGATTACGTTCTCCATCTCCGCCGCCTTGAGGATGCTCGGAAGAAGAGAGGAGAGAAATGCGTAGGCCTGATCGAGAGAGTAAGACGTGTCGCCGAAGCCGTAGGGTCGCAGGACCTCCTTGAAGTTGAGCGTCAGCGATGGGACGTCAACGTCCACTATGCGTCTGACGTTGACCGTGACGTCGGCCGAGGGGGGCGCGGCCTTCGCCGTGGCCTCCAGCCGCATTGAGCCCATCTCGATGTAAGCCCCGTACAGGTAGTCGTAGCCCTTCAGGACGGAAGTGCTGAGGCTCTTGTTTGCCTTGGTCGCCTCGTCCATGTATTCGTTAAGCTTCTTCAGAAGGACCTCCCGCTTGTCGTCCAGGATCTTGTGTATCTTCTGGGCGACCACGAGGGAGCGTCTAAGCCTTATGAGCTCCAGCTTCGTGGGCTGGATCTTCTGGCTGGACATCTTCCCCTACTGCTTCTCCCTGTAGTATTTGGCGAGGCTGTCGGTCTTTATCTTGGTGAGCTCCCCCTCCGGCAGCATGGAGAGGATTTCGTTCCAGGCAATGGCCATGGTTTCGTCCAAGGTCCTTGCCTCTTCGTAGCTCTGAGTGAGGAACTTCTGCTCGAAGGCGTCCCCGAAGTCGAGGTACCTCAGGTCCACCGGAGCCAGGCCGGCCTTCCCGACGATGCCGACGAGGGCACGAAGCTCCTGAGCCCTGGAGTAGGAGTCGTACAACTGGTTGCTCACTTCGGCATGGTCGGGCCTCGTCTTTCCTTCTCCGATTCCGTCCTTCATCAGCCTGCTCAAGCTAGAGAGCACCTGCACGGGAGGGTAGATCCCCTTCCTGAAGAGCTCCCTGTCCAGCACCACCTGGCCCTCCGTGATGTAGCCCGTCAGGTCCGGGATGGGGTGGGTGATGTCGTCGCTGGGCATGCTGAGTATGGGGAGCTGAGTGATGCTTCCCGTCCTCCCCTTGATCCTGCCCGCCCGTTCGAAGTTCGTCGCGAGGTCAGTGTAAAGGTAGCCCGGATAGCCCTTCCTCCCCGGCACCTCCTCCCTTGCGGCGCTTATCTCCCTCAGGGCCTCAGCGTAGTTGGTCATGTCGGTGAGAATGACCAAGACATGGAGGTTACCTGTGAAGGCGAGGTACTCGGCAGCTGTGAGTGCAACCTTGGGAGTGATTATCCTCTCGATGGCAGGATCGTTGGCGAGGTTCAGAAAGAGGACGCTCCTCTTGAGGGCGCCCGTCTCCTCCAATGCCTTCCTGAAGAACGAGGCCTCGTCGTTCTGGACGCCGATGGCGGCGAAGACGACGGCGAAGTCCTGGCCACCTCCCTTCACTGAAGCCTGACGAGCGATCTGCGCAGCGAGAAGGTTGTGAGGGAGGCCGGCTCCCGAGAAGATGGGGAGCTTCTGACCCCTGACCAGCGTGAGCATCCCGTCGATCACGGAGACTCCGGTCTGAATGAAATCGATTGGGTAGTCCCTCATGGATGGGTTCATGGGCGAACCGTTCACGTCGCGGAACTCCTCACCTAGAGGAGGTGGGAGGCCGTCGAGCGGACGCCCGAGCCCATCGAAGACCCTTCCAAGCAGCTCCATGGAGACGGGCATCTCCATAGGCTTGCCAAGGAACTTCACAGCTGTGCCAGCCGTTGATATGCCGGATGTGCCTGCGAAGACCTGAATGACCGCCCTCCCTCCACCGACCTCGAGGACCCTCCCCAGCCTCCTGCTGCCCTGGCCCATCTCAACCTCGACCAGCTCGTCGTAGGAGACCTGCCCCACCCCGTCCACGATCAGGAGGGGACCCTTGAGCTCCGCCACCTTGGAGTATTCGACGCCGCCGCTTCGCTTAGGCTGCAACTTGGGCAACTCCTTGAGGCATAAGGGCCTTGAAGGCAGCATTCATTTCATCCGTGAGGTCGCTGATCTTGAAGAGCTCGTCGTCCTTTATCTCGAACCGGGCACGCATTATCTTGGCGATGACGGGCATGGCCCTGACGGACTGCAGGGGTACGCCCGCCTTCAGAGCTGCTCCCGCTTCCTTATAGAAGGCCACGATGATCCTGAGCAGAGCGACCTGCCTCTTAGGATTGGTGTAGCTGTCGATGGGATCGTAGGCGGTCTGCTGCAGGAAGCCCACCTTGATGATCCTCGCGACGTCAAGTATCAGCTTCTCTTCATCCGGGAGGACTTCGGGTCCTAGGAGGCGGACGATCTCCTTGAGGGTGTCCTCCCTCTGCAGGATCTGGTATGCCTCCAGCCTGAGATCGTACCAACCCTTGTCGACATTCGCCTTCCACCAGGGCGCTACCTTGTCCAGGAAGCCAGAGTAGCTCGTCATCCAGTTGATGGCGGGGTAGTGCCTGGAGTAGGCGAGCTTGGTATCCAGAGCCCAGAAGGTCCTGATGAACCTCATGGTGTGGGTCGTGACCGGCTCGGTGAAGTCTCCGCCACTGGGCGAGACGGCGCCCACCAGGCTGATTGAACCTGTCCTCGCCGGGGTCCCGAGAGCGTTCACTCGCCCCGCGCGCTCGTAGAACTCGGCAAGCCTAGAGGCAAGATAGGACGGGTAACCCTCCTCCGCCGGCATCTCCTCAAGCCTGCCGCTGATTTCACGCAGGGCCTCCGCCCACCTAGAGGTGGAATCGGCCAGCATGACCACGTCGTAGCCCATGTCCCTATAGTACTCGGCGAGAGTAGCCCCCGTGTAGATGCTGGCTTCCCTGGCAGCGACAGGCATGTTGCTGGTGTTCGCCACCAGCACAGTCCGCTGCATCAACGGCTTCCCGGAGTACGGATCTATTAGCTCGGGGAACTCCTTCAACACCTCGGTCATTTCGTTCCCCCTTTCTCCACAGCCGACGTAGACGACGACCTTAGTGTCGGCCCAAGAAGCGATCTGATGACTCGTGACAGTTTTGCCCGTCCCGAAACCCCCTGGTATCGCGGCGGCGCCGCCCTTGGCAAGGGGGAAGAATGTGTCGATGACCCTCTGGCCCGTGACCAGGGGGATCTCGGGCTCGAGGCGCTGCTTGTACGGCCTGGGCCGCCTGACGGGCCAGTAATGATATAACTTCAGAGGCGTTTTGATGCCGTTCCCTATCGTGACGATTTCGTGCTCGATGTCGTAGTCGCCCTCGGGCTCGACGCTCTGCAGGGGGCCTCCCTTGACGTCCGGTGGGACCATCACCCTATGCTCCACGGTGGATGTCTCGTTGATGGTGCCTAGGACGGTGCCAGGCTCGGCGTCGTCTCCCACCTTGACCTTGGGCATGAAATGCCACTTTGTCGTCCTGGGAAGGGAGAAGGCGTTCACCCCCCTCCTGATGTAGGGTCCTGAGGCTGCAGCGAGTTCAGGGAGGGGCCTCTGGAGGCCATCGTAAATCTGGCTCATTATTCCGGGGCCCAGCGTGACCGAAAGGGGCATGCCGGTGCCAACAACTGGTTCTCCGGGACGAAGGCCGCTGGTCGACTCGTAAACCTGCACGAAGGCGATGTCGCCGGTGACTTTGATGACTTCTCCGACCAGCTTGTCCTCCCCCACGCTAACGGTTTCGGCCATCTTGACCTCGGACATGCCGTCAGCCTTTACCGCGGGACCGCTGATCCAGACTATCTTGCCCTTCGCTGCCAAACTACTTCTTCTCCTTGAAATACCGTTCATAAACCCTTTTCCGTATGCTGGGTTTCATCCTCTCAAGTCTCGCCTCGAACGTGCTGTTAAACTCTACGTTGCCGTCCCTGCTGACGATGATGAAGCCGCCGGCACCCTCGAAATGCTTCTTGGAGACGGTGAGGGCGAAGCCGGGGAACTCCTTGTTGGTGTCCTTCAGGGCGGCCGCGAGGGATGCCGAGTCCAACTCCGGGCATGAGAGGACGTATTCGCCGGGGTCCAGCTCAGCGAGGGACTCCCTAAGGAGCCTCGCTGTCGCCTTTTCGTATCTGGCGTTGCGTGGGGCCGACCGCACGTCTTCGAGGGCCTCCAGGATCACGGCTTCGAAGAAGTTCTCGAAGGCTGACAGCTGGGCGTTTCTGGCTTGCAGCTCGGCAGAGCCCAAGATCTTCCTTTTGACGTTCTCAGCCTCCTTTCTCCCCTCCAGCATGGACTCCGTCCCCTTCTGGGCGGCCCTGTTCTCGTACTCGTCCAGGATCTTGATGGAGGACGCCAACGCTTCGTCGAGCAGCGCTTTGAGAGACGCCGACTCTTCGCCTAATACCTTCCCCACAGTGGCTTCAATTTCTGTGCTCGGCAACTTACACACTACACCCCTAACATCGCTCTAAGAACTTTGCTGTACTCGGTTTCTCCCGCCGTCGCGCCCGGCGTCAGTATTTCGTAGATCAATGGAACAGCCTTCTTCTTCCTATAATCTGCGAGCTTCATTCGGATGGCAGACGATAGGTCCGAACCCAACAATACAAGCCCCACGCCATCCGTCCTGAAAAGGCGATCGACTGCTGAGAGCATTTCAGACGAACTGTCGACCTCCACGCCTTCGACGCCGACGATACGGAAGGCTGTTACGAACGGTCGCTTCCCCACGGCGACGACCTTCATTGGCTCGAATGCCGGTCATTCCTGATTTAAGGATTTTTTCAGGGTCGGCCGAGCCATTCCTGCGGGGCTGGGCGCAGGCCTCTCACCCAGGCCGCCACTCTGAAATACTCCAGGACTGTACTCGAAGTCAGGATGAAGTTTACGAAGGTCGTCTGGGGAGCGGCCGCCTCGTTGGGCATGTTGGCGACCTACCTGCTCTCCTTCGTCTCGACCCCGATGCTGTTCCCGGTGGTTGGCGTTCAGGAGCAGGGCGTCCCAGCACCGGTGCTGTCGGCGCCGGTATACCCAGGGGCCACCTTGGAGTTGGTTCCTGCAGGCGTCATTGTTGACGTCCTCTTCTGGTTTGTGGTGGCGGCCACGATCCTTTCGGTGGTGGCCGACCTCAAGAGATAGGACGAGTTCTTTCGCCGCGCAGTGGCTGTATCCAAGGTCGGCCGAAAGTCTCCGAGAAGATCTGGGCCGTCCTCGGCTTCCTCCCCCTCTTCAAGGAAGGCGACCGCTTGTCAGGGAGGGGATGGCCTATCGAAATCGTCCCGACCGGTTGGAATGATTCGGGTATGCCAAGGATTTCCCTGACCGCCTTTGGGTCGGGGGTCCCTGCAAAGGCGGCGGCAAGGCCCCTGTCTTTGGTCGCCAGGAGCACGATCATGCAGCCGGCCCCTATGTCGAAGAACCAGTAGGGGACGGGCCAAGCGATCTCCCTGCCATCGGGCTCCAGCTTGTCAGGCTCTCGGTAACGGTCGTGGTAGGCCTGCTCGCTGACACAAGGCACTATCAACACCGGGGCACCCGAGATGAACGGGTCGAAGCCTGCCTCCAGGTAACCGGCCTCCCCCTGGGCGTGGGCGATCTTGCTTTTCGTCTCCTTGTCCTTCACCACAATGAAGCATGAGCCCTGGCTGAAGCCTGCGCTGGGCGCGTGAAGGGCGAGCCCCATGATGGCGTCGATGTCCTGGTCGTCTACGGGCTCTTCGGAGAAGTGTCTGACCATCCTCCTCTTGCGGACAACGGACTCGAAATCCAAGGAGTTGACCCAGGCCTGACGATGGCGGGCCTGCAGATAAGAGTTAGCCGGGCTTCATTTCAGGGGATTCCGTCTTGCCTGATGAAGGCACCCACTTCGCCGAATCGTCCGAGGAGGTGACGTTGAAAAGGAGCGCCTCTTTGAGGTCTGCGGCCCATTCGCTAGCGTCCGCCCCGACTATTCGGCCATAGAACCTGTCCCTGAGGGACCTGAGCTCGGGGAGGTTCTTCGAAGCGAAGACATATTTGATGAAGGGAGGCGTCTTCAAGGTGGCCTCGTCAAGGAAGATGGGCCCCTCCCTGAACCCGACGGAGACCAACCCTTCGTTAATCTCTCCCATGGCCGACTTGGCTACTGCCAACATCTCCTTGGGGGAACTAGTCGGGAACTTCGCCCTTTCAAGCATTCTGAAGAGGTAGGTCGTGTGGCCGGTTACAGAGGCCAAGTCCGCGACCACCGTGTTCCCACCCTCTTCGACTGACCCTGGGATCGCCACCATGAACCAGACCAAGTTTCCGTGCGAGGTCATTCGGCGCCCGATCGAGTTGAGCTCTTCGGCCGACAGCTGCCGGACACTGGCATAGTAAGGAGCCAAAGGCGAATCCTTGACCAGCCTTTCGAGGGCGAGCCAGAAGTCATAGGCTCGCTTCATGACTTCCATCCTGCTCAACGCTCTTCCCTCAGCCATCAACCTCGACAGCTCAAGAAGCCGATCGGAGCCCACGCCCTGGCCGACGTCCTGGAGCCCCTCGAAGAACCTGCCGTCGAAGTCCCTCCTAGCGATGACGAGCTTCTCGCAGAACGATTGGTATGAAGCTCCAATCCTGAGGAGCTCGACGACGCCCCTGTCGACGGTCTCGATGTTCATTCGGAGGTTCTGCGCCTGGGCCGACACGAATTTGGCAAACTGCAGTTTGACCGGGGGGCTGTCCATAGGGAGTATCACGAGCCCCCTATGGGTGACCCTCGCCCTGCAGGGGCCGAAGCTCTGCGAGCCATCACGTCTGACATTGATGTACGTCGCCCTAGTCTCGAAAATGGCGTCGTCGTCGGCCATCAGCAAGGCCTTCGCCAGCGCGTCTCCCCAGGCGTCCGTCAGCCTCTGAAAGAACTGATTGTAGCCCTGGCCCAGCGACGAGAGGAAGACTACGCCGGAAGCGTATGTGACGTGAATCCCGAAGTCAGCCGAATCCACCTTCGCGATCTGCGTGAACGGCAGGAACACGGCCTCGCCTTCGGCTGGCCTGATCCTCAGGCCCTCCGACCATATCTCTGCCATGGCCTCCCACCCCTGATGGCCCAAGATGGAAGCTTGGCAGGGAGCTTCGACGAGTTTCTCACCAAACGGGGAAGGCTGTTGGTCCATTTCTACATCCGAGCTGCCGCACGATTGACGCCGGTGGGGGCGAATCTTGGGCCTTTGAGCGAAAGATGGCTGGACACCAGGCGTCTCTCTGTTCCACGAAGCCCAACTTGCGCGATATAAGGTGTTTGCCTTTGCCATCCATGAAACATGGATGGAGGTCTCAGCCGATGCACGGGCGGGTGCCGCTGAAGGCCGCGGCTCGGACGCTCCCCGCGGAGTCCCCCTGGGACCTGAACTCCCATGCAATGCGGAACATCTTGACAATGCTCTAATACGTCAGTGACGCCGACCATGGCCGTGACACTCACCTTATACACGACGAACTATGTTCCGGGATGCAGGGTTGACAAGGTCATGGGCCTTGTCTATGGGATAACCGTGAGATCGAGAGGTCTCGGCGGCAACATCATCGCCGGACTCAGGACCCTGGGAGGAGGGGAGATACATGAATACACCGAGTTGGCCCACCAAGCGAGGCAACAGGCCCTAGACAGGCTCTCGCAGCAGGCGGAGTCGATGGGCGCCAACGCGGTCATCAGCGTGATGTTCGACTCGACGGAGATCGGCACCACCATGGACGAGATAATCGCCTTCGGCACAGCGGTCGTCGTCTCGCCCGTCCCCGAGGGCCAGCAGCTGGTCAAGCTCAGCTAAGGACATCCCGGCTTCCAAGTTCGTTCCTTGGGCTCCCGCCTGGAGCTCGCTCGGGAAGGAGGGAACCGATGGCGTGCCTAGGCAGTCTGTTGGAAAGAAGTCTTGATTCCGCCAGGCCCCCTTCCTACGGCCCAGGTCCGCGACCACACCCTCGCGAAGCATGGTGGAAAGGAGAACCTATATCAGCGGGTTCGGGAATCATCTGTCTCCATGCCACGAAAAAAGGAAGGTCTGTCCGAACTTCCGCCTCCGGGAATCTACGACAAAGGTTCCCTGAGCTACGAAGGCCTAATGAAGACCGTCCTCAAGATCTGCGAGGATAGCACGGGAGCCGTCGCCACTTACATAGGGCGCATGAAGTCTCCCGGGTTCGCTGGCAGAAAGGTCGTCGAGCTACAGTTGGGAGCCGACCGGGACCAGGCGGACAGGGCCTTTCGTCAGATCTGCGACGAAGTGAAGACGAAGTACGGCCTACAGCTCGCTGTGGTCTATCAATATGACGGGAGCTTCAGGCCTGGCGACGTCCTTGTGATGGTCCTGGTGGCGGGCAAGGCGCGCCCAGAAACCTTTTCTGCTCTCGAAGAGGTCGTGCGAAGGTTCAAGCCAGAGGGGAAGCTGAGAAAGAAGGAGATATACGAAGACGGAGAGTCCGGCTGGATAGAGAAGTGAATAACTCCTGAGGCATTAGGGCGGAAAGAACCTACTCCGCTTTCATTTCTCGGTAGGATTCAGTTGCCTCCTTAAGGACGAAGGCAAGGATTACCCCCGTAGCAAGATAATCCACCCACCATAGGCCTAAGAAGTATTCCGCCAAGAGCCCGCCTAGCAACGTGACGGACATCAGGAAGCAGGTTATCGATTCGATAGCATCCGTAGACAGGACCAAGCTTCGGGTTTGGTGCCCTATCCCCTTCTTCTGTAGCCATAGATACGGCATTATGATTACGGAGCCCACGGCCACGGCGATCCCAAGTGGGGTCCCCTCCGGCCTCATCCCGGTTACATAAGAGAATGCCGCGCCGACTCCGATGACCGGTATGAGGGCGAAGAGCAGAAGGCTAGTCGCCAATTCGGACTTCCCTCGATGGGGTTGAGGGGCGTTCGAGTCGTTCCTAAGCCGGTTCAGCGTAACGAAGCCCGAGATGAGCTCGACGATGCTGTCGCCGCCGAAAGCCAGCAAGGCTAGGCTCCCTGCCATGAGTCCGAACCCTATCGAGCCCACCGCCTCGATGGTCATCCAAGCAGAGCTGAGATACTCGATGTTTATCCCCGCCCTCACTCTCTCCTTCCTCCACGTCTGGTGGGTCGCGGCGCAACAGCAGGACGAGCAGTTCCCGCACTCGTTCGGCAACCTGCAGTCCGCGCATGATGTCTCGGTGCATCCGCATGACGGACATGCCGTAGGCCCAAACGCCAATGGAGAAGCGATGACCGGAGCCGCAAGGAGACGTATATAATTTCCTCCTACACCCGCTTCCGAGCGGAATGGGCCCGATGGGGCAACGCAGAGCTTCCACCTTCACCGTCTCTCATGCCGCGGTAATCCCCAAGAAGAGGGCATCGGCTTGGAATCGATTGCTGGCAGGCAAGGGATGCAGGGCTCTTCGGGTGATTGCGCACGGAGTCAATCTTGGAGGGACATCTGCAATAAGACACCCCAGCCATCGAAGCTCCGAGGAAGTCTAGGGATTCATTCTTGAGTCAACTCCTTTAGCCGGGGAGCCCAGAGCCAGACCGATGAAGGTCGGAGTCGCCCTGCGCTCGACGGTATTTGGCCCGTCATCAATCGCGAAGATAGTTCCCCTCCTAGAGAGAGCCGGGGTGGATTCGGTCTGGTTTCCAAGTGGAGGGGATGGATTCGACGCGCTCGACATGTGCGCCATCTCGCTGGGGATGACCCATCGGCTGCGCGCGGGAACTGGAGTGATAAGGCCTGCCGATTATGATGTTCCGCTGCTGGTTGACCGCGTTCATACTTTGAGC
>CAYYVT010000033.1:0-3718 GCA_964475215.1 uncultured Nitrososphaerales archaeon
AGGATAGCCAACACGGTCACCCCCAGGGGTCTCGATGGTCGAGGCTGCATGGGAGCGTATGGCTGCTGGGATCCATATGGTGTAGACGTGCCGTATGGCTGGGTCGTGCCCGACGGAGGAGGCGAAGGCGGCATCCCGCCAGGGGCGGCGGCTCCCTGCCCGCCTGCCTGTAAATTGTATCCACAGCTAGGGCAGAAGGCGGCGTTCGCCTCCACGGACTTCCCGCAACTTGGACAGAATGGCATGTCTGTGACTTTGGGGCCTTCTATATATAAATCTGAAGCGACTGAAACTCTCTATAAGCGCCTCGGCAGTCCTCACAGTATTTCCTCCATTTTGCATGGGTCGTGCTCATTGGGGAGTCAGCTGATGTCTACTGTCCAGAAGGTGCGGGCCGCTGCGCCCGGCGTCCCTGCCTCATTGCCACGACGAGGACGATTAGGGCGATGATGACTGCGAGCACCAGTGCTACGGTATAACGGAAGGGCAGGACGGTGATGGAGGAAAGGGCCATCAATATGGCGCCCCAACTGCCGTAGTACAGCCTCTCTCTCGGTAAGGCCATTACCAGGGCGAAGATTATGCTCCAAGCACCGAAGAGCAACAGTATGGCCGTCACGGTATACGCCGACGAAAGGATGCCTGTAAGCAATAGGACCAGAGGCAGAAGGATTGCGATGGCAGCCCCCTCGGCGAAGTTGACTCTCAACTCCGAATCACTCGTATAGGGGCAACCCTTGCTTATATAATCCTGCGCCCGTCGCCGTGCGGCTGCCACACGGGCTCCTCTTCGATTCCGAGTCTTATGCCTCCCATGCCTTCTTCGACTTCACCATCTTGGAGACGATGCCTTCGTATTCATCCTCGATTCTGAGGGAGGCGAGGGTTTTCTATGTGGACGGGGGCTCTGGGAGAATTTCATGAAGAAGAAGTTCACGAGTCATGCAAGGAGCCATGACGCTCCACCCGAGCCTGTGGCGAAATCCAGGGGCCTCAAGATGGGCCCACCCTTCGTCCAGGCGGGCGCAGGAGCTTGGTCGGGCTGTCCCTGTTGAAAGATCTGGAAGGGGTCGCGCGATCAGGGCAAAGACAAAACTCTTTTTATCATGTCCTTGGCAGACGTGCGATATGGGAAGCCTAAAGGCAGCGGTCTTATGTGGAGGCGTTGGGAGCCGCCTAAGGCCCCTCACATACTACTTTCAGAAGACCATGCTTCCTGTAGGCGAAAGGCAGAAGCCAATCCTCGAGTACATCCTCCGCACGCTAAAGCACAACGGGATTGACGAAGCCCTCCTCCTTGCCAGCTATAAGGCGGAGCAGATTCAGAACTACTTCAAGTCGGGGACATCCCTTGACATGGACCTCTCATATCTGGCCGATGATCCCAACATGAAAGGCAACGGGGGCGCCCTGCTGAACGCCTACCGAAAGGGGGTGTTGAACGAGGACGACCAGATCCTGGTCTATTACGGAGATATCCTCACGACCATGGACCTGAAGAGGATGTTGGCCCGCCATATTTCCACTGACGCATGCGCGACCCTCGCCGTGGCCCACGGGTACAGGCTCCCCGTCGGCGTGGCCGAGGTCAAAGGGGACCGTCTGCTCAAGATGGAGGAGAAACCTTCCATGGACATTAGGGTCGGCATCGGAATCCTGGCCCTCAAGGGCGAGGCCCTGATGACGCTCGAGGGGATGTCCAAAGGGGCAGCGGAGTTGGACGTGATGGGTGAACTCATCCCTCAGTTGATCTCCGAGGGCAAGAAGGTGAAGGTCTTCGAGACCAAGGACTACTGGATCGACGTTGGGAGCATCGAGACCTATGAAAAGCTCGACCACGCCAAGCTGGAAAGGAGCTTCAGGGAGCTCTTTCTCTATGAAGTGTCCCCCCAGAGGGCCGACCTGTAGCGTTACAAGACTTAGGTGCGCCCACAATTCTTAAATCGGTCTCCCGCCCTTACAGGCCGTCTTGTTAGACAGGAAAGACGTCTTCAACACCCTCATCGACAACTGGAAGAAGACGACCAATCCGGTGGGGTTGAAGGCCGCCGAATTCACCGCATGGTCCGAAGGCCTCAATCTTCCCGCCGACACGGGCACGATAATCTACACCGGGGGGCTCTACCAGATGGTTCCGTTCATCAACGCTTTTGTCGCTGGTCTCGACCGCCTTGAATCTTCCAGTGTGGGTGGTGCTGGATTCCGAGTCTTCAGGGCATTGAGCAGCATAGGGCTAGACGTGAGCTCGGCCTATGCCGCCCTGACGGCGGGGGACAAGAAACGCTTCAACCAGATAGTGGTGAACGTCGTTTCGCTGCTGAAGAGGAGCGGAGTGGAAGTGAGCTACCTAGGGGTGGACGAACTCTACTCGGGGATCCTCTTCCACGACATGGGCATCGACTGGGTGTTCGAGGAGCAGGCTCGCGAAGTCTATTCAAGGTTCAAGAAGCATGGAGTTAGGAAGGTCATTACCATGGATCCGCATTCCACCGTCGCCCTGAAGCTCCTCTATCCAGAAATCATCCAGGGCTACGACTTGGACGTCCACCACTATCTCGAAGTGGTGGACGCGGCCGCCGCCGTCACCAAGGATTCGCTAAAGGGCCAGAAGTTCACCATCCACGATCCCTGTCTGCTTGCGAGGAAGCTGGGCCTGTGGAAGAATTCGAGGGCCCTCCTTGCGCAGGCGGGTGCCGAGATAGCCGAGCCCGTAAGGAGCCGAAACTTCACCTTCTGCTGCGGTGGGCCCATAGAGAACATAGCCCCAAAGGTCTCCAACGATATCACGATCAAGAGGGCTGCGGAGCTGAAGCAGATGGCTGACACCGCCATTCTTGCCTGCCCAATTTGTCTGGCGAACTTCACGAGGGTGGAGGCGAAGACGGGGCTTCGGACGCTAGACATCTTGGAGGTCGTAAGGTGATCATCTTGCCCAAGTCGTTCCTTGATGTCAAGAAGGAGATGTACGAGGCCCTAGGCGACAAACCGATGAGGACGGGCATAGCCAGAGGGATGGACAGCTTCGTAAAGAGCTACGACAAGGTCAAGGACCGCTCCGACGTCGTGCAGCTTAGGACCGAGGTCAAGTCCATCAAGGATGAGGACGTCAAGCGGATGGAGGAGCTCTACAGGCAGGCCATGGAGGCCCTTCAGGCGAACGGCGTGCCTTCCTATTATGCCAATACAAAGCAGGACGCGCTCGACATCGTTTCCAAACTCGTGGGGGCCGGGAAGGTGGTGGTGAAGTCAAAGAGCATGGTTTCGGAAGAGATTGGGCTGCGCCATTACCTCCAGGAGAGAGGCAACGAAGTGTGGGAAACCGACCTTGGCGAGCTGATCATACAGTTCCGGGGAGAGAAGCCAGCGCACATGATATCGCCCGCTCTGCACGTCCCCCGTGAAGCAGTGGCGGAGATCTTCAAGGAAAAGTTTGGACGGACATTTGATCCGAACGATCTCCCCGCGATGGTCGCCGCGGCGAGGGAGTTCCTTAGGACGAAGCTGCTGAATGCCCAAGTTGGGATAACGGGGATAAACGCGATCTCGGCGGCCGATGGAACCATCGTCACTGTGGAGAACGAAGCCAATGTACGGCTCACCAGCTCGCTACCCCCGATGAACATCGTCGTTGGAGGGATTGAAAAGGTGGTCCCGTCCACGCTTGACGCCGTGAAGACCGCCCTCCTTCAGGGGTACTATGGCGGATCCCCTATTCCGA
>CAYYVT010000034.1:0-19061 GCA_964475215.1 uncultured Nitrososphaerales archaeon
ACAGGCGTAGTAGTTGCTCCCGTCGTGTTCTTGGTTGTCTCGCTCGTACCCGAGATGCCTGTGTCCTATGTACCTGTCATCTGTCTTGTCATGTCCCCCAATCCCCAACGCACTCACAGTGGAATCGGTTCGATCACATTATACTGGTTCCGATTCGGAGCAGTTAGGGTACCTCAGAACTACTACATACGTTGGTAAGCCGCAAACAGAAACTTCGCAAGCCTTGCATCAACCGTTTGCGGGCACAGAACCGCCCCAAGAAATCCATAAGTAATTCGTACGCTCTTAGCTGGTAGGGTAGCCTTCTGTGTTCCATTCGCACCGCGCTTTGACTGCTCTGTTGATTTTCATCCTTGCACTCAACGCGTTCTATTTGCTGATGTTCATGCCATCCCCGGGGCAGACGCAGTCCACTACCACCACATCTGCCCAGCTTAACTTGCTAAATACTGATAATTTCACCAATGATACGGCTCTCAATGAGACACTGTGGGAGGTCAATGGACCGACCGGAATGACCTTTGGGCAGGACGATGTCGGGTCCAGCTGCGTGAAGATGAACTTGAATCCCACCTTTTCTTCGGACGGAATGGAGATTGCCGGGATCAATGGGGCTTGCGAATACTTCGCCGTCCAGAGCACATTTACCATCGATCCACCCTTTAATGTGACTGCCGTGGTTGAAGGAACGGTCGCGAACGGGCACACGTTCATCTTCGGCGTATCTACAGAAGGGTCCATTTCGGGCGTTTCGGTAACGGGCAACCTGAATCCGAACGATTGCAGCGCCCAGGAAGATTGTGATAACCCCTCGACCTGCGGTATCCCAGCCAACTCCACCATACATGCAAATGACTGCTTCTATGGCATATACCCCAAGCTTGGCGCCGGCGGCAGCGGAGGATCTTGGAAGAGGGCGGCGACGCTCTCTCTGTCGCCTAGCTTGGATGTCTTCTACACGATACAAATCTCCGTCAGCGCTTCAGGAACTGCGCAGTACAGTGTAAGTGCGGGCGGAGATGTCCTTGGCGCCAGCTCCGCCATAGTCGGAACAGGGTCCTTCTACATAATGTTGGCCCAATCAGAGGGAACGCCCGACTCCGGGGTAGGGCAGAACGTGGCGTATTGGGAATCTGTCTCCGAGACCCTGCCGAACCAGGGGGGATCAACGAGCACTACGACTGCCTCATCGACGACCTCTGCCACTGAATCTGCCTCCACGACTGCCTCCGTCACGACGACATATTCCTCTCCGTCTACCTCTTCGACCGCATCTGCCTCCTCCACGACCTCGGTCACTTCGTCTGCCTCCCCGACTACCTCTGCCACCACATCCGCCTCCTCCACGACCGCTTCGAAAACATCATCAACTACCCCTACATCATCGACTTCCGCGACAAGGACATCGTCGACTACCTCTGCAAAGGCCTCGTCGACGTCTGCCTCCTCAACGACGGCGACTTCTTCAGGTCCCGGCTCTACGAGCCCCGTCGTTACTAGCTCGTCGGGCGGCGGCTCCGCGATTCCTCCGATTTACATAGCTGGAGCGGCGGTCGTCGTTGTTGCAGCAGGAGCTACGTTTCTTCTCCTGAGACGAAGGAAGTAGAGTCTCTCTTTCCGTCATTTGCGCGATGATCGGAGCTGAGACTCTTCTGTGCCTTTATGCAGGGCGTGAAGATGGAAATCCCGATAGTCTATTGCCATATGAACGAGTGGGAGAGGTGCATCTTCTTTGGCCCAGATTAGACTGCAAGCCTGTTTGAGGCGTCGAAGATGTTGACGTCCCTAGGGGAGAGGAGCTGCAAAGGTCTTCTGCGACGGATAGCCGCTCACAGACCGGGAATAGAGGAGCAGGACTCCGACGTAGAAGGTGAGGAAGAGGGCATAGCCAAGCCAGTCATGGATCCCCCAGAAGGCTGCCTCTCCCCCCTCGAAGCCGTACAATATCATTATCGCTATCCTCAGCGAGTCGAGGAAGGGGATGAGGGCCACCCCGACTATCGCGAACTTGGCGATGGTCGCGAAGCTAGACCTCATGTCGAGGTACATCAGGCCGAGCAGACCGAGGTAGATGCTGATCGAATAGACCGCCGAGCAGGCCGGCGTCACGACGGAGGTCACGGGCTCGCCCACCGCAGGGACGAACGTGAAGGTGGCTCCCTGCCAGACGACTGGCAGGCCCAGCGCCCTCGTCATCGCTGCCGCAACGTAGCTGGAGAAGACGGCAAGGGGCGCACCCAGGGTGTTCACGAGGATGAGAGGAGAGACCAGCCCTACGGCGAAGAGGGACGCGTAGGGAAGCACTATCCTCCACATGCCAGGACTGGTCAGGAGGACACTGCCGTAGGCCACCAGGACAAGGGAGGAGGCGGCCACCTCCATGGCGAGGTACTGCTGCTGACCGCCTCCGAGGCGTAGGAATTCAATCCAGACGACTTCGGGGAGGACGATCAACGCCGCCCCGACCAGACGGATTGACGGCATCGTGAGCAGACCTTTCTCTGCTCTGAGCACCCTGTGGAAGTCCTTCCACCGGAGGGCCGTGAGAAGGAGCAGGAGAAAGAGGAAGGGGTAGGCCGGGAACACGGTTCCGAGCGTGGAGGTGAGCAGCTGGTCCAGCCCAGAGGCCAGGAGGCTCAGCTGACCCCAGTAGACGGTGAGGATTGAAAGAAAGGCGAGGGCCAGCCAGGCCGCCAGCCTTGCATGGCCACGGTCGAGCCTGAGCATATCGTGACCTCGAGAGGGCGAGAGGGGTGCCTCTATGCTGTTCCCCTTGCCCCCTTGCGGCCACCTTGAGCGGTCTTCGTCCGGACAAGAAGATAGGAGGCTCCGAGAAGGGCTGTGAAGGCGACCGCGGCGAGGAGCTGGTAGGGGAACTCGGGGACGCCGCCGCTCTTGCTTGAGGAGGTGGTAGTCATTACTGGGGTCGTGCTAGAGGTCGGCATTGAAGTTGTAGTGGTTGAAGTCGTTGGACTGGTAGTGGCGGTAGATGTAGTGGCAGTGGACGTAGTGGTTGTAGTCGAAGTGGTTGTAGACGTCGAAGTCCCAGTCGATGCGTCCGATATCACCACCATGCTGCCTGGCAGGGAGTACTTCCCTCCATTGTTAACCGCATAAATCGTGCCTGTCCCCGGATCGTAAGCTACTCCCCCAAGGCCCCCAGTGCTTGCAGTGGCAGAACCGTTATCATTCACCGTTGCCACCAGTGCGTTCGTGCTGTCAGAAAGGACCAAGACCTCGGGACCCTCGTTTATGTATATTTCTCCTTTGCCGGAATCATACGCCATGTAACTTTCGATTACGAGATTGGAAATCGGGATGGTTGTGACGATCTTGTTGCTTGTGTCCGATATTACATAGATCGTGCTGGCTCCTAACGCAAAGATTTCTCCCTTGCCAGGATCATAGACCAGGGACCCTAGGACAAAACTGGTAACGGGTATCGTTGCAACGATCGAATTCGTCTTGTCGGATATGACCGCTATATCACTGGCCCCACTTGTTTCGTTTGTTTCTGAAGCAAATATTTCACCCTTAGCTGAATCGTAGACCAGCCCATAGACGTAAAGGGCTGTGACGTTGGCTACAACGGCCTTGGAGCTGTCGGACACAACTTGAACCCCGCTCGGCGCGAAAGTCAGAAACAACTCTCCCTGACCGGAATCGTAAGCTATTGCCAAGGAGCCGCCCGAGTAAGATAGGCTAGTTACGTTTGCGACATCCTGGTCATTTGCATCCGATATGGCGTAAGCCCCCGATAGGGTTGTCATCCATATCTCGCCTTTTCCGGAATCATAGGCTAAGTTGTAGGGAGCACCTGCGTACTGGGTGAGTGCCGTTACGTCGGCCACCTGCTGGTTAGTACTGTCGGAGAAAACCTGGAGATCCCCGCTGACGCTATTGGCGACAAACACCTCACGCATGCTGGGATCGTAGGCCACTCCTACGGGTCCGTTGTGCAACGTAATTGTGGCTATTACTGGTGCTGCGTGAACTGATGCGGCTGTAGAAAACGCGAATGCAATCACCGATATCAAACCTAAAAGCTTCCAAGCTCTATGTTTCAACATGATCACCTTGTTTCATAATAGAAATTAGTTCGTACCGCCGAATTTAAGATTTGCGCATTCAGGATAGCATGCTTCCAAGGCATTTCAATTTCTTGTGCTAAACGGGATTCGCCTTTGGCAAGCCCACCCACAGGAGCGAGTTAACCGGTCAGCCTCAGCGACCAAGATATGGTCGCCCGGGGTGGGTTATCGCAACAGATCAGCTGGCAAATGAGTTCGCCCTGATGGGCCATCAAGGAAGGACGAAACTGGAAGTTAAGCCGGACCGAACCGCGAAACTACGTCAGCACCCATAGCCGGGACGCAAAGGGTGCGCGGAATCGACGGCATCACAGAGTGACCGCCAGTTCCGGTGCGAAAGTATCGAAGTCCAAAGTTCGATTAGATGGTGTCTAGCCTTCGTAGCACAGGACCGATCCACCGAAATCCTAAGGTATTCAGACACTTCCCTTGCCATAAAAAAGTGAAGTTGTTTTCGGGTTAGCTGTAAGACTCCCATCCTTTAAAGCGGCGACTTCCTGATGCCATTTGGTGCTTCCCCAATACGAGTCTAGGTCCTGGAAGGTCAACCATTTTCGGTGTCGTGGATGATAGTGATTCCCGCGGAATGATGTTCCCAGAAGAGGACAGGACAAAACGGCTCTCCCATCAATTCAAGAACTTCGCCGAATTCGAATGCCATGGCTCCTCGCCTCTCTATGAGTCCCTTTCGCTCGGGATAAGCGAAGACCAGCAGCTCCTGAAACTGGCGGCCGAGTCAACACACCTCCCCGTCCCCAACCTGCTGTTAGCCGCCGTCCACTACCTCCTCCTGAAGGACCCTCGCCATGGGCTGTCTAGGTTCTACCCTGACATCGCCGGACTAGGAGTCGTTTCAGAGGGCGCCCTAACCTATTTCCGCTCCTTCTGCGACGAGAGATCAGACGAACTCTCGTCCATTCTGAAGACGCGACTGGTCCAGACAAACGAAGTGGGACGTTCGGCGCTGCTGTTGCCAGCGTTCGAATTGGTATCTGCCATCTCTGGCCGCCCGCTCAACTTCATCGACATCGGCGCGGCCGCGGGCCTGAATCTGCTGTGGAGCAGGTACTTCTTCGACTACGGCAGTGTGACCTATGGAAGAAGGGAATCACAGGTTCAAATCCGCTGCGAGCTCCGCGGAAAGATGAAGCCACCCCTGTCCGGCCGGTTCCCGGAGGTTGCCTCCGCCGTAGGCATCGACCTCCACCCCTTGGATGTCCGCAGGCAAGACGACGCCCTTTGGCTGGAGGCCCTGGTCTGGCCGGAGCACACACAAAGAAGACAGCTGCTGAGGGCCGCCATCGAGGAGGCTAAGAGGCAAAGCCCCTCCCTGATCGAAGGAGACGCCCTGGAAGTCCTTCCAAGAGTCCTGAGCTCATTGGGCGACGCCCCTGCTTGCGTCTATGCCTCGTTCACGCTGAATCAGTTCAGCCCAGATTCGCGAGAGGAGCTGCAGAGATTACTTGAGGCGAAATCGGTGGAAAGGGAGCTCTTCTTCATCACGGCTGGACGGATAGAGCGAGGCGAGCATGCCGAGATTAGCATGATATCCTACAGTGGCGGCGTCAGAGACGAGAGACTCCTAGGTCACTGTGACCCTCATGGCGGTTGGCTCGAGTGGGACCTCGCCCAAGTCCGCATCTGACCAAGAGCCTGCATGACGACGAACTGCTTTGATTAGACACCTCCCATGCAGTAGGAAAGTAGTTTTGTTTTGTTTCCAGTCTACTGAAGGTTTGGCGGTCATTGGCATCCCAAGCCCATTCAGGACTTCGAAAATGGTTTTATGCACTTATAGGCCTGAATGCACAGGGGGCACGGATTGCTCAACGGTGAGCGGAGGCTTGCTGCCGTAATGTTCACGGACATCGTAGGATTTACCTCTCTTTCTCAGAAGGACGAGGCCCTTGCAATGCGGCTGCTGGAGGAGCACAGGAGCCTCATTCGACCCATCTTCCCGAAGCACAACGGCAGAGAGGTGAAGACGATTGGAGATGCCTTCCTGGTCGAGTTTGTCAGCGCCCTCGAAGGAGCCAGGTGCGCCTTCGACATCCAGCAGTCGGTGCATGAGATGAACGCTGGTCGCCTGCCGGAGAAGCAGGTTCAACTGCGAATAGGCGTGCACGTCGGCGACGTCATCCACAGCCAGAATGATGTATACGGGGACGCTGTGAACGTCGCTTCAAGGATAGTGGCGCTCGCCTCGCCGGGCGGGATCTGCGTTTCTCAACAGGCCTACGACCACATCAGGAACAAGTTCGAATTCCCACTCATCAGTATCGGCAAGAGGGAACTGAAGAACGTCGAAGGGCCGATCGAGGTCTTCAGGGTCGTCCTTCCGTGGGAGCAGCCCTCGACCATCGAAACTCCCCCCTCCCCCACAAACAGGGTGGCAATCCTGCCGTTCGCCAGTTTCAGCCCCGACCCCAGCGACAGCTTCTTCGCGGACGGAATGACGGAAGAAGTGATTTCAACCGTTTCAGGGATCAGCGGTCTAAGCGTCATCTCTAGGACATCGGTCATGGGTTACAAGGGCACGACCAAGAAAGTGAAGGAGATTGGGAGCGAGCTCGAAGTCGGCTCCATCTTGGAAGGAAGTTTCAGAAAGGCGGGCAACAGGATTCGGGTTACGGCGCAGCTCATCGACGTGGCCAGCGACAGGCACCTGTGGGTCCAGACCTACGACAGGAACCTGGACGACATCTTTGATGTGCAAAGCGACGTGGCAAAACAAGTGGCCGAAGCGCTGCGCGTGCGAATACTCTCACATGAAGCAGAACGTATGGAGAGGAAACCCACGGCTAGCACGGCCGCCCACACGCTGTACCTGAGAGGCAGATACCTCTGGAACAAGAGGGGATTGGACGACCTGAAGAAGGCTGCAGTGTGCTTCGAGGAGGCGACTCAGGAAGATCCGGACTTCGCCCTGGGATATGTCGGGCAGGCGGACTGCGCGGTGCTGCTTCGCAGCAATTGGAACATCGACGCCGAGGAGAACCTCGCGAAGGCCAGGGCGATGGTAGAGAGGGCCCTGAGCCTCGATTCCGAACTTGCTGAAGCGCATACGACGAAAGGGTTCGTGCTTAGGGAGGAGTACAATCTGCATGGCGCGGAGGAGGAGTACAGAAAGGCCATCGAACTCAAGCCGAGCTACGCCACCGCTCACCAGTGGTACTTCTGGGTCCTGCGCTCCGAGCTAAGGTGGGACGAAGCGTTGAGAGAGATAGAGAAGGCCGTGGAGCTGGACCCTCTGTCTCCGATAATCAACCAAAATCACGGGGACTACTACTTCTCCAGACGAGAATTCGCCAAAGCGCTCGAGCCGTACAAGAGGGCCCTGGAGCTGGGATCGGCGGACGTGCATGGGTCGATGGCTGCCGCCTACGGCAGAATGAAGATGTTCGAAGAGATGAAACGCGAGGCGGACGCCTACGCCCAGTACATGGAGGGTGTGCTTCCAGGCGTAAGGGCGTTCCTTAATGCGTACTTTGCGTACTTCGAGGACGACAAGGAGACCGTCAGAAGAATGCTGCCCGAACTTGAGGTGCAGGTTCAGGAGTTTCACATGAGCTCCACGGGAATCGCGGACCTTCATTTCTACCTTGGCGATGTCGACAAGGGGTTCGAATGGCTGGAACTCTCATACTCTAAGGGGGAAAGCTCCCTGTTGGACATCCAGTGGGATCGGGAGCTGGATGGGGTTCGCAGCGAACCGCGATATCTCGACCTCCTGAAGAGGCTTGGGCTATCCTAGGACGGGCTCTTCTTCGGCAGCAAGGCACTCTCCGGATTTTTTCAGGACGAAGTCCACCTGGTCCGCAAGGTTAGCTCAGTTCGAGCCTTATTCCATAAATGGAAATCGAATCGGGCTCCATCTTGCCGTCAGGTTCGCCTGCGGTCCCTTGGGCTTCGGTCTACTGATTTGGCCGGCGGCCTGATGGCCCGTCGTATCGGCATTATTGCGCAACTCGAAGCTAAATGTTGAAAGAAGTTGAGGTCCGGGAAGGGACAAAGCCCTTACGGTCGATAGCCTGCGTTAGGGCAGATTCAATGCATGACGTCGACAGGATGAGGCGGTGTGACCCTGACCCTCCCAAGAGTGTGGGTTCGATCGCGAACCTCCTCCACAGGCCACTGGCATCGACCTGTTGGCATACGGCTGACCTTCATCTCCACCTGGTGAGGATCTCGTCTCTCCGGAATGTGGTTCTGGTCACGAAAAGCAGGAAGACGTCGACCATCAGGAGGATGCCGGACACGACAGACAAGGTGATGACGTCGAAAGATATCAGACCGAGCTCTCCCGCCAAATAGACCGCCCCCATCGGGAAGACCGTGAGGAAGCCGAGCTGTTGCCCCACACGCACGTCGCTCACCCTTGAAGAGATCATCACGTTCACTTCGATGCTCATTACGGCAGAGAGGGGGGCCAGCAAAAGAAGGATGGCGCCGGCGCCCAGGTTGGGGAAGTAGTAGTAGCCAAAGGCTCCGCGGGTCAGGAGATCGGTAGAAACCATGAAGATGGATGCACCAAGATAGGTTGCCAGCATCGCCGGAAGGAAGGCCGCCATCCCCTTTCCAAGCAGGATTTCGTCGTCAGTCATAGGGGTGGCGAGGAGGGGCTCGAGGCTCTTCTCCATCTTCTCACCGACGAGGCTGTAAGACGCAATAGTCGTGGGAAGCAGAGCTGCTATGATGGCGTAGTAGAAGGTGAACGACGGAAGGAGCGCGAGCAGCCCAGCGACCGCCGAGCGACCTGCGACGAACCCGACCACGTAGGACAGGAGGAATGTTATGACCAGAGGGAAGGCAAGCATCGATGTGATTACGTTCTTCTTCCTCAGGAACATCCTGAAGTCCTTCGATGTGACGTCCCAGGACTTCGAGAGCCTCAATCCCGTTCCCTCTCCCTCACAAGTCTCAGGTACGCGTCTTCAAGCGAGGACCCCACCACGTTGGCGGACTGAATACGACCTCCTGCCCGGAATATTGCGTCCAGTATGGCCGGATTCTCCGTCTCGGGACTCGCCACTGCGACGGTGATGCTGTTGCCCTCGACAGACACTTCCCCGAGCTGGAGTTTCCTCAGGGCCGTGAGGATGGCTTCGTTCGCCTGCTCCAGCTGGACCACAGTCTTCTTGCCTCCCACCGACCTCTCGAGTTCTTCCGGGGTGCCTATCGCTCGCAGCCTCGTATTCAGTATGCCAATCCTATCGCAGATCCTCTGGGCCTCGTCTAGGTTGTGCGTACTTAGGAAGATGGTCTTCTCCTCCTTCTTCAGCTCGAGGATGAAGTCTCTCACCGTCCTTGCCGCCTCGGGGTCTAAATTGACCGTGGGCTCGTCCATGAACAATATCTGGGGGTCGTGGACGAGAGCCCGGGCAATGGCGAGCTTCTGCTTCATCCCCTTTGAGAGGGTCCCCACGGCATCGTCCTTCTTCTCCCAGATTCCCAGCATCTTGAGGAAGATGGGAATCCTCTCCTTCCTCTGCGCTTCCGTGCAATCGTAGAACCTCCCATAGTAATCCAAGTTGTCGTAGGCGGAGAGGCTTTCGTAGAGGCCGACATTGTCAGGGACCAGCCCAATCAGCCTCCTGATCTTCAGGGAATCCGCGGCGTCACCCACCTCGTATCCTGCCACCCTAGCCGTCCCGCTCGTCTTGGATATCAGGCAGCAGAGCATCCTGATGGTGGTGGTCTTCCCCGCCCCATTCGGTCCGAGGAAACCGAAGATTTCGCCGTCGTTCACCTTGAACGTGACGCCGTCAACGGCGGTGAGACCGGCGAACTTCTTCGTGAGGTTCTCGGTTTCGATCGCTTCGGGCCACCGTAAGTTGCCTTCGCGCTGCTTATGAAAAGCTTATCGGCCTTATGCTTGCGCTCCGCTTGGGCGCATCCGACGGGAGAGAGCGCGCTGCGTTGGTTGTTCCCGATGCTCCCTGGTTCGGGCATTCTCTCCGCTGCACCAACCTAGCAATCGCCGATGACAAGGTGTCCTCTGTAGGCGAATCTCGTCATGTCATGATCCTACGTTGTTAATGCGAACATCTATGGCCCAGGAAGGTTTCGAAGTCTATAGTTCGATTACACGGTGTTTAGCCTCATGCCATTGCGAGGTCGTGAGCAATGCAACGTGTCTATCCCTGGAATTTTTCGCAGGCAACCTCTGGCGCCGGTTCGAACACTTTCGGAGCGGCCTAGGCCTCACTAGCGTGTCCCCCACCGTCCGCTGGCTCAGGGCAGTCACACCTCAATCGGTTGACTGTGGTCATTAAGGACACCTGCGCCTGTCCTATCCGATACGCTCCGATATCGGATAGAAAGACTTATAATCAATCCGATAGCATCTGGTATCGGATAGCCTTGTTGATTGACGAAGTCGTCGCCGAGCGTCTCTTGCGAAAGAAGATGACCCTTGACCGAAACAGGCCACTTGCTTTGGAGGTGCTGGTAAAGCTACGTCACCAATTCGAGGTAGAGTACACCTACCACTCCAACGCAATCGAGGGGAACACCCTGTCGTTGCGTGAAACACAGCTCGTCCTAGAAGAGGGGATTACCGTTGGAGGCAAGACGCTCAGGGAGATCCAGGAGGCCAGGAATCACCCACGGGCCATAGCCTACGTCGAGGAAATCTCAAAGAAGACCCTCAATGAAACAAGACTTCTCGGCCTGCACAGCCTGCTGATGCAGGATGTTGACGAGCAACGTGGTAGATACCGGACAGGAGAGGTGAGGATTACGGGCTCCAAACACATCCCCCCGCCGCCCTATGAACTGAAGCCATCGATGGATGGGCTCCTGAAATGGCTCGAAGCGAATGAGGAGGAGCTGAGGCCCATAGAGCTGGCCGCCGTCTTCCAGCACAGATTCCTGTTCATCCACCCATTCCACGATGGGAATGGCAGGATGGCACGTTTACTTACGAACTTTGTGCTCATCCGGAATGGATACCCTGCGATAGTCCTTCAGAGACAGGAGAGGGGACAGTACTACTGGTGTCTGAGCAGAGCGGACAAAGGGGACTGCCGCCCATTTGTCAGGTTTGTGGCCCACGCGGTCGAGCGGGCCCTCGACATGTACCTTCGGGCGATAGGGAGCGTCGGCGACCAGTCGCCATATCTGACCCTGAGGGAGGCTTCGAAAGAGTCGCCATACAGTCCAGAATACCTGAGCCTTCTCTCGAGGAAAGGGGTGATTGGCGCCGTCAAGGAAGGACGAAACTGGAAGGTAAGTCGGGCCGAACTGCGCAACTACGTCAGCGCCCATAGCCCGGACGGAAAGGGTGCACGGAATCGACGGCATCGTCAGAATGACCGTTAGTTCGCGCGCAGGAGGTCGAATCCCAAAGGTCGATTATTTGGTGTTTGTCCTTTCGAGAACGAGACCAATCTGCCGAGGCCCTAAGGTAATTTCAGACATTTCTATTGCTGTAGGAATGTGATTTTGTTTTCAGTTGGTGAAACAAGATCGCAGCCACAGCCAGCCCCGGTTCGTATAAGAATGAGACAAGCTAACGACCTATCGTGGGGAGGATCAGTTGAAGGAGGCCTACAATACGGCGGCTAAGGTCGCTGTAGCTATCGTCCTGTTCGCCCTCTTCGTTCCCTTCATCCCTCAACCATTCCCCTGCCCTTTCTCCTGCCCGGCGCCGGCAGCCCATTCGATTATACTGGCCTCTGTGATGTATCATTACTTCCACTTCGGCGGCGTCCTGGCTCCAAATTGGTCATACGAAATCCGTAGCTGACTCGGCCCTGCTCTGAGCGGCCCTAAGCCCATATACTGGAGTCTCAGCGTTCAACCTAGTCACAGCCCAAGCCAAGGCAGCTGACGACGGTGACGTTGGAGACGCCGGAAGGAATGCTCAGGGTCGCCAGGTTGATCGAAGCACCCGTCCAGGCGGTGAAGGAATAGATGCCCCCGAGAGAGGTGACCGTAATCGTAAAGTTGCCCACCCAGTCCGTGGGGACCACCGCGTAGCCGCTCTCGTTCGTCTGCACCGTGTTGAGCGCATAGGCGGGCTCTTGGCAGTAGTTCAGGATCAGGGCAGTTACGCTAGCGCCCTGGATGGGCTCTCCGGTGCCGTCCGCGACGACGCGCACCCAGAGCTCCCCGTGGAGCCCCGTCTGAAAGCAATACTCGCCGCTGACCAAGTAACTGATGCTGCCGTTCAACCTGTTGACATCGCTGCTCAGGTTGGCGTTATCCGACTCCAGGGCCCCGACTCGGTCGATCTCAACGACCGAGACGGCCGCCAGCACAAGGATCGACAGGATCAACAGGGAGAGAAGGAGGTGCCTCGTGCCCATCTAGGCTACCTCAAAGTAAAGAAACTGCACCTGCCCCCACACGTCCGCCACCACCACCGTGTAGACGCCAGGCTGGAAGACCTGAAATTGCGATGAAGGGAAAGCGCCGGTCCAGTACCCGGTGGCCCCGGCCTGAGAGCCACCGGAGAAGGACCCGCTGGTGGTGTTGGAGGGCATGGGCATTCCCCCAAACGGAGCCAGGGTCGTCGTGAGGTTTACCATGTAGGTCACGGGGAGCTCGGTAAGGCCAGGGCTCTCGTAGGCCTCGGCTAGGCTGCTGTTTGGAAGGAGGACGTACTCGGTCACCGGGATGGCGAGAGCGCATGGGATTGGGTACAGCTCGGCGACTTGAAGCGGCGTCGCCCCCGTGACGTTCCCTGACGTGTAACGGCCCTGGAAGATGGCCATCGAGAGGGCTTGATCGTTGGCGCATACGCTATAGGTGTAGGCGCCCCAGCCGGTCACGTTCGAATAGTCGGCGTAGTCCGGATAGAGAGTGAGGTTTTCTGGCAGGCTATTGAACAAGGAAGCTGTCACTCCGATCGCCTCCCCCTGGCTCAGGACGGTCGTGTTCAGGCTCGCGGAGAGCACCAGCCCCGAGGTGGATGTGCCCTGGGTCCCCTGGGTTGAGGGTGAGGTCGTCAATGCGGATGTGACGACTGGAGTTGTGCTGGTGGTCGCTGTAAGAGTGCCGGTAACTGTCTGAGTGGCCACGAGAGTCCCCGGGGGCAAGGTCGTCGTGGCCGTCCCCTGGGATGGGAGGCCCAGCTCAGCAAATCCGACCACCGCCAACGCGGCGACCAAGGCTATGGCGAGGCTCGCCCCAATCTGATTCTTGTATTCCGACACATCCATCCAGCATACCATCCTCCGTCGTCCTCGGTATACTAACCTAACCTTTTTCGGGCGGCCGTCTCGCTGTCCTAATTCTTAGCATTATAAGGCCAGCCTGCGCATCGACAAGGGGGTCAGCGAGAAGGACGAAGGAGGAAGGCGGGCCGAAGGCGGGGGAGTTGGGGCCTCTGAGCGGCACCACGTATCGGGTCTACAAGTACATGTTCAGGGTCGGGAGGCCCGTCGGGGTGCATGACATTCAGAGGGCCCTCAAGCTCAGCTCCCCGTCCGTGGCGGAGTACCACGTCCAGAAGCTCCTTCGCTTCAACCTCATCAGGGAGGAGAGGGAGGGTTACGTCGTCGACAGGGTCGTATTCGAGAACGTCATCAGGATCAGGAGGAGGGCGGTGCCAGTTCAGATAGCCTACGTCGGGTTCTTCGCGGTACTGCTTGCCTCCCTTCTCACGATTTTCAGGCCCCAGACGATCACCTCAACCTATTTCGTGTCAATAGTCGGGCTCGTAGTTGCCATGGCGATCTTCATACGCGAAGCGGTCATGACGCTTAGGAGAATCGCCTAGCTGTAACCAAGAGGGCCACCTGGACCTTGGCTGAGTTACGGTGGATTCGCGGCGCATTACCAAGTTCTAAAACGTAGTATTATGTTCTCCGTATTGCGTGCTTCCGGCGATGGACGCCGAGACCGAACGCCATGCTCTGAATCCCCTACGGAGGCGCCGCCTTCTCATTTCAGGGCTCGTGATCGCCATCGTAGTCATAGCAAGCCTTGTAGCCTATGAAAAGGGCTCCATCCGGCTCCCCATCACTTCGTCCCAGCTTAGAACGGTCCCCCCAACGAACGTTCCGACGACTGTGATCGAGACGTGCGGCAACATCGTGAACCTGAACGGCGTCTCCTACTGCTCTCTCGACGTCTCCGATTACGCGCAGATTGGTGTACCCGGTTACGCCACGATGAATGAGTCCCTCAAGTTCGACGGAGTGCTCTTCCAGAACGTCTGCCCCAGCATCTATAGCGGATGTCCCGGTCAACAGGCGACCAAGGAGTTGATCTTGATGGGCGTCGTGGAATTCAACCTCACCTTCCCCGATGGGACGAACGAAACCCTCACCGCGCTTCTGGGCGACGATATCCCGCCACCTGTCCTCTCCGGCCATTCCAATCCGACGGCAGGTTTCGAAATCCTGGGGCCGTTCAGCTCGCTTAAGCTCCTCCTTTTGGTTCAAGAGCAATAAGGCCGGCCCCACTTTTGAGACGTCCTTTGCTGCTCCAAGCCCAAGGCGCATTCAAATCTTTGGGCCTTCGGCCATTCGCAAGTGTGGCGTTATACGTTTCCTCATCTTGGCCTCCGTGGTTCATCGTGAACATTTCATCGGCAGACATCGAGCATCTCCAGATTGAGATAGGACGCAGCGCCTGGGAGGCCGTTCACGGTGGCGCACCGCTATGTACCGGGCCTAGCCTGCGGTGATCAGGCCCCAGGTCCTACTGTCACAGTCTTCGGCTTCTTGTTCATGAATAGGAAGTAGAAGGCGGCACCGAGGACCGCCACGACGCACACTGCTGCCGCCAAGGGCAACGTTAGGCTGCCGCCCCCTCCCCCGCCCCCGCCTGGAGTCGTGGTAACGATGGTGGTCTTGATGATCGAAGTGGTCGATGTGGCCGGTGTGGTCGACATGGGCACGAAGGTCACCTGGACGGACTGGCTCGTCAAGTTGCCCGATCTGGCGGTGACGATGACAGTTGTGGAAGTGGAAATGTAGGCGGGCACCGTCAGGGTGGCTGATGCCTTGCCGTTGGAGCCCGTTGTCACCGAGGCCGGCGTCATCATTCCAGGGCCCGACAAGGTAAAGGTGACCAGGACGTTGGCCATCGGGCCGTTGTTCTGGTCCAGGGCGGTCACCGTAATGGTCGAGCCTGACGAAGAAGATGTGTAGTTCACCTCTGTAGGGCTGGCGGAGATAAGCAATGTGGTAAGCACCGGGGGAAGCGGCTCGCCTGTCGCGAATACGGAGACAGTGTTGGAGCCAAAGTTGCTTACGAAGATCTCCCCCTTGGCCGGGTCGTAAGTTACTCCGTAGGGATTGACCCCGACGGTCACCGTGGAAACCACCGTGTTGGTGGAATCAGATATGATAGAGGTTGTGTTAGTCGCGTAATTCGCCACGAAGATCTCGCCCTTGGCAGAGGCGTAGGCTATCCCCTCGAGATTGCCTCCCACGTTGACTATGGCCACTACCGTGTTGGTGGAATCCGATATGACCGAGACGGTGCCGGATGCCCAGCTGGTTATGAAGACCTCCCCCTTGGTGGGGTCATAGGCTGCATCCTGTGGATTCGTTCCCACGCTCACGTTAGCCACCAATGCGTTGTTGGAGTCCGATATCACCGCGACGGAATTGGAGGCAGACGTCGGCACGAAGATCTCCCCCTTGGCGGAATCATACGCGAGACCCTGGGCCTTGGAGCCCACCCCGAAGGTTGCAACAACGGCGTTGTTAGAATCTGATATGACTGAGATGGTGCCGGAATCATAGCAGCTCACGAAAATCTCGCCCTTGGCTGAGTCGTAGGCCGCACCCGAGGGCCCGCCACATACGTTCACCGTGGCCACCACGGAGTTGTTAGAATCTGATATGACGGAGACCGTGTCAGTGGCATAGTTCGCCACGAAGATCTCGCCCTTGGCGGAATCGTAGGCCATCAGATTTGGTTGGGTTCCGACGTTTACAGTCACGCTGACAGTTTGGCCACGCGCGACGTGGATAAAGGGAGCGGCCGAGACGAAGGAGACGACGAGCAGGACTAGAAGGGTTCCAAAAAGCTTAGACCCTCGATGCCTAGCCATTACATTGAAGGCTACAGCACCGCCCTCTATAAATTATCTTCCAGCCCAGGGGATCAAGCTTCTGGATTCTATGCGCCATCGCAGCTCCTATCACTTTGAATTGGCCGAAACCGAAGGCGTTCGTGCAATTCTCATTTTAGCTACAAAGCGGACCTTCGCCGGCGCGTTCGTCGGCTCGGAATCTGCGCACGTTTTCAATGCGTTCCGCTAGACCTTGGTAGCATCCGAGACATCAGGTGGTCTCTATCCCTTGAACTCGACAGACAGCTCCCGTAGCATCCCACCAAGGTTCTCGACTGCATGAGACTCACCCTTGTCCGACCAAGAGAACTGTCCCTTCTTCACGTGAATCATCCCTGACTTCCCGTCCTCTCGCGTCGACTTGATTTTGCCCCCGTTCAGGGAGTAGGAGAAGCCTCTGTTATGAGAGTGCATGGGGATCTTCTGGCCCTTCCTCATGGTGATTTCGATGACGCGGACCAGGTCGTTTTCGAAGATCACCTTCACGGACATCGGAGCCGCTTCGATGATGTGTTTCGCCAAGGCCTTGGCGGCTGCATTCGTCCTTGCGTTATTTGAGCCGAACTGGACCTCTCCGCCTGGGAGGCTTTCCTCCAGCCAGCCTCTGGGCGGCCCCAAGCTCAGAGTGGCTTGGCGAGCCCGTTGGGCTTTAGCGAACCCATGACTCTGAATCTGTGTTCCACGACCAACGCCGAAGCCACCGCCAGCACCACGACCAAGAATGCCGCCCCGCCCGGAAACTCAGGGACGGGAGTGCCCAGCGAGGTGCCATACCCGAGCACTCGTGCTGCCCCGTAGTCTGCTACCCAGAGATTACCGTTGGAATCGAACGTAATGCCCCAGGGGTGGTTCAGGGTCGTTGCAGTCGGAGATAAGACGGGCGGAGTGGCGTCGCTCGTGAAGTTCGGCTGTCCTATCACCAAGCTTGCCGCTTCCCCTGTCGACAGCGGCGCGTTGTACTCGAGGACTCTGTTGTTTCCATAATCCGCGACCCATAAGTCATGACTGGAGTCGAAGGCGACGGCGTAGGGCAGGTCGAGGCCGGTCGGATCCGCGACCGTGCTGCTGTTCGTGAAGGTGTTCTGGCCTATCACCAGGCTCGCGTTCTCGTGGGTGACGAACGGCGTCGTGTACTCGAGGACTCGGATGCCGTCGGCGACCCATATGTTGCCATTAGAATCGAAGGCGAGCCCCGAGGGAGTGCTCATTCCTGCCTTGGTGACCTGGTCGATGGCGGTGACGAAGTTCTTCTCGCCCAGGACAAGGGTCGCAGCCTCCCCTGTACTGAACGGAGCGGCGAACATGAGAACACGGCTGTTTAGGGCATCCGCAACCCACAGGTTTCCGCTGGAGTCGAATGCGATTCCCTCGGGCTGATTCAGCCCGGTGGCGGTGGTGGCCAACCCGCTATCCGTGAAGCCAGCCTGACCTATCACTAGGCTTGCCGCTTCTCCGGTCGTGAACGGAGACTTGTACTCCAAGATCCTGTTATTGCCCGTGTCTGAAACCCAGAGATTGCCATTGGGGTCGAAGGCGATCCCTTCAGGAGCGTCCAACCCGGTTGCTGAGGTGGCGAACGCATTGCCGGCAAAGCTCGTCTGGCCAATCACCAAGCTGGCCGCCTCGTGGGTGGAAAGCGGGGCCTTGTATTCCAGCACCCTGTTCGCCCCCTGGTCCACGACCCAGAGATTGCTGCCGGAGTCGAAGGCCTCCGCGCTCGCACCTACAAGTGCGGTCTGGCTCGCCGCCGGACTGAATGATGTGAGGCTCGACTCGCCGATCACGAGCCCTGCCGCCTGGTCATTTGAAAGCGCGAAAGTCAGAGGAAGGGACCCCAGAAAAAGCACACAGACTGCGGCTAGAAAGATCATCCGCACCACGCGGGAGTCGAGAAACTTCACAGGAGTCCGCCTTTCGGATTCTCGATTATTATACGTTGTCGCGGTTTTCCGTTCCCCGAAGTGGCATCATTTCTGCCTTAAGATTCAACCCGCTCGAACAGTCGTTTTCTCAACTCCAATACTGACTCGAAGTTCTCCAACGAAACCATCACGCCGAGGGTGACGTACAGCGCAGTAACACTACCTGGGAGGCCGCCCCCAACCTCAAGACTGGGCATCGTGCTGACAACGACGCGCAGCGCGACTCCCACCATGCCTAGAATCGCAGCGCCACCATATGCCCACGCCTTCAACTTCATGGAGTAGTATACGAAGATCATCCCCAGAACGATGATCGGAGTAACGAAGACTCCAGCAAACAGCCGCATTTCTGCCGAGCCGGTTGCGATTGTCACTGCGAATGCAAGGATGACGGCCGAAAGGAAGACTACGAGCAGGACAATGGCGGCTACCATGGTCACGCTAAGGGAATTTCTGGACGACGGGTCCGCCTCCTCCTTCACATATGGTTGTAAAAACCGACCGATTAAAGCCTAATCCGTTTGATTCGGCTGCGGGTCCTGCTCTGGACATCGACGGCCGTCCTGGTAGCTCTGGCCATATCCGCCGATGTGTACTCCATACTAACTGGGAATCCGATCCATATTTCTCCTCAGCCCGTTCCCGGAGTCAGTTTCCTTCTATATATCGCAGGTCCGGAAGGCATCATTCCCAGCGGAAATAACGGGTCGCTATGAATGCAAAGATGACGGTGTAGACAACCAGCGTAACAAAGGTAGCATATGGAGGGGCCTGATTGAAGGCTGAATCAAGCAGGGCCCTGACTGCCGCGCCCGATGGAGAATAGTATATGATCGTCGCCAACGGCCCACCCACTAGTTCAGGAGGAGTCCACAGACCCGACAGGAACATCAAACCAAAGGCGAACGCCCCGCCCAGGCCGGTAGCGACGGCCTGTGAGGGAGCTACGGCGACGAGAACCAAGCCTAGGGAGAAGATGACCGCGATCGAGAGGACGATTGAGAGGATGAA
>CAYYVT010000035.1:0-18409 GCA_964475215.1 uncultured Nitrososphaerales archaeon
AAGTGCCCCAACTGCGGCGTTACATTGGCGTTCGAAGAATACGTGGAGGAGTTCGCTCGCATAAACGACGAGAAGGCCCTAGACTACACGGGGAAGGGAAGCCCCTCACCCTAGTCAGTCGCCGGAGGGCGGAGGGGCCCCACCGAAGTGGGCCTGAAGGACCGCCGCCGAAAGGAAGACTAGAATCCCTCCAACAAAGAAGGTAATGGGATAGCCGAAGTAGAACGAGATGTATCCGGAGGCAAGAGAGCCGGCGAAGAGGGCGACTCCGTTGAACGCGCTGTAAACCCCCAGCAGTCCCCCCTGATGTCCAGCGGGAAGGGCCTTGTATAGCAGGGAGTTCAGGTCAAGGAAGATGATGGTGTAGGCAAGGCCGAGGAGGGTGAAGGTCACCAGGGTGGTGTAGAGCGTCGCTGAGCCGAAGACGAAGATGGCCAAGGCGGCTGCCAATATCATCCCCACCGCCCGCGCCGCAAGGGCGGCGCTGGCCATTGTCGACGACACAGAGCCCTTCAACCTGCGCAGCACGTATCGGGAGGACACCCCGTTCATCGCGTTGACGTACATCGAGGTCAGGTACACCTGCCAGTCGGGGAGCTTGTTCAGCACGAGATAGGGGGTGTAGCTGGTGTAGAACACGTTCAGTGATGCCGAGAACAGGGAGGAGGCCAGGATGACGACGGGGGCGTCGCGCGTAAGCTCTTCCCTGGCCAGCTTGACGGTCGACCGGAAGTCGGAGAGCCTTGGCAACCTCTCGAACATGAAGGGGAGCTGCGTCAGACGCCCGACGAAGGCCTGGGGGCTCACGACGAGGGTCCTCCTCTCGATGGTGATCGCCGGCTCCTTCACTATGAGGACGGTCATGGCCAAGGAGGCTGCGGCGAAGACGGCGCATACGATGAGGAAGGTGTGCAATGGGAAGAAGATCTCCCACACCAGCCCTGCCGCAAGGCCGAAGACCGTGCCCACGATAGTATACCAGGTAGAGGAGGTGTAGCCACTGTCCCAAGCCGCCCTCGGGAGGCTTCCTATAATGAGGAGGTTGAGCGCCGGGCTGAGCATGCCCGTCGCATGGGCTATCAGGGCGAATGCAAGGATGATGACGGGGAGAGAGTTCGAGACGTACATCGACACGATGGAGGCGAGCAGGATCACCGAGGCGAGGACCATTACGTTCTTCCTTTGCCCGGTCGCGTCGCAGACGTAACCCCAGATAAGGGGCGCAGGTATCAAGGCGAGGCTGTAGGCTACCGAGGCGAAGCCCACGTCAATCACGGATCCCCCCAGAGCCAAGATGGAAAGGGGGACGAGCGTGGAGATGGCGGACACGGCCGCGTTAAACGGGACCAGGGGCAGATAGAGGCCTCTGGCGCTCCGCTTGATGACCTCCTTTCGGGCTTCCGTGGTCTGCCCCCTTCCTAGTCCAAGGCTCGACGGAGCCAGACTTAATAATTGCGCGGGCGAGGCCTCGCTCGAAGGTCGCTGTCCGAGGGTTGAATCTCCCCAAAGCGGAGGACGTCGAATACTACCTCATAGTCGCGGTGGTGGGGGCCGTCGTCGGCCTGGCCATCTCCCTCTACGACTCGGCCTTCAACCTCCTTTGGGGGCTCGTCCTCCCCGTAATCCAGGACACGCACAGGCTTGTCTTCGTGTTCACCACCCTCGGGCTTGCGGCAGCCTTCATCTTGGTCATCGTGGGCGCAAAGACGAAGACCACTGGGAGCGGGACCCACGCGCTGCTCGAGACCCTTCATCTCAGGAACGGAGACATGTCTCTCAGGGACGCCCTCGTGAAGCCCGCCGCCTCCATCGTCACGATCGGCATGGGAGGGGCAGCCGGACTCGAAGGGCCCAGCCTCATCTTGGGAGGCGGCCTGGGGGCCGCCATAGGGCGCCTGAACCATCTCCCCTACCAACGGCTCAGGAAGGTCTTCCTTGCCGGAGCTTCGGCGGGCCTCTCGGCCATATTCAAGGCGCCCCTGACCGGGATACTCTTCGGGCTTGAGATTCCGTACAAGAGGGACCTGGAGAAGGCGGCCTTCATCGAGGCCTCGATCGCGTCGGTCACCGCCTTCCTCGTCGTAATATCTATACTTGGCCCTGCGCCGATCTTCCACATCGGAGCCATCTTGGGCAGCTACGACCTTTACACCATCTTCCTGGCCCTCGTCCTCGGATTCATAGGGGGTGTGTATTCATTTGTCTTCGTCAGCACGTTCAACCTCGCGGAGAGGCTCGGGAAGCGGTTCTTGGCGGGCGGAGGGTTTGGCTTGCTCCTCCTTTCCGGCGGCCTCGCCCTGGGGGCCATCGGCTACCTGAACCTGAACGCCATCGGAGTGGGTTACAACGTCGTCACTGGCTTGGTTACGGGAGCGCTCGAATACACCGTCTTGGCCCTGGCCGTTCTTCTGATCCTCCGCCTCTTCGCCACTGTGATAACGTTGGCCTTCGGCGGCAGCGGTGGTCTCTTCATCCCGAGCATCGTCGAAGGCTCCATCCTGGGGGCCATCTTCTCGCAGCTGGTCCTGGGGAGGGTGGACCCTCTGTTCATCGCCGTGGGGATCGGCGCGGTCCTTGCGGGCACCCACAAGATCCTCCTCACGCCGGTGGCCTTCGTCGCTGAAACCATAGGTCCGACTGTCATCATCCCCGTCCTGCTCGCCTCCATCGTGGGCTACTTCGCCTCGGGGTCGTCCTCCTTCTACCCCCTCCAGCCCTTCGCGCGGATGAGGGAGGAGGACCTGGCCCTCGAGCGAATATACAGCAAGGTCCTGAAGACGGCCCCCAACGTTGTCGGGGGGCTCAAGGCCGTGGACTTGATGACGCCTCGGCCCGTCGCGCTGGACGACGACGCGACCATCGAGGTCGCCCTGAGCAAGTTCGCCACCATCCCCTACAGGGTCCTCCCCATCGTCCACAGGCCCGACATCTTGATAGGCTCGGTCAACCTCGAGGACATCCTCTCAGCCCCGAAGAGCATGCTGAAACAGTCGGTGACCCAGCTCTACATGTCGGTCCCCATAACGGTCTCCCCAGAGGAGCCTGTGCCGTCGATCGTGTCAAGGATCTTTGAGAGGGAGGTCGACCATGTCTTCGTCGTCGACAGGGAAGGGAGGCTCCTCGGAGTGATAGCTGTCATCGACATAGCTAGGAAGCTCGTGCACTACTATTCAGAATGACTTCCTAGGTGTGCTTCAGCTTGCACTCTTCGCACTGGATTACGGCGGGCATCGAGAAATAGCCGCCGAAGTAAGGAGAGGGGGAGTTATACCCGGCCGAGGCCAGCCTGTGCTTCGTCTCCTTCTGGCACCTAGGGCACCAAACGACTTCGTCAAAGAAAGGCTTCTTTTCGGGGGCTGTCACCTTCTCCTTGGGCTCCATACCTATGCCTGCCCTTGAGAAGCTTAATACGTTTGCGCAACTGCCGCTTCACGTGCGCCGGCGTCCACCCCAGACGAGCTTTCCCTCCGAAAAGCATTTCACCATCGCAATTCGGAAGAGACGATGATGAGCCGCGTCCTCGTCGTTCGTTCAATCGCGTTGGCTGTTCTCGTCATCTCGCTGTCGACGATGCTCTGGCTCTGCTCTCCCCTGTCGGCAAAGGCGGGCCAGCCAGGGATCACCCTCGTGCCCTCGACCAACGCCACCTCGGTGGGCGAACCCGTCGACTTTCAGGGCACCACCGCTGGACTAAATGCCTCGTCAGTGACCTGCATGGAAATAGCGCCCGCCGGAGGTGCCAATAGCGTAGGGGCCGCGCTATCGTCGTCCCAGTTCAGCTTCGACTACGCCTTCGGCTCCGTCGGCAACTGGACGGTCTTCTGTGTGGCGGGGAGCGTCTCCAGCCCGCTGGCGGAGTCGGGGAACGTTACCATCTCCGTCGGAGCAATCCCCTCTGCCACCTACCTCGGGATCCCCGTGGTCTGGGTGGGGATCTCAATTCTCGTGATTTCGGCCGCCTCCCTAATCTATCTCGTATACGCCATCAGGAAGCGAACGCTGGAGGAGGAACGCAAGGGAGGGCCTGGAGTTACTTCCTCCCCATAAGGTCTTCCTCTGGCTAAACCTTAAATGAGCGCTTCCTAAGCCCTTATTCACGAACGAATAGGTTGGAGGATCGGGTGCAGGCTTATGCCGCGTTTTAAGACCACGACGGAGGCCCTGAAGATCATTTCGAACAAGGAGCAGATCCGGAATTTTGGGGTGATCGCGCATGTTGACCACGGGAAGACCACGACTAGCGATTCTCTATTGGCAGCTTGCGGGATGCTCAGCCCCAGCGTCGCCGGTCAGGCCCTTGCGCTCGACTACATGGAGCTCGAGCAACAGCGGCAGATGACCATCAAGGCGGCCAACGTCACGCTATACTACGAGGAGAAGGGGACTCCCTATGTCTTCAACATGATCGACACGCCCGGGCACATCGACTTCACCGGGAAGGTTACGAGAAGCCTCAGGGCCATCGATGGAGCCGTCGTCGTGGTCGACTCGGTCGAGGGCGTAATGACCCAGACCGAGACCGTGACTCGCCAGGCACTGGAGGAGAGGGTGAGGCCCGTCCTCTACATCAACAAGATCGATCGCCTGGTGAAGGAGCTCAGGCTCACCCCCGACAGGATGCAGACGTGGCTCGCCAACATAATCGCCGAGTTCAACAACTTGATCACCGTCTACGCCGAGCCCGAGTTCAGGGACAAGTGGAAGGTCTCCATCCAGGACAACAGCGTAGCCTTCGGGAGCGCGAAGGACAGATGGGGGTTCACGCTCGACATGGCCAAGAGTGCCGGGATTGGGTTCAAGGACGTCTACGACGCGTACACTTCCGGTGACCCCAAGTCTCTGGGAGAAAAGGTGGCCCTCCATGAGGCCGTCCTGGGGATGGTGGTGCGCCATCATCCTCCGCCCCACGTAGCCCAGGCGTACCGTATCCCCAAGATCTGGAAGGGGGATATCAACTCCGAGGTGGGCCAGGCCCTGGTCAAATGCGACGACAACGGCCCCATCGTAATGATGGTGACCAATGTCGTGGTGGACCCGCAGGCTGGCCTAGTCGCGACGGGGCGGCTCTTCAGCGGCACCATTCACGATGGAGATTCGGTGAACCTGCTCTCCGTGAACAGGGAGGGAAGGGTTCAGAGCGTCAACATGTACATGGGCTTCCTAAGGGAGATAGTGGGGGTCCTCCCCGCCGGGAACATCCCAGCCCTTCTGGGCCTAGAGTACGCACGCTCGGGCGAGACCCTCAGCAGCATCAAGGGCATTGAGCAGTTCGAGGGCATCAAGTACGTCTCGGAGCCAGTGGTCACCGTCGCCGTCGAAGCCAAGAACCCACGCGACCTGCCCAAGCTCGTCGAAGCCCTCCAGAGGATGCACATCGAAGACCCCAACCTCATAGTCAGGATCAACGAGGAATCTGGAGAGACGCTGATGGCTGGCATGGGCGTCCTCCACCTCGAAATCGCGACCACCCTGCTGCAGAGGGAGGGCTTGGACATAATCACGAGCCAGCCCCTGATCAACTACCGCGAGACCATAATGGGCAGGGCGGGGCCGGTGATGTCGAAGAGCCCGAACAGGCACAACAAGATATTCATGAGGGTCGAGCCCTTGGAGAGCGACGTCGTCAACAAGATCAGGACGGGGGAGATTAGCGAGAACGTCGACAAGAAGGCCGTCGCGAAGATCCTGAAGGAGGCGGGATGGGACAGCGACGAGGCGAGGAGCGTCCAGGCCATCGACGAGAAGGGGAACATCCTCATCGAAGAGACCAAGGGAGTCCAGTTCCTCCAGGAGTCCATGGACTCGATTCGGGCGGGCTTCGTGGACGTCATGAACAACGGGCCGCTGGCCTATGAGTATTGCAGAGGCGTCAAGGTCGTGCTCCATCACTTCGTCCCACACGAGGACCCTGCCCACAGGACCTACGCCCAGCTCATGCCCGCCAGCAGGAGGGCCATACTCGGCTCCATGCTGCTGGCCAACCCGGTCCTGCTGGAGCCCGTGCAGGGCATCGAGGTGAAGTGCCCCATCGACCAGATAGGCGCCGTCGCAGGCGTCCTCTCGGCTAAGAGGGGGAAGCTCATCAACATCGAGCAGAAGGAGATCCTCGCCGTCGTCGAGGGGGAAATCCCATCATCGGAGACTTTCGACCTGAGCGAAGTCATGAGGGGAGCGACGGCGGGGAAGGCCATGTGGAACATGTACTTCAAGGCCTGGCAGCCCGTGCCATCATCCCTCCTGAGGAGCATAATCGCAGAGATACGAAAGCGCAAAGGCCTTCCCCCCGACATACCTCCGCCTAGCGACTTTATCGACAACGAATGATGGTTGATACTCGGACAAGTAGATTCCACCGTTCCAGCGAGCATCTCCGAACGCACGCGCCCAGCGATCTAGTATGTTGACAGATTCTACACGCCGTCGCGGATTGGATGTAACTCCGATAGAGCGAAGTCTGGGGCAGGCGTTTTTATGGGCATTCCTTCCCTTTTTCTCAGAAAACAAATGTATATATACACGAAGAGAAGCCATCTAGGACGCAATGAAGCGGATTTTCTCTGTCCTCGCACTTCTCCTTGTAGGACTTATGTTAGTCCCTGTTTCGTCTGCCTTAGCCTCAGCGCCCCCTGTGGGAAGGGCTCTCTTGGTGCTTGATGCTAGCCCCTTTAGCACTTATGGCGCGACCGCCGATCAAATGGCCCTCACCGCCAATGGCGTTTCGTTTGATGTCGTCACCTCGACCCAGCTGGTTTCAAACGTCAACATGATATTCAGCTATCATCTCATCATCTTCGCGGGCGACCAGCCGCAATCTTACTACAACACGTTGGCGACTAGCGGATGGCTGAGGCTGTACCTGTTGAAGTTCGTGGAGGGAGGAGGAAACTTGGTCATTCACGGCGTCGATGAAGGATATAACGGCGGCTTCTGGACGAGCCCCGTGTTCTTCCCATTGATGTTCAACGTAGGGGAGGTATTCTCCTACGACCCTACCAACTATGTCGTTGGGTCTAACCCCGTCCTAACCGGCGTCTCTTCCCCCATCAGCGGCAACTATGCCTCCCACGACTACTTCACTAGCGTTCCTTCGAACGCGTTGGTACTGATTACTAACTCGGCCGGCTTCCCCACTTACTTCGTGTGGACCTTAGCATTCGGGAAGGTCTATGCGTCAACCATGCCGCTTGAGTACTACTACGAAACCGGAGGCGGTGTCGAGGCTACGCTGTTGTCGAACGAAATCTACTACGCCAGCCACTAGTCATTTTATTTCATCACTTTTTTTGCGAGATTCGCTAACGCATAGTCTAATCTGTGGAGGCTCGCAGATTTCGCTTTCGTCTAACCCGATGGAGAGCTCCCCCTTTGCTTAATTTCTCCTTCATCAGATTCTGCTTGCCTTCGCCGAGCATAAAGCTCTGAAGATAGAAAATTTGCATGGCGGAAGGCCAGCCTACGCCTTGTCCCACCCGGCGGAGAGCATCTATCTTTCATCGGAGGCCTTACTAGGAAAAGCTCTGAAGACGGCTCGAATCTCGGGCAGAACAGCGTTCGACTTCCAGCTCAATCTCATACCTTAGTACTGCCTTCCCCAGGCCTCTCAACACTTAAATCAAACCGAAAGGGCTTGACCGACGGTAATATTCTCTTGGCCGATGAAAGGGGTCTCGTAGTCATAGCCCTTGGCGGCAATGCCCTCCTTCAGCGAGGCCAGCAGCGAACCTTCGAAGCCCAGTACCAGAACGTGAGGCAGGCAGCGGTGCCCATATCCGACCTCATAGAGGACGGCTATAAGGTCGTGATAACACACGGCAACGGTCCCCAAGTGGGCGATGACCTGCTACGCCACGATGCGGGCTCGAAGCTTAGCGGATTGCCGCCCTTCCCCATGGACGCCTGCGGCGCCGAGACGCAGGGCTTCATCGGATACATGATTCAGCAGGGGCTCAGGAATGAGATGAAGAAAAGGGGGATGGACAAGTACGCGGTCACCGTCATAACAAGGATGCTCGTCGACAAGGACGACAAGGCCTTCAAGGACCCCACCAAGCCAGTGGGGCCCTACTACACGGAAGAGGAGGCAAAGAAGTTGGCCTCCCTGCACCCCGCCTTCGTCTATAGGGAGGATTCGGGGAAGGGCTGGAGGAGGGTCGTCCCGTCGCCCGACCCGAAGATCATAGCTGAAAGGGTGGCCATCAGGGCCTTGGTGGAGGCAGGCTTCGTCGTGATAGCCAGCGGCGGTGGAGGGATCCCCGTCATCGAGGACGGGACCACGGCCATCGGCGTCGAAGCAGTGATCGACAAGGACTTGGGGGGCCAGAAGCTCGCTTCGCTTATAGGCGCCGACAAGTTCGTCATCCTCACGGACGTCGACGCCGCTGCGATAAACTTCGGCACCCCCCAGCAGCAGAAGCTTGGGAAGGTGAGCCTTCGACAGATGAAGAAGTACTATGACGAGGGGCACTTCAAGGCGGGCTCAATGGGCCCCAAGGTCTTGGCGGCGATGAGGTTCGTGGAGGCGGGTGGAAGCGAAGCCATAATCGCCGAGCTCACCCAGCTGAAGGCCGCCGTCGAAGGAAGGAGCGGCACCCACGTCGTCAGGTAGGCCTACGCTTTAGGGTTCACATGGTCCCGGTCAGGAGGGCGAGCAGCGCGGCCCTGACGTAGAGCAGGTTCTCCGCCTGATCGAGGATCACGCTGTGGGGGCCGTCCATCACCTCGTCCGTAGCCTCCTGGCCCCTGAACACCGGGAGGACGTGAGTCACCAAAGCCTTCTTGTCCATCGAGTCAAGCCGTTTCTGGTCCAGGATCCATCCCCTGTATTTCTCGTGGAGGGACGCCTCCTTGTCCTTACCGAACCTGTTCATTCCCACCGTAACGCATTCATGGCTCGCCCAGCTCCTCGGGAAGACCACATGGGCCCCTTCGAGTGACCGGTCGAAGTCGTGGGAGACCTTGAACTCCCTGCCGTTGGCCTTCGCGTTATCCTCTGCCCACTTCATTATGGTGGGATCGAGCTCGAACCCCGGCGGGCACGCCATCGTGACGTCCATTCCGAAGCGCGTCGCTATCAGCGCCTCGTCCTGGACGCTCCCCCAGCTTCGGACGTGCGGGGTGTAGGCCCAGGAGATCACGTACTTCTTCCCTTCGTACTTCTCCATCTTCTCCTTTATCGTCATCATGTCCGCGATGGCCTGAGTGGGGTGGAACATGTCGTCGGCCATGGATACCGTGGGGATGTCGCAGTTGTCGGCGTACTCCTGGATGACCTGGTGGCCCTTTCCGTAGAGGTAGTCGACGGCCGCCTCTAGGACCCTGATGCCGAGCACGTGGCCCAGCCTCTCATACATCCTGGCGACGTCCTTCACCGCCTCCCCTTCGGAGCCCCGGGTGCTGGCGAAGTCGATGAACTGTGAATGGCCTCCCAGTATAGTGGCGGCGGCCTCGAAGCTGGAGCGAGTCCTTGTGGACGTGTTGTAGAAGAGCATGAACATCGTCTTGTCCTTGAAGAGCTCGGGCAGCGAGCCCTCCTTGTAGAGTTTCTTGACTCGCATCGCCGAATCGATGGCGAGCTCCAGCTCGTCCCTGTTCCAATCCTGGGTTGCCAGGAGGTCCCTTCCAACCAGCTCTGCCGTCCTCATGGGAATCTCCATCGCAGCGAATGAGCGACGATTTAACGTTTTGCCCTGGGCTTCGGGCCATTGCCCTCTTCCGATGTAAAGATAATTAGTGGCCGTGACCGGCTTGAAAGCGAGGACCTCCATGAGCCTCGTTGTCCAGATGAGATGCTCCAAATGCGGCACGAAGTACGACCCTGCCGCAATTCCGGTGATGTGCGAGAAGGACGACCTGGGAAGGCTGGATATCTTCTACGACTACGGAAGAGCGAAGGACTCTCTTTCCAGGGAAGCCCTCGCCAAGAGGCCGAGGGACGTATGGCGTTGGCAGGAGCTTCTCCCAGCCGGCGCGGAGATGGCCCCTCGTCTGGGAGAAGGCGGAACGCCGCTCATCAGGGCAGGGAGGCTTGGCGAAGCCCTCGGCCTGAGGGACCTCTACCTCAAGGACGAAACCAGGAACCCTACGGGCTCCTTCAAGGACCGGGCCATGGCCGTCAGCGTGTCCAAGGCCGTGGAGAAGAGGGTCAAGGTCGTCACGACGGCCAGCAGCGGCAACGCCGCGGCCGCCCTTTCGGCCTATGCGGCTAGCGCGGGGCTACAGGTCGTGGCATTCGTCCTCGACACCGTGAGCGACGCGAAGGTCTCCCAGCTCTCCCTCTTCGGGGCGAGGGTCATCAAAGTCAAGGGAATCGAGCTGGGCCAAGATCCTACGGTGATGATGATGCGGGAAGCAGTCCGCCGGAAGGGCTGGTACCCTTCGCCCAGCTTCGGGCCGTTCAACCCATACCAAGTGGAGGGCCCGAAGACGATCTCCTACGAGCTCGCGGAGGGCTTCCTTTGGGGCGAATACGACTGGCTCCTGGCTCCCACGGGGTCGAGCTGCCTCGCGGCTGGGCTCTGGAAGGGGCTCAGAGACCTCGTCGAGGTGGGACTCGCCAAAGGATATCCTAGGCTCGTCCCCATCCAGCCTTCGGGGAACTCCGCACTCGTGAGGGCCCTGAAGTCCAACATCCCCGCTGAGGAGATCAAGGCGGAGGCCCATCCCTCCACCATCGCATCTGGCCTGGAGGACCCCTATCCATGGGACGCCGACTCAACCATTGAGGGGGTTTCGAAGACGAAGGGGCTGGGCGAATCGGTCTCTGACGAAGAGATTCTTAAGGCTGTAACTGACCTTGCAAGGTACGAAGGCATCTTCGCAGAACCAAGCGGAGCTGCCGCCATCGCAGGGGCGCGAAAGCTGAAGGAGGCGGGCGTCATCGACCCCGGTGATAGAGTGGTCGTCCTGATTACAGGCTCTGGCCTGAAGGATTTGGATTCGATCAGAAGGATGGTGGGACCTGTGCCCACCATCGAACCGAGCTTCGCTGAGCTGGACAGGATACTTGTCTAGGTGGGCGAGACGTAGGAAGGAGGCCTGAGCCCGGTCCTCATGGCGATGAACGTTTCTGTATGCTGGACCCCGCTGATGTTCCCTATCTTGCTTGAGACTACGCTATGAAGCTCCTCCAAGCTTCTCGACTTGATCGTAACAAGGAAATCGAACCTCCCCGTCACCTCCGCCACCTCGCGGACCTCGTCTTCGGCCAACAGCTCCTTTAGGACGCTGTCTCGTTCCTTCGCGTCCGAATTGACGCCGACGTAGGCGAGGACCTTCCACCCAAGGAGGTCTTCATTCACCTCGACGGTGAACGTCTTGATTAGCCCCTTCTTTACGAGCCTCTTGATCCTGCTGTATGTCACTGAAGGGTTGACTTGGATCTTCTTGCTCAGCTTGGGCACCGACTGTCCTGCGTCGATGACCAGCTCCCTTAGAATCTTCATGTCAATCTCATCGAATTTGTTCACTACGGTTTCCTCTCCACCTTTCCGATGCAGAAAGCCTACTTATAAATGTAATTTCTATTACATGGTTTGGGATATTGACTAATAAATTCGGGACTCTTCCATCGATGAGGCTTTCTAGCTTGTGGATATTACGACGCTGGCCTGAGCGAGGTCCCCAATCAACGTAACCTGGTACTCGCCTGAGGAGGGCTCCATCGGCATCGACGTGCCACCGGTGCCGAGGACTAGGGGCCCAGCATATGAGAGGGTCGCCGAGCGGCCGGCGGAGAGGTTGTATCCCTTCCCCATGAGGACGGGAGACACCGCGGATGTCCCCACCATCATCACGCTTGACGAGACCAGTGACAGGGTCCCGTTGGGGAGCACGGCGAAGACGTAGGATCCGCCCATGGGGGGCATGGAGTAGACCGGCGAATAGCCCTTCGACGGCTGCACTGTGGGAAGGACCGAGGCGTTCAATGGGGTCGCTATCACGAACCTAAGCGTCTCGTTCAAAGCGCCGTCGTTCTTGACGGCAACCATGAGAGAGCTGGTGGTGATCGTCGCGCCGGTGATCTCAATGGAGGCGGTGTGGTTCTCCTGAAGTACGGGCCACCAGGGCGTCGTGGTGAGGTTTGACATGGAACCAACCTCCGACATGTTGACCGCCGTCTCCGATGGTGAAAGGGCGAACACTTCGCATGCGGCGTTCAGCACTAGATGGGGAGCTGCGGTCGTCCCGGAATTGAGCAGCGTCGGCGTGAAATCCACGAGCGCGGCAGCTGGCTGAGACCCGTTGACTTCGACCCCTCCCCCAATCGTCGCGTTGATTACGTTAGATGGCACATCGGCGAGATAGGTTATCCCGTTAAGGGTCGCCGTTACAGAGGATAGCTGCACCTGGACCATGTCATAGAGGCCGCTGGGGACATTGGCGGAGGCGATCGTCTCAGTCGAATTAATCAGTTTCAAGGAGTCGAAGGTCCCCGAGGCATTGAGCTCGACCCAGCCTGCCTGCGAGTCAGCCGAAGCCATGTGAACCGCAACCGAGCTGTAGGTCACGAGCATCGACGTCACTCCATCGGGAACCTGGGGAGGGTCGGTCGCCACTATCGAAATGGTTCCAGTGGCAAGAAGCGTCCCGTTCCCGCCACTATTCGGCGGCCCCTTGCTCCCCGTGATCACCCCTGACCCTGGGATGACCCCGGCGATGGTGCCGCCCACCAAGACGGCAAGAGCAAGTATTACGGCTACAGCGGCGGAGCCGAGCACGCTCTTGCGGCTACTCATCGGAGTCTTCTGCAGGCAGGCAGGATATAACTCCGCGGTTTTGAACGATTGAGGCCGTCTCGTTCAACTGGTTGAACGCCTGCAGGAACCGCGAAAGGCGAGATTTGGACCGGAGCTGGCGGAACCATACAATCTGTCGGACTTGTCTATACCAAATTCCCCTAATCAAGCTCGTGGCCAGGAATTCCTGCGTTTCGCCGACAATCCATATATTATGCTTCAAGATGGCTGGGCTTGTGTTTAGATCGGGCTCCGCTAGAATGTCGACCGCCGCTCGGACGCTGTCCTGTTTGATGATATTAGTCCTCGCCTTGGCTTCGGTCGGCCTCATCACCTCTGGGGTTAACGTCGCGTTCTCCTACGTTACCCCTGAGGCCACCCCCACCCCCTATACGGGATACAGCTTCGTCTCCCAGGCGCCTTCGGACATGCCCGTCCTAGTGAGCTTGTCCATTCCACTGCGAAACGTCGGACTCCTTGACGCCCTGGCTAAGGAGATCTCCGATCCGTCTTCGCCGCTGTTCAGGCACTTCCTTACGGCGCAGCAAATCCAGGACGAATTCCTACCTACCGACACTTTCAATTCGCTTCTGCAGTACGTCGAGGGAACCGGCCTGAGCGTCGAATTGACGGGCCTCGACTCCGACATCGTCGTGGAGGGGACAGCCGCCCAGATGCATAGCGCCTTCGGGACCACCGTCGACATATACACGAACGGGACCTCCTCATATTACGTGTCCGGGGGACCTTCGACCTTTGACGGAGCGTACTTGTACGCCTCCAACGCGACCTTCATCTACAACAAGCCCGCCCTGGAGGGCTCCGGTTCTTCCACATCTGGGGTCACCTTCACGGAAGGGGGCCTGACGGCCAACTCCCTGCAGGCCGTCTACAACGCCACCTCCCTGTACAACGGCGGCTTCACAGGAAAGGGACAGACCATCGGGATTCTCGACTTCTACGGGTCCCCGACCATAACCACCGACCTTCAGACCTTCGATCAGATTTTCGGCTTCCGCAACCCCACCTTCACGATAACCCCGATCGGACCCTACGCCCCGAACTTGGGGGTGAGCGAGGGGTGGAGCACCGAGATCTCTCTGGATGTCGAGATATCTCACGCCATGGCTCCGGGTGCGGCGGTCCAGCTGTACGTTGCCAACGGCGCGCTGACCCTGGCTGACGCCCTCTCGGTGATAGTGCAGGACGGAACCGTGACGACGCTGGGGCAGAGCTTCGGCACGCCGGAATGGTACTTCTCCGAATCGTACTACTTCGGGGGGCCCTCGTTTGTTGCGCTCAACGCCCTTATGCCCGACCAGTACTACGCCCTGGGTTCCCTGGAGGGAATCACCTTCACCGCGTCATCGGGAGACGCCGGAGGGTCCGGCTACAGCTCCGGCCCTGAGGGGACGCCCGAGTACCCGGCGACCTCTCCGTTTGTGACCTCCGTCGGTGGGACCCAGACCTACATATCCGCAGCAGCTGGTGGCACCTCCTCCTTCGTTCAGACCGCCTGGTCCAACATAGGGTTCGTCCCCAACGGCGTCAATTACGGCGGAGGGGGCGGAGGAGTCAGCATCTTCGAGCCCAGGCCATGGTACCAGCAGAGCCAGCAGGTGCCTTCCTCCTACCCCAATGGGCGGCTCAACCCAGATGTCTCCGCCCAAGCGGGCGCGGATCCGGGGACCTACATCGTCAACTCGGGAAGCGTCATAGTCGAAGGGGGGACCTCCGAATCAACTCAACTGTTTGCTGGCCTTCTGGATCTCGTAGCCCAGTCTGTCGGTGGCCCACTGGGGGCGATCAACCCCTTCCTGTACAGCGTGGGGGACAATCCCACGACCTACGCGAAGGCTTTCACCCCCATCACCCAAGGCTACATAATCCCCTGGACGGCGTCATCGGGATACAACCTGGCCACGGGCTGGGGTGCGCCTAACATCGGTGTGCTGGCCTCGCTCTACGCGTCGACATTGACGCAGCCTAGCTTGGGCGTCGAAGTTGACGCCGAGACCTCCAACGGGACCTCCCTGGCCGAGCTCCTTCCAGGACAGAACTACACGGTCGTCGCTCAGGCTACGATCGGCAACGTCCTCGTAAAGTCGGGCAGCTTCACAGCTAGTTTGGTAACACTGGCTGGGACAGTCCCGTTGGCTTCGCTTGCTTATGTCCCCAGTGCAGGCTTGTGGGAGGCCAACGTAACCGAGGGCAACGAATCGGGGCCCGCCTATGTGTCGGTGTCGGGGACCTCGGCGGGCGTCTCGGGGCAGGGGATCGACACGATCTTCGCCGGGTACCTAGCGTCCTTCGTCAATCCCACGGCGACCAACCCGTACAGCACCCTTTCGCCCATCAGCGTCCAGGTGACCTCCACGGACCTGTCGGGCAACGTCCTGGCCAACCAGACGATTCAGATGGAGATAGATCCCTATTCCATCACCTCCAACACCTACACCAATGCCTCGGCCCTGAGCTTAGCCTGGAACGCAACGATGCAGTTCAACGTCGGCGTGATGAACGGAACCTATCCCTACGGTCCGATGGTACTCGTGCTCGGCGGGAGCTCCTACGCCTACCTTCCCATCGTGAACGGGATTTACCTTCAGGGAAGCTACATCTACACTCAGGTGGCTGCTTCGCCCGGCTCGGTCGCACCCGGTCAATCGATCTTCATTCAGGCAAACCTAGTGGCACCGGTGAACCTCGCCGACCTCGTGTCCTACGAGACGGGCCTCACTTTAGGCAGCGACGTTCCGGTGGGCTCCAACGTGACGGCGACGCTTCTTACTCCCACGGGAGCAGTGGAATCAACGGCCACCCTGAGCCTTCAGGCCTGCGGCGAAGCGCTTCGCATTTGCAATTCAGGCGCGACCAACATAAACGGCTACTTGGCGGTGCCCGCGGGCGCGCCGCCCGGCCTCTATACGATCATCCTCAACGCGAGCTACGCCTCCTATTCGGCTGGCGGGACCCTCTTTGGATTGTTCTTCAGCCAGATCCTTGTCTCAGGCGCGGCTTCGACGCCCTCGATAACGCTCTCGTCTTCGCTCCTCTACGAAGGACAGAACGTGGAGATAGTGGCGAACATCGCCTACCCCAACGGTACCGAGGTGAGATACGGAGAATACACGGCCTTGATCTACCCCGAGGAGCTGGACGACACCTACACCTACATCATACACTCCGAATACGCCAACTCCGAGCTCACTCCCCTGCAGTACGATCCCACCCAGAACAGATGGGTCGGCCAGATCACCCTTCCTTCCCCATATGACGCCGCGTCCTTAAGTGGCGTCAACGACAACTCCTTCTACTACGCTGGCCCCTACGAGGCATACGTTACTGGCATCTCGTTTGACGGCACCCCGACGACCTCCGTTCTTTCGGCGGAGCAGCCCTTCTCCATCGTCCCCTACATCTACTACTCAGGTGGGGCTCTCCCTCAGATCTACGAGGTCGCCTTCAACAACACCATGATAACCAACGAGCCCGTCCTGGCGGGAGACGTATTCCTCCAGAACAACACGATCCAGGGAGGGAACGTCACGATCTCCTCCTCGCTCATACAGGGGACGCTCACGGCAATCAACACCCACCTCGTGCTTGAGTCCGTCTACGGAGGGGCCATCGTCGCCCAGAACAGCACCATCGTGCTACTCCAGTCGAGCCTCGATTCACTCCAGCTCACGGGCTCTCAGGTCCTCCTCAACTCCTCAGTGGTAAGGTCCCTCTCTCCAGCACCTCCAATCATCACGGTGCAGAGCCCGGCCGGGGGCCAGACCTACCAGGGAACTATAGCCATAGCCGCCACAGTCAGCGGCCAGCAGGTGTCCTCCCTGTCACTTTATCTGGATGGGACCCTACTTAGTAGCTTCAACTCCACCACCTCCTCCATCTCCTACCAGCTGGACACGACGACCATAGCTGACGGCGTGCACACCCTTCAAGTGGTAGCGCAGCAGTCCGACGGAATGAGCACCGCCGCGACGACCCAGTTCAGCACCGACAACAACGCGATAGCTGCCAACAAGACGATTTCGTCGCTCACGGACGAGGTCAATTCGGCGGTGGCAAGCGCCGCCTCCCTACAGGGCGAAGTCAGCTCGGCCCAGGGAAGCATCGCCACGTTGACCCAGCAGCTCTCCACGGCCAACAGCAATAACACCACGCTGACCTACGAGTTCTACGTGGCCGTCGCAGTGGCCGTCCTCGCCCTGATCGTCGCCATGGTCGCGATCGCGACCAGGGGGAGCCCCAAGGAGCCCAAGAAGGAGGAGCCAACAGGGGCGCAGGGAGGGGCGAGCAGCGGTACGTCCGTCCCGCCTCCACAGTGAGAGACTCAAGCGATCATGGATAGACGCCCGCCGTAGACAGCTTTCCCGCCCGTCGTCGCCCCTCCTATTTATTCTCAAGTGTGCTTGCAGGCCCACCTCGCATGGTCTGAACGTTGAGACGATAGTTAGAAGATGTTAACCGAGTGTGTCTGCCGGCCCTAGACCGCGAAAGGGGCACTTTGACAACTTTCTTAGACCATCTTGATGTAGAACTCTTGTCCACAAGTATTATAAGGGAACCGGGGGCCTGTTTAGCTTACGATAGGTGAATAAACCTAGATGAAACCATATAAGAGCATACTACTGATAGCACTCTTCGTAATAAGCACATTCGCAGTAATACCAGTTCACGCGGTTTCGGGTGCCGCATACCTTGGAAATGCGTCAACCCTGACGGCCGCGTCAGCATTCACTCAGGCATTGTACAACGTCTCGGCTAGGGCGGGAACCAACATCGCCCTCTACCAGGACGGCGTCGCCACATCCGGCACCGTCTACATAGCTATCAACCTGTCCGGCGTCACGTTCACCGGCTCACAATTCCAGCTGTACCTGACCACGAGCGGCTTCGCCAACCCGATCAACTCGTCGACTGACACGCTGTTTTCGGGACTCCTTTCGGTAGCCAATTTGGTCACCTTAGGGACCATCACTTCGGTGACATTCAACAATGCCGCCTATGGCCTTCCCTACACGGGTACCAACTCTCCAGCATTCTACTATGGAACGACGACTGCGGGCGTAGCCGAGGTCATCTTCCCGGTGCCTTATACCATCGCGGGAGGCTTCTACTATGTCAAGATCTTCGACGGCACAACCACTCCGACCATCGTAACGGCCCAGCAGGTCCAGATACTCCCGAACATCGCCATCTCTCCGACTGCTACCTCTAGCGCACCCGTAGGCGCTGGCGTCCCGATAACGGTTAGCGGGGTCGCATGGGGCGCGGGCTCGACGGTCAACGTTTCAGTCCTTGCGCCTGCCAACGCCGTAGGTGGAATGCTAGAACAGAGCAGTTCGTTGCAGACGGCGAGCGCCACGGGAACATTCACATGGACTTTCGCAATGCCGGACGACAACGTGCTCGTCCCCTACTATGCTGGTGGAAGCGGAACTGACAACAACACCGTGTGGGCATTCAACCCAGCGAACGCATCTGTCCAACCGATGACTCCTGTCAACGCTCTTTTGAACGTCAGTACGTCGGCGTTCTACATCGGCAGGGCATTCTACACGATCTTCTCGGTGGACAGCGGCGGCAACTTCGTGTCGTCGGCCGGCACACCTCCTGTTGGAGGCTTTGGCGGCCTCAACAACGCGTCGTTGAGCGCGAAGGTG
>CAYYVT010000036.1:0-1908 GCA_964475215.1 uncultured Nitrososphaerales archaeon
CCCTGACCTTGACGTACGGCGAATAGCCCAGGAACCTCACTATGTTCGAAGCCTGGGCGATCAGCGACGCCTCGCCATGGCCGAACGAGAAGCAGACGTCGTGGTTCTCGGTGGACCATCCTTCGGCTGTGTAGACCCCCAGAAGCCAGGCGGTCTCGACGGTGAGGGGGAAGCTCAGCGGCGGGTTCATGCCCCGCCCCCTCACTATGTTCAGCCCTCGGCTCGTCGCGTATTTGTGAAGGGGGATCTCCCGATCGTCCACGGACCCCTTGGCCCGGGGGATCATGAGGCAATCGTGTTCGCCGTTGGGATAGGTGGAACGTCCTCCGACGAATGTGATAGGAGAGCTCCTCAGGTCTCCAGCGGGCTTCCAGACCTGGCTCCGCTGATACATGCCGTGGCCGCCCCGCACCTTCAGCTCCTTCGTAAGCAGCGGGTGCTCGGGGGTCACGAAAATAGGCAGCATCCCCCTTCCGGTGACCTTGATCAGGTCTCCGTCGAACTCACGCTGGAATGTCTTGCGAACCGCCACCTGCCCGCTTGCACCTGTTACTTTGTCGCCGACCTGAAATTCAGAGATGGGCTTGTCGTCACCCAGCACGACAGTGTCAGGAGGAGTGCAACAGGCCGTTTCAAGGTGGACGGGCCAGAGGGAGTAGAGCCTCCCCCAGTTGACCAGGAAGCCCATGGGGCCGTCGGGGGACTTTTCGATGAACTCCTTGATCTTGCCGACGAAGGCCATGCCGCCGATGCCGCCGCCCGCGGTCATCACGGCGTAGGTCTTGGCGTCATGCTGCTCAGGCATTAGAAGTGCGCCTTCTCTTCGAAACTCGGGATGATTATAGATAAGTTTTTGCGCCGAAACTTTGAGTTCCTTCAATGGAACGCCGCTGGCGGACGCCCCTGAAACCATTTGGAGAACCAATCGACGGGGCGGCGAAGCGGGACGCCGCGAGGGGTCGGGGGCCATGCCGACCCCACTTGGCGCCTTCAGACGCCTGTGGAAGCGAAATACGGGTTAAATACCGGTGAATGAGCGTGGAGTGGAGATGGTTCGTAGAGGAAGGAGTAGGGCCGCTTCATCTCTTTTACTGGTCGCCGCGATGCTTTTCCTGTCAGTGTCCGCTTTCGCAGGGTTTCAGGCAGTGCGTCCGGCTAGGGCTGCGCAGACCTGGGACGTCACAGTCGGAGACGACTTCTACTCTCCGGCCACGATCACCATAAACGTCGGCGACACGGTCACGTGGAACAACCAGGGGAGCATGACGCACACCGTGACGTCAGACCCGAACCAGACGGTGTACTTCAACTCGGGCGACCTCGGGCCCGACAACTCGTATTCCTACACCTTCACGGTGGCTGGCAACTTCACCTACGCTTGCCAGTACCACGACATGGCCGGGAGGGTCATCGTCGTCCAGCCGGCGCCGGAGTTCCCCGGGTATGTGGTCCTGGCCGTGCTGGCGGCCGGGGTGGGTGCGGGCCTCCTCATCGAGCGCCGCATGAGGGAGTAGCTCCCCCGTAGGGGCCTTCGTCACATCCATTAATAACACGGCCCGAAGGACACTTCTTCGGGGGCAATGATATCCACTAGGGTATCTGAAGGATGATGATACCTCAGCTCACTTTGAGCCCTCGTCGACGGAATTTGCAACCTCGCTAGGGAGAACTTGCTACAAGGTTATATGGCCGCATTTGGCTCGACTCCGTTTCGAGAATGAGCCAGATGGTTTCCGGTTCGACGGCCGAGGTCGAGAGGCCAACGGCCGAAAGCGTAGTAGTGGTCGAGAAGCTCACCAAGGCCTTCGGGCAGATGAAGGCGGTGGACGAGATAAGCTTCGACATAAAGCGTGGGGAGATCTTCGGCTTTCTCGGCCCCAACGGCGCCGGGAAGAGCACGACGATCAA
>CAYYVT010000037.1:0-6657 GCA_964475215.1 uncultured Nitrososphaerales archaeon
GCTCATCGCCTACTACGACTCGAGGCAGCGCAAGTACGTCTGCAAGGTCGACGGAGATGCGGGCAAGATCTCCACAGTCACCGTCGCCTACGCCTTCAAGCTTCTCCTCCAGGAGATGATGAGCCTCGTCATCGCCCCACGTCTGCAGCTGAAGGACAAGGTATAGAGGTGCATTGAGTTGGAAGAAGCGATAAAGACCGTCGGCGGAATCGGGTTCTGCGTCTTCTCTCCCTCAGAAGTCAGGAAATACTCGACCGTCGAGATAACGGTCCCCGAAACCTACGACGAGGACGGCATGCCCGTGCAGGGGGGCCTGATGGACAGCCGTCTGGGGGTGCTGGAGCCAGGCCAGAAGTGTGGGACCTGCGGAAACACGAGCGCACGATGCCCCGGCCACTTCGGCCACATCGAGCTGGCCGAGCCGGTCCTCCACGTGGCCTTCGTGACCATCACTCACACCCTGCTGGTTGCCACCTGCAGGAGCTGCGGAAGGATACTCCTTCCCGAGGACGAGGTCAAGGCCTACCGCGAGCAAATCGCAGCGAAGGGATACACCACCCCCAACATCGTAGAAAGGATATCGAAGGAGATCGTCGCCAAGGCGAAGAAGGCTAAGGTCTGCCCTCACTGCGGCAAGAAGAAGCTCGAAGTCGAGTTCACGAAGCCTCATCTGTTCCATGAGATAAACGACGAAGGTGGAGCCGTCCGCCTCCTCCCCGCCGCGATAAGGGAGAGGATGGAGAGGATATTGGACGACGACCTGATACTCCTGGGCTTCGACCCCAAGTCGGCCAAGCCTGAATGGCTGGTCCTCCAGGTCCTCCCCGTTCCGCCCGTCACGGTCAGGCCATCAATCACACTGGAGACCGGCATCAGGTCTGAAGACGACTTGACCCACAAGCTCGTAGACATACTGAGGGTCAACCAGAGGGTCAGGGAGAGCAAGGAGTCAGGGACGCCGCCCCTCATCGTCCAGGACCTCGTCGACCTCCTACAGTATCACGTTACGACCTACTTCGATAACGAGGTCTCCGGCATCCCGCAGGCCCACCACCGGTCCGGGAGGCCGCTGAAGACCATCAGCCAGAGGCTCAAGGGGAAGGAAGGACGCTTCAGGGGGAGCCTCTCCGGCAAGAGGGTCGACTTCTCCAGCCGAACGGTTATCTCCCCCGACCCGTCGCTCGACATATCGGAGGTGGGCGTCCCGGTGGAGGTCGCGAAGAAGCTGACCGTCCCCGAGAAGGTGGCGCCTTGGAACATCGAGCACCTCAAGAAGCTCGTGGTCAACGGGCCTACGGCCCACCCTGGCGCGAACTACATAATACGTCCCGACGGCGTCAAGATTCGCCTCGAGTTCGCCGGTGATAGGGCGGCCATCAGTGAGGCCCTGGCCCCAGGCTACATCGTGGAACGCCACCTTAGCGACGGAGATATCGTCCTGTTCAACCGCCAGCCTTCCCTGCATCGCATGTCCATAATGGCGCACTTCGTGAAGGTGCTCCCCTACAGGACCTTCAGGCTCCACCCAGCAGTCTGTCCCCCGTACAACGCCGACTTTGACGGAGACGAGATGAACCTGCACGTCCCCCAGGGAGAGGAGGCTAGGTCGGAGGCCCTCACCCTGATGCGGGTCCAAGACCAGCTCATCTCGCCGAGATACGGTGGCCCCATCATAGGGGCCATAAGGGACTTCCTTACGGCTGCCTTCCTGCTCACCAGGGACGGCGTTTACCTGACCAAGACCCAGTTCAGCAACCTGGCCTACGCTGGAGGCTACAGCGGCGACCTTCCGCCCCCTGAGAAGAAGGAGCCCGAGGAGCTCTACAGCGGCAAGCAGCTCTTCAGCCTGTTCCTCCCGAAGGACTTCAACTACGTGCTGACGTCGAAGTGGTTCAAGGCGAAGGGCGGCAAGAAGGGCAAGGACGTGGTCGTGAAGGGGGGCATCCTGGAGTCCGGGGTCATCGACAAAGCTTCGATCGGCGCCGAAGAGCCTGACACGATCCTTCACAGGATCGTCAAGGACTACGGTACGGATGCGGCGAGGTCATTCCTCAACTCGACGCTGAGGATACTGAGGGCCTACATAACCTCCGTCGGCTTCTCCTTCGGGTTCGACGAGCTGGAGCTCAGCGACGAGGCCGTCAAGGAGATTGACGATATAATCAAGGACGCCTACACCAACGTCGACGACCTGCACAAGAAGTACGATGCCGGCAAGCTGCCCCTTATCAAGGGGCTGAAGCCCGAGCAGGCCCTCGAGCAGTACATAATGAGCGAGCTTAGCAAGGCCAGGGACCATGCAGGGCGAGTCGTGGAGAAAAGCCTCCCCGACACCAACTCGGGCATCGTCATGGCGAAGACAGGAGCAAGGGGCTCTTCGCTCAACCTTGGCCAGATGACCGCCACCGTCGGGCAGCAGTCGGTCCGTGGGAAGCGCATCACCAGGGGCTACTATCATAGGGCGCTGGCTCACTTCAAGCAGCTCGAGAAGAACCCCGACGCCTACGGATTCGTCAAATCCAACTATCGTGAAGGCCTTGACCCCATCGAGTTCTTCTTCCACGCCATGGGCGGCAGGGAGGGCCTCGTGGACACGGCCGTCAGGACGCAGCAGAGCGGCTACATGCAGAGGAGGCTCGTCAACGCCATGGAACACGTCAGGGTCGAGTATGATTCAACGGTGAGGGACCCTCAGGGAAACGTCATCCAGTTCGTCTACGGGGAGGACGGAGTGGACCCCACCAAGAGCGACCACGGGAAGGCCGTCAACGTAGATCGGCTCATAGACTCGCAGCAGCTCCTGGACGAGAAGGCCACTGCCCGAATCAAGGAAAGCGAAGCGAAATCCCTTGTCAAGGGGTACGCCAACAGGCTCAACCCCAGGCTCGCGGAGGAGCTCGAAGAGGCCCTCAAGAAGGGCGAGCTCAGCAAGAAGGCGTCGAAGGCCGTCTGCGAGGCTACGGTTTCGCTCTACAAGAAGGCGCTGGTGGAGCCCGGCGAAGCCATGGGGGTCGTCGGAGCCCAATCGATAGGCGAGCCGGGCACCCAGATGACCCTCAGGACCTTCCACTTTGCAGGCGTAAGGGAGAGGGACGTCACCCTGGGCCTCCCCAGGCTCATCGAGCTCGTCGACGCGAGGAAGCAGCCCAGCACTCCCACCATGGACGTCTTCCTAGACGAGGAGCACAGGGCCAGCCAGGAGAAGGCGCTGGAGGTGGCCCGGGAGATACTCTTCACCAAAGTCGGCGACCTGGTCAAGCAGGTGAAGAGGGACTACGAAGAGATAGGCTTCGAGTTCGTCCTTGACCCGGAACGGATGGCGGAGAGGGCCTGCACCATGGAGACCATACTTTCGGTCATAAAGTCGCCCAAGAACAAGACCAAGGTGGACGAGAAGGGAAGGTACTTCAAGATACTCGTGGACAACTTCGAGGACCAGGCGTCCGTCAGCGTACGGGACAAGTCCATGAACACAAGGGTCAAGGGCGTCCCCGGTATCTTCAGCGTCTCCGTGGTCCAGAAGGACGAGGAATGGATGGTCCAGACCGCCGGTTCCAACCTCGGAAAGGTGCTCAAGATGAACGGAGTCGACTCGACCAGGACCACGACAAACAACATCTACGAGATAGCGATGAACCTCGGCATCGAGGCCGCCAGAAACGCCATAGTGAGGGAGATACTCAACACGCTGGACGAGCAGGGCTTGGAAGTGGACGTGCGGCACATACTTCTGGTCTCGGACCTTATGACGAGTAAGGGGGTCCTCCAACAGATCGGAAGGCACGGGATAGCGGGCTCCAAGACCAGCGTGCTGGCCAGGGCGGCCTTTGAGATCACGGTCCCGACGCTGGCCGAGGCCGCCGCGAGGGGAGAAACCGAGGAGCTCAAGGGCGTCACCGAAAACGTTATTGTGGGTTCCACCATACCAGTTGGCACCGGGATGGTCGACATCTACATGAAAGGTGGCGAGTGAACACGGACGGCAAGGCTATCGCGTCTCTGGTCAAGGTAGCGATGAAGTCGGGCAAGGTCGTGCTGGGCGAGCGGGCCAGCCTGCGCACCCTCAAGTCATCCAAACTCGTGATCGTGTCCAGCTCCCTGAGGAGCGACGAAGTCAAGGAAGTCGACAAAGCCTGTAAGGACGCCGAAGTGCCCCTGGCTGTCTTCGAGGGCTCGGCCATCGAGCTCGGAGCGGCCGCGGGAAGGGCCTTCCCGGTGAAGGTCCTATCCATAAAGAGCGCTGGAGACGCCGACATCGGGAAGCTCCTCAGCATCGGGGCTCCGGAGGCCCCCGAGCAAAAGGCTTAAAGAATAGGCAGCGACACGAGTCTCGTTTGTTTGGGATTGCGGTGTTGGTTTGTCGCCTGAAATAAAGCTCACGTCCGAAGAGCTCGGCCTGATGGCCGTTTTCCAGAACGTAACCGGTGTCAGCTCGAGGGACTGCGTCATCGATCCGGCCGGCGATCGAATCATCTTCGTCCTCGAGAGGGAGTTCATGGGTCAAGCCATCGGGAAGAAGGGTCAGACGATAGCCAACCTTGAAGAGGTCCTAGCCAAGCCCATCGAGCTGGTCGAGTATTCAGACGACCCAAAGGAGTTCATCAAGAACGCCCTCGGCACGAGGAACGTCATCGACGCCAAGGTCAACGAGAAGGCTGACGGCTCGAGGGTGGGCATCGTGACCGTTTCAATGAAGAACAAAGGTGCCGTCTTAGGGAGGGGAGGAAGGAACGCCGAGAGGGCCAGGATACTCGCGAAGCGGTACTTCGGAATCGAGCACATCCACATAATCACCCAGTGAAACGGGGCGTTGAGGCCTAAATCTTATATGGACGTATATCGGCGGGTTGATGGTTAAAGCGTGGCTCACAAGTCGCCGAGAGGGGAGTTCGCCGCCCGGAAGCTTCAAAGCCGCAGGCAGGCGCACCGCTGGTCCAACAAATACTACAAGCGTCGCCTGCTGAAGCTGGACGAAAAGGCTGACCCCCTTGAAGCCTCGCCACAGGCTAGGGGCATCGTGCTCGAGAAGGTGGGCGTGGAGTCAAAGCAGCCCAACTCGGCAATCCGCAAGTGCGTTCGCGTGCAGCTCGTCAAGAACGGGAAGCAGGTCACGGCATTTCTTCCAGGCGACGGCGCCCTGAATTACGTCGACGAGCACGACGAAGTCGTCATCGAGGGGATAGGCGGGTCCCAGGGAAGGGCCATGGGGGACATCCCCGGCGTCCGATGGCAGGTCTCCACCGTCAACGGCGTTTCGCTGGGCATGTTGGTCGTCGGGCGGAAGGAGAAGCCGAAGAGGTAGACGTCTCGTGGTCGGCAAGGTCCTTCTGTTCGGGAAATGGGACGTTGCAGACGTGGAAGTCACCGATGTGGGCCTACAAAGGGTCCTCTCTCTCAGGCCTTCGGTGATACCTCATACTCATGGGCGCCATGAGCACAAGAAGTTCGGGAAGGCAGATGTAAACATCGTCGAAAGGCTGGCCAACTCGCTCATGCACTTCGGGAGGAAATATGCCAAGAACACCGGCAGGATGGCCGGAAAGAAACAGAAGAGCATGAACATCGTACGGGCGGCCCTCGAGATAGTCGAATTGAAGACCGGCGACAACCCGGTGCAGGTCCTAGTTAAGGCCGTGGAGAACGCGGCCCCGAATGAGGACACGACCAGGATAAGCTACGGTGGCGTCGTGTACCACCTTTCGGTCGACGTTTCGCCCCTTCGAAGGATCGATCTGGCCCTCAGGTTCATAGCCGAAGGCGTCAGGGAGTCGGCCTTCTCCTCTCAAAGGGGAGTGGAGGAGGTCCTGGCCGAGGAGATTATAGCAGCGGCGAACAATGATGGGTCGAGCTTCTCGGTAAAGAAGAAGACCGAACAGGAAAGGATAGCACTCTCTTCACGTTAATCGCGCGGCTAAACCTTAAATAATATCTTCCTTGTGGTTATGCGATAGTTAGAGTGAATACGCTTGCCTGAGAAACCACATCTGAACATCGTAATCACCGGCCACATTGACCACGGCAAATCGACTACTATGGGTCACTTCCTCTTCGATTTGGGTGTCGTCGACCAGAGGCTCATCGACGAGTATGCCAAGAGCTCAGAAGAGACGGGTAGGGGCGACACTTTCAAGTACGCTTGGGTGCTTGACCAGCTGAAAGAGGAGAGGGAGAGGGGAATCACCGTCGACCTCGCCTTCCAGAAGTTTGAAAGCAAGAAGTATATGTTCACGCTAATCGACGCCCCTGGCCACAGGGACTTCGTGAAGAACATGATCACCGGTGCCAGCGAAGCTGACGCCGCCGTCCTGGTCATCTCCTCAAAGCCTGGTGAAACAGAGGCCGGGCTGGGCGAGGGGGGCCAGACGGTGGAGCACGCCTTCTTGCTGAAGACGCTCGGCGTCAACCAGCTGGTCGTCCTGATAAACAAGATGGACGCCACCACGCCTACCCCATACGACCAGAAGCGCTTCGATGAGGTCAAGGCGGAGGCTTCTGCGCTTTTGAAGAAGGTGGGCTACAAGGTGGAGGCGCTGAGCATCATCCCGGTTTCGGGCTGGAAGGGCGACAACCTCATCACCAAGTCGACCAACATGCCTTGGTACAAGGGCGTAAGCCTTCTCGAGGCGCTGGACCAGTTCGTCGAGCCCCCGAAGCCGA
>CAYYVT010000038.1:0-6452 GCA_964475215.1 uncultured Nitrososphaerales archaeon
CTCGTAGCCGAGCATCCGCTCGGCGCCCTCACATCCTACCAGTACGACGCCGCAGCACGCCAGATCCTCCGCGTGGACGGCCGGGGCTGGACCACGACCTATTCGTTCGACGCTGGGTCTACGTGGACGGCACGCGCGTGACGTACACCTATGACCCAGCGTCGCAGCAGATCACGGAGCAGTACGTGCTCGGCGTTACGACAACGACCTACGATCGGGCGGGGAGGGCATCCAGCGTGCCGACGAGCCGGTGACCTGAACGAAGAACAGCGCTTTGGCAAACGGCATCGTCCCTGCGCTTGCAGTCGCCCTCCTGATCCTGGCACCTATCTCGCCTCCCATATCCTTGGCAGGCGAAGGCTGGCCCGCACTAGCGTCCACGGGATCATGGGCGCTCGGGGTGGTTATACCCAACGGGGCCTCGCTGCTCGACGGCTCGCGCCTCAATTGGTCCGCCTCGTCCAACCTCACTGTCCAGCTTAATCTCCCCCGTATCAGTCAGGTCGATGACACAGTCTACGCCATAGTTTCGGTGATGACTCGTTCAGGAAAGGTCCTTCAGGTGGCGGCGGGGATCTACCCTGGGATGAGCGACTGGAGGGTCTATGTTCTGTACGTCATGAGCCCCAACTCCGGTTCCTACATATGGGTGGCAAACGACAGCCTGCCATCGATGCTGCCGGGGGCTTCGGTGAGCCTCTCGATCTTTTGGGCCGAGGGCGGCTGGAGGTACAGCGTATGGAACTTGGATTCCTTGGAGCACAGCGAAGGTCTCATAACGAACGACAGTAGTGGAAGCTTCCGTAGCGGCGATCAAGAAGTGATCGCGCTGGAGTCCTATACGGTCACCGACGGGGTCTTTGCGACCATGGGGTCGATGGAGGCGACGGGCATCCTTGTGGACGGCTCGACGGTGACAGGGGGCTGGTACATTCTGGGAGGCTGGGACCCTCTCCATAACCCGCTGTTCGTCGTTGGAGGCCAGGATCCACCCTCCTTCGCTTCAGCTTCGATGTCAAACACCTCAATCGAATGGGTCTACAGCGCCGCAGGACAGGTGACGTACGTCCCGTCCTCCGGAAACGCCGTGGAGATCTTCGTGGCAGCAGCAGGAGCTATCGTAGTCGCCGTGGTCCTGCTCGAAATACGGGAGAAAAAGTAGAAGCCAAAGGAGATCCGAGCGGCTTCTGACAGCCCTTCTGCCTTCGAGAACATAGCTCCCAAGACACGAGTCTGCCCTGAGCCCTAGGACCAAGTCATAAACGGCCCCTTGTTAGACACGGGCCCATAGCCCACTGGCGCTCGACTGCGACTGCGGCCATCTACCAGAAAGCGTTCATGAAAACGAAGGCACGCCTATATATTGGGCTCAAAACTCGCCTCAAGTAAAATGAAGTACCGATTGGCGTTCGTGCTTACTATTGTAGCGCTGGTGGCCCAGCTATTTATAACCCCTGTGGCGCCGGTCCTCGCGGCCTCGTACAACGTAGTCGGGGCATCCGTTAGCGCCGACCCCCTGGGGTACAACTTTTCCGGAGGGTCGTCGGGTGTGACTAATCTTAACGGGCAGTATGTCATCAACGACAGTATAGGCGTAGGTCAGTACAACGTAACCGCTTCCTCGGTAGGATTTCTAGACCAGGCTCAGACGGTCACCATAAACAGCACTAGTGATGTCGACACACTAAACTTCAACCTAGCCCGCTCAGGCATCCTTTGGGGAAGGGTTCTCGACCCCAATGGACAGCCAGTGATAGGCGCCGAGGTGAGCCTCCTTGACGCCAACAACAATACGGTGGATACGACGACGACCGATTCGAACGGACAGTACTACTTCTACACCGACGTGTTCACCGAATCATACCAGATCCAAGTCGACTTCCAGTTCAGCTTCCAGCTCGAGGCCGCTCTCCTCCAGTACGAGAGCAACGCGACGGGCCTGAGCATACCTTATCAGGATGCCCCCTACCTTGCCAACGGATTCGTGGGGGCCATCTCTGCACCCGTCTCAGCCACCGCCGGAGCGTCGACTCAAGTGCCTGACATAGTCCTCCAAAGCTCTGGCGTCATAACGGGGACGGTGACAGGACCCAACGGCCAACCAATGGCTAACGTACCGATTTCGATAGAGGGCCAGAACACCGATACTTCGTACCTGCTCCTTACCGACTCAAGTGGCAATTACAGGGCCTCGTACGACATCTACACTGACACATACACGGTGACGGCCGACCTCTTCGGATACGTCCAGACATCTGGGACCGTAGCGGCAACCCAGACGGGGACGGCGAACCTCAACCTCCAGATTGCCAGGTCGGCGGGTCTTTCGGGCCACATATTCCGGACATCTGACAACAAGCCGCTTTCCGGTGCTGAAATAGAGCTCGAAGGAAAGACTACTCATGGCTTCGGCTTTGCGGAGTCCGATTCGAATGGCTTCTACAGCATCTTCGGCAGCCTGCCCACGGACAGCTATGATGTCAACGTCGAGGTGGGCGGATTGCCCTTCTACACTGGCACCATAGCACTTACCGCGGGAGTAAACTCGACCCAAGACTTCTCGGGCAACGCCTTCTTCGTGACTGGGACGGTGCAGGCGAATTCCACGGGGGGGCCTGGCATCAGCGATGCCTTCATCTCGGGGACTTTCCTGCCTTTAGGCTTTGGATTCGGTGGGTTCACAGCCAGTGACGGCACCTTCTCCATTCCCGTCGGCATCCCCGAGGGCCTCGCTGGGCAGGCTGTTCAGATCAACCTGACGGCTTCCGCCTCCGGCTACCAGGATTCATCCGCCATCGTCAATACCATGATCGGAAACGATGTAAGCCAGAACTTCGTGCTCACACCTGCGGCTGCCGCGTCAAGCGCGTCCGCAACCATAACGGGCACCGTTACTGGAGGAAGCGGTCCGAACCTCCCGCAGGCCACGTACTGGTGGCACTCAGGGAACTTCCTCGTAGGAGTTCAATCGACGAGCGACATTCCCTTCATCTTCACACTCCAATCCAATGACAGCATCGAACTTTATGCTCAGGGCCCCGAGGGCACCCAGGGGACGACCACAGTGTGGCTCCCCGACTCGGCGTTCAGGGGTCCATTCACAGCCGTAGCCTACCCCGGACCCAACCCGACCTTGGTATCTCAGACTGACAACGGCACCTACACGGCCGTGGAGCTGTCATATGGCCACAGCGAGCACCTCATCACCATAATGGGCTCAACGCCCGCGCCGGAGTTCCCGGGGATATTCGTACTTGCAGCCCTCGGTTCCGCTGTCGCGGTCGGGCTGCTATACGAGCGCAAGTTGAGGTTTGCGTCACCAGCGCAGATACAGTAGATCTCATATTCAGCAGGGGTAGCGCGGGTTTCTCCCGCCCGCACCCAATTTGTTTTTGGCTCCATCTCCCTAGCGGATTCAAGGCAACATCGAACTCCGATGTCCGTTAATAATAGCGTCTCTATCCGATGGCCGTTGTTAATAGATAGTCGGAAAAACTTATTAAACATCGAACCAATCAGCGTTATGACCAACACGGCATGAAACCCAGCAGAAGCGAGACAAAACGGCTGAGGGTCGCTGTCGTCTTCCTCCTTGTCACTACGATCGTCTTCGCGGCATACGCAGCGCTAGCACATGTCAGCGGTCCTGTGTCGACGGGACCTTCGTCGACCACCCCCACCCTCCAGGTGCTCGCTACGTTCTTCCCCCTACAGGACTGGGCGCAAAATGTTGGAGGAGGCAAAGTCAGCGTGTCTTTGCTGGTGCCTGTGACCCAGGACGTTCACGACTTCCAGCCTACTCCGGCGGCCATTGAGGCCCTCGCGACTGCGAACGTGTTCATAATGAATGGCGCAGGGCTGGAGCCTTGGGCGCAGCAGGCCATCGCTGCGGCTGACAATCCCAAGCTCATCGTCGTAGATTGCAGCCAGAACATCACCCTGATCGCCGTGCCCCCCCAGTTCCAGGTGGGAAACCGCACCATCGATCCCCACATCTGGCTGGACCCGGTGGATGCCATGCAGATGGTGGAGAACATCCTGCAGGGCCTCATAAAGGCAGACCCCGCGGATGCAGCCTACTTCACCTCGAACGCCAACGCCTACATCGGGAAGCTCCAGGTGCTCAACGGCGAATTCGAGGCCTTGGCGAACTCAAACTTGGCCACGAGAGAGTTCGTGACCTTCCACACGGCTTTTGGCTACCTGGCGATGCAGTACAACCTCACCCAGGTCCCCGTCTTCGGCCCATTTGAAGAGGAGCCGACCGCCGCTGACATAGAGAACGTTGTCAACGTGGTCAACAGGGACCACCTCCTCTACGTCGGGTACGAATCCCTCGAGAATCCCGCAATCCCCGAGGCCATCGCCAGCCAGACGAACGCCACACTGGTCCCCATGGATCCCATAGAGGGCCTGACGCCCCAGGAACAGGCCGAGGGGCAGACCTACCTGACGCTCATGGCCCAGACGCTCCTCGTGCTCACCCTGGCGCTCAACCACGTAGGCAAGTGATGAACTGCTCTTTGGAGGAAAGCATATCTCTCCCGGTGACCCTTCGCTCTGGCGAAAGCTCGAAAGTGCCCCAAGAGAACACTCAGCCGATTGTGGAACTTGAGAAGGTACAGGTCGCCTACCCTGGCGGGATCTTGGCCTTGGAGGACATCACGTTGGTGGTCCAGAGGGGTGACTTCGTAGGCCTGATTGGCCCCAATGGCGCCGGGAAGTCCACGCTCCTTAACGTCATTGTCGGTCTCGTGAAGCCCACATCGGGGGAGGTCAGGCTCCTGGGCAAGCCGGTGTCTTCCGACAGCCTGAGGAAGGTGGGGTTCGTGCCACAGAACCCTCGCACCAGGGACAGGAACTTCCCGGCCACGGTGTATGAGACCGTCCTCATGGGAAGGGTGCCCCTTTCGAACCACCTTCCATGGTTCACCTCGAAGGACCATGAGAAAGCCTCGGCGGCGCTGGAGCTGATGGGAATAGCGGACCTCAGAGGCAGGAGGATTAACGAGCTCTCGGGGGGGCAGCTGCAGAGGCTCTTTACGGCTAAGGCGCTGGCGGGGGATCCGGAGCTCCTGATATTCGATGAGCCCACGAGCGGAGTGGACGCCCGCGCCAAGGTCGAGTTCTATTCGATATTGGAGCGACTGAACAAGGAGATGGGCATCACGACGATTCTCTCCCTTCATGACATTGGCGTAATCACACAGCTCGCGAGGACCATCGTCTGCATCAACAGGACGCTCTACTTCCATGGCAGGACCAAGGACTTCGACGCCCATTCGGTGATCTCGAAGGCGTATGGATACCCGGTGGAGGTTGTTGAACATGGCGACCATCCTTAGCTCCCTGCTCGTGTACCTATCGGCCGGGTTCGTCCAACGGGCGTTCGTCATCGGAGTGGTGATAGCCATCCTTAGCTCGATGCTCAGCGTTTACATCGTCCTGAAGAGGCTATCTCTTATCGGCGACGGATTGGCCCACACAGCCTACGGCGGGATAGCCATAGGCCTCGCGGTGGGGAGCTTGTTCCCCGCTTTCGCCAACTATGACCCGTACTGGGTCGGGGGCGCCATAGTGGTGGTGGGCTCCCTCTTGATCACGAAGGTGATTCGCTCTCAGCGGCTTTCGGGGGACGCCGCGGTGGCCGTCTTCCTCGAGCTGGGCTTGGCCACGGGCATCTTCGTGACAAGCATCACCCTCAACTATGGATTCGCGCTGGATAACCTCCTTTTCGGGAGCATCCTGCTCGTGACCTGGAACCAGATCCTCGCTGCGCTGGTGGTCGCCGCCGTCACAGCGTTATTCCTTGTGCTCTTCTACAAGGAGCTCTTCTACACGGTCTTCGACGAGACCCAGGCCCAGGCCTCGGGCATCGTGACTTGGAAGTACGACTACCTCCTGGCGGTGCTTGCAGGGATTGCGGTGGTGGTTTCGATACCCATCGTCGGGATCCTCTCATCTCCGCTATGCTGGTGATCCCCGCCGTGACTGGGATGCAGGTTGCCAAGTCTTTCAGGCAGACCATATTTGCCGCCCCAGCCTTCGGAATCGCCGCCGTCATCCTCGGCCTCCTCCTCTCCCTGGCCCTCCCGAACGCTGCCCCGGGGAGTGCCATCGTCATCGTCGGCCTTGCGATGCTGGCAGGAGTGGTCGCATTGAAGAAGGCCGTCGCGTTCGTCTCATAGGTAGCGTAGTGGGGAGATGACTCTTGGCTAGAGGACTAGAAGCCTTACGCTCCTTATCCCGTCCTCCTTCTGAAACTCCTTCGTCATAGAGGTGACGTCTGCCCCCTCTCCTTCGAGCAGGAAGAGCTCCACGCAGGTCTTCTTACCAGTCTTATTGTGAAGGTGGGTTCGGACGATCTCGTCGAATCTGTGCTTTATTCTGGTCACTGCCTCTTCGTTCTCCTCGTTGTGGGTCAGGACCACGACCGCGCTCACCCTTCCCGT
>CAYYVT010000039.1:0-17952 GCA_964475215.1 uncultured Nitrososphaerales archaeon
GGGATGGCTTAGGCTGTGTTCGCTCGCACTTGATGGGACATGGATCTTAGCGGAGGACGGGCTTAGCCGCCTACCTTGAAGGTGTAGATTGAGAAGAACAGGAAGAAACCTATCATCAGGAGCAGGAATCCTGTAATGTAGACCAGGAAGGACTCGCGCCATGTCTTCGAAGGCTGGCTGGACCTCCAGACCATATAGAGGCCGCCGAAGCCTAAGGTTGCAGCTATGACGTAAGCGATCGTCTCTAGGATGCTCTGGTCTTCTAGAGAGTGAGTGAGGACGACGTCCGCCGGGATCGAGGAGCCCTCAAGGAGGTAGTTGATGAGCCCTCCCGTCAAGAGGATCCCAGCTACGACCGCGATTCCCTCGAGGGTAATGATCCTGCCTAGAATCTTGACCCATCTGTTCTTTCGCAGGCTATTTAGGTCCAGCTTCACTGGGGCCATCCCCGATGTCCTCAGTCGACCCTGGGGGCGAGATAAAACTGTATCGTCGCACCCTGTTCGGACAGGGGGAACTCCATCCTTATCGGCATCTTGGCCGAGAAGCCGACGTTCACTGATTCGGCGTTTGAAACGGACTTGGCGAAGTTGCTCAGATACTCTATGCTGTAGGTGGCCTCCCCTCCCTCCTTGACTTCAAGCTGCAGGATGTCTGGGTTGTCCTTCTTCAGGATGACGGAGGCCTTGCCGACTTCGCTCTTGCCCAGGAAGACCAACTTGCCCTCCTCCGCCTTGAGCGATATGTGGTCGGATATGCTCTGAACGTCGGAAAGGACCTTCCGGAGGATCCGGGTGGTAAGCTTACACTGGATGCTGAAGTTAACCTTGGGGAGGGGCGTCTGGCTATAAGTGGACTCAACCAGATGGACTTGGAACTCCCTCTCGTAGCCGTCGAAGAGCTTGAGCTCAAGCATGTTCTCCTCTCCCAATCGCAGCTCCACCTTGTCCTTGCCCTCGGCGCGCCTCATGACCTTCTGCAGATCTTCGACCCTGACCGTCAGCGTGTGGTTCTGGTCGCAGGCATACTTTTCGAAGGACGCGGCTGGCCATTTGAGGTCGACAAGGGCTATGTGAGAAGGATCCATGGCCCTGAGGTTCAGCCCCTCTGGAGTTGCTTCGAAGGTGGCCTCTTCGATGAGTGTGGAAATCGCCTGTGATACGGACTTCCATTCTTCGGCCGACTGGCTGACGGCCTGCAACATATCACCCCAACCTCCGCAATACCGTTCTAATTAACGTTCCCGACACCGAAAGACAAGCGTCATCATCTTCTTAACGGCATTCTGAGTGACCTTCTCCAAGGGAAGAGGATGGGATGTGACGGCCGGACGATGTCTATTTAAGCAGTCTGCGCATGATGTGCTCGCAGGTCCGGAGATGTCAGCAGGGAGGATGGGCAGGGTCGGTGCTGGCCGACCATGACCGAAGAGAGGGGCCAGGCCCAGAGCTTCCTAGCCAAGGCCTTCAAATCATACTATTTTCACCACGTTGAGTCGGTCGAAATCCCCGTCGAAATTGAAAGGCGGGAATTTGGGTACTTGAACTTCAGCGGAGAAATGGTAAGGCACCTCGCGTTCCCGAACGAAGGGGAGTTCAAGGCGGTGATGGTTAGGGAGTCTCCAAGGTCGGCCTACTGTTCAGTAGGGTACTATGACTTCCCCGCACTCCCCATGGAGGAGAAGGGCTACCGCAAGGCCGACCTGGCGTTCGACATCGATTCTGACGACCTATCGCTTGCCTGCACGGCGGAGCATGACTTTGCCTATTGCGGGAACTGTGGAAGGCCCTCCAAGGCCGCCGGAGACAAATGTCCGTTCTGCGGCTCCGGGGACATCTCAACGGTGCACTGGGTCTGCGGCAAGTGCCTCGGCGCCGCCAAGGAGGAAGCGATCAAGCTAGTCGAATTTCTCGAATCAGACTTCGGGATTCCCGCCAGTGAAGTAGCTGTCTACTTTTCGGGGAACCGGGGTTTCCACCTCTCGGCGGTGGGCTCGAAGTATGAGATGCTGGACCAGCGGGGAAGGTCGGAGATGGTCGAGTACATGGCGGGGAAAGGGTTCACAGCCCGCCAGATGGGGCTGCTCTCCAGGAGGACCGCCGAGGAACTCACCCCCAAGGTTCCCATTCCAGAAGAGCCTGGATGGAGGGGAAGGTTGATCTCCGCCGTAGAAGAGATGGATGGGTTCGGTTCGAGGGAGGCCCTAGTCCAGGAATTCATGGAGCATCCGGAGCTGGTCGAATCCATGATCGATAGGACCGTCGACCGCATCGGAGTGAAGGTCGATGCGGGGGTGACGATCGACACGCACCGCGTGTTCAGGATGGGAGGAACCCTCCACGACAAGTCCGGCCTCGTCAAGAAAAGATATGAGAGCCTCGCCGACGCCGACCCCCTTGTTGACGCCGTAGCCTTTGGCTCGGAGCCAGTTCGACTGGCGGTGAGCTATTCGCCGATATTCTGGCTCCTGGGCAATTCCTACGGACCATACGAAAGAGAGGTCATCGAGCTACCGATGTACGCTGCGGTCTACCTCGTAGCCAAGGGCCTTGCCCAACCGTCGCGTGCCAATGGCTGAGCCGCGAGAACCAACCCTTTAATATGGTGCAGATGTAGATGCGGGCGGTTATGAGTGAAGAGCTGCTTTCCACCCTTCAGCAGAGCCTAGAGAAGGAGCTGACCAGCGAGGAGCTCTCTCGCATAGATCCCGGACTCTACAAGGCGGTGGCCCTGAGGGTGAAGCAGATCAGGGGATTCATGGGAAACGGGGACTCGGAGATGGTCAACTCACTCCTCTCAAGAGAAATAGAGATGTTCTGCGGGATGGCGGATGAGCTGATGACCCTGCGCCTCCACAAGTTCCTGGACAAGGCTCTCAGGGGCTCGAACGAGATATCCCTCACTTCAGAGGAGAGGTACCTTGTTGAACCCCTGTACACGAGCGTGAAGAGGCTGGCGAGGATCAAGGACGCGGTGGATCGAGGACGCCTTTCCGTCCTGGAGGAGTCCTCAGACAGCTACCTAGTAAGGTATATAGTCGTGCGATTTCTACAGGCGACGTCAAAGATGGCCGGCGTAGACTTGAAACAGTATGGTCCGTACAAGCCCGAGGACATAGCCGTCCTCCCCATCGACAACGCCAAGCCACTGCTGGAGAGGGGCGTGGTCGCCGAGACCTGGGTGAGCGACCTTTGAAGTACCCTAAGACTGTGAACACCTTCTGCCCCAAATGCAAGAAGCACACGGATCATTCCGTGTCGCTCTACAAGAAGGGGAAGGAGAGGGCCATGTCCAGGGGGGCCCGGAAGCACGCCGAAGAGAAGAAGGGCTACGGCGGGCAGAAGTATCCTGAGCTGATACGGACGGCGAAGACCACCAAGAAGGCCACCCTTAGGATTAAGTGCAAGGAGTGCGGATTCACGATAATGAAGAAGGGGATGCGGCTCAGGAAGCTGGAGATTGCGGAGTGAATGGAACTTGGTTCGTAAGGAAAGACAGCTTTTCGTGAGGCCCGGGAGCGCGTTCCTCCAGGTGAAGTGCGGGAAGTGCGGCACGGAAAAAGTCGTCTTTTCGAACGCGACCGTGCCCGTCAAGTGCGAAGTCTGCGGGGAAGTCATAGCGGAGCCATCGGGTGGCCGCACCATCATCAACGGTGAAATCACGCGCAGGCTGGACTGAGGGATTCATGCCCGGACCGGTGCTGCCTGACGTCGGCGAAGTCGTCATCGCGTCTGTGGTCCAGCTCACCCCCTATGGCGCATATGTGACTCTGGACGAATACAGTGGCCAAAGGGGATTCCTCCACAACTCGGAAGTGACCACGGGGTGGGTTCGCCACATTGAAAGGTTCGTCAAGGAGGACACGAAGATAGTCCTCAAGGTCATCAGGATAGATAGGCAGCGCAACGAGGTAGACCTCTCCCTCCGGCAGGTCACTAGCGAGGAGCACAAGGAGAAGCTCATACAGGTGAAGAGGGAGGCCAAGGCTAAGGGGATACTTGATATCGTGAAGAAGGAGCTGGGGCTGGTCAACGACAACGAGATAAGGCAGAAGCTGGCCGACGAGTTCGGCTCACTCTACGACGCCCTAGAGGCCCTCATGCGAAAGGGGCCGACCGTCCTGGCGAAGTTGGGCCTCGACCAGAGGTACGTCGACTCCCTGATGAGGGTTGCCGCCGAGAGGTTCAAGGTGCCCAGCGTGGAGATAAAGGGGGTGTTCGAACTAAATTCCCTCAGGCCCGACGGAGTGACGGTCATCAAGGAGGCCTTTGCAAAGGCCGTGGGAGATGTCCCCCCGGACGTCAAGGTCGAGGTGCTCTACGCTGGGGCCCCGCGCTACAACCTCAGGCTTTACGCCGAGAACTTTAAGGTGGGCGAGAGGGTCCTCACCAGCCTCGTCGACGAGGTCAAGTCCGAATTGGGAAGCAAGGGCAGCCTGAACTTCATCCGAGAGAAGAGCTGAAGCTCCATTGAAAGGCCTAATGCGGCGCTGCGAGAAGTGCGGCGCCTACACCTTTCAAGAAAAATGCACGAAGTGTGGTGGGAAGACCGTCCTCGCTCATCCTCCCAAGTTTTCCCCTCAGGACAAGTACCTTAGGCTCAGGATGAAGGACAAAGTCCCCCCGGGCTAACATCCGATGCTTTCACGGATTGATCTTGTAGATCAGGACTTGCGCAAAGTACCCGTTGGTGTCGGGAGTCCCGGCGGACTTGAAGACCAGCTCAAAGGGATGGGCGTTGGCCGGAAAGGTGATGTTGTAGGTGTAAAGCGGAAGCTGAATCACGCTCGTCCCTGCGGTGGTGTCGTAATTGGGCTCGATCGTGTTCAGCTGGCCAGTGGTGGGATCGAATTGGCCGTAGCCGTCGAAGGTGTACGGCAGGAGCTCGCCGATTAGGGTCGAGTTCCAGAACTGATAGTTCGGCATGTCGGTTATGGGGTCGAGGAAGGACGTCAGGTTGACGTTGTGGAAGGCGCTATCGGCTATCAGGGCCATCTGGTCGAACTTGCCTTCGTCGCCTCCCAGTGAATACACCCTCCCGATTACGTCATAGCCGTTTCCAAGGTTGCGGCCCGTGGTGAAGACCACGATGTAGTCTCCCCCTATCTGCTCCGCGATCTGCAGGGCGGTGGTAGTGTTCGACATGTACATGTCGCCGATCTGCGCTATCCTAGTGGTGTTCAGCGTTCCGTTATCCGTGAAGGTGGTGCGGTTGCCCATCACGGTTATCCAGTAACCGTAGTCCCACCATGAGATGATCTTGGCGTTGGGAGGAGTGTTGGTGCTAATCCATGTTAGCGCCTGCTGCCAGTCGGGGACGTCTTCGGGAAGGATGGTCCCTGAGGATTCTATCTGGAGGGGCCTGACCGTCACTGGCTGCCAAACCTCTATGGCCGCGAATAAGATCAGGAAGATCATGGCCGAGGCGAATATGGCCTTCCTGGGGCCTATGGTGGCGTCTGGGGCCTTCCTCTTCGGGTCTTGTTTCATGCCGATGTACCTCGAAGAGAGCTCGCTGAACACAAAGCCTGCGGCGACTCCGGCGAAGATGGAGAGGTAGACTTGGAGCCTGGCGAACGAGGAGGCGACGTAAAGGGAAGAAAGGAAGGCTAACACGGCCAAGATCGCCCCGGGGGTCTTCCGCTTGATCAGGAGGTACGTGCCGAAGAGAGCTAGGATCAGGACTATCGAATAGTAGTAGAGCAGCTCGATGCCACTGGTGGACTGGTGCTCGGCCACAGAAGACACGATGGCCGCGTTCGGTCCGACCTCCCTGTAGAATGGGTCAATCACCGAAAGGTATCTGGCGGAGATGCCCGTCGGGAGAAGAAGGAAAACTATCACCGCCAGCACGCCCATTCCGATGAGGGTCCCCCACTTGCCGATGAGCTTGTTCCTGTCGGGCAGCCTCTTGCCGGTGTAGGTTATGAACAGGCCGCCGAGGACCCCAAGGGCGAAGACCAGGTTGGCTGCGTTCCTGTACCAGTCGATGCCAGGGTTGGGGAAGGCGGTCCCGACGATTATGTTTACGAAGAGGATTATGAAGCCCGAATAGGATTTCTTGTAGTCGACGGTGGTCAGGAGCGGGACTACGAGGAAGAGCAGTCCGAGGAGGCCGTTGAAATACTCACCCCCTCCCCAGCAGACATTGGTATAGCCTAGGACCAGGCCCGCCACCACGGAGTAAATCCACATCTTCTTGTTGGTGGGGGCTTCGAAGGCGACAAGGCCAAGGTAGAGCGCCCAGACGCCCAGGAAGAGTGCCAGCGGCTCGTGCTTGAACCAGCCGAGGCTCGACCTGTATATGAAGCCGGGGGTCAATATCGTAAAGAGCGCGGCGGCCAGACCGGTGCCGGTGCCCCGGATCTTTCGGCCCAGAAGGAAGACCGGGATTATTATCAGGGCCCCAAAGTACACGGGTTGAATTACCGTGTAATCGAACAGCGAAATGCTTACGCCCAACACTCTGGTCAGGAACAGGTAGAGGAAGGCGGTCGTATAGTAGAAGCCGGCGAAGGTCGTGGCGGCCATGTCGTAACCGACCGGGTACCAGAAGTGCGTGTCTATGACGCTGAAGAAGCTGAAGAGGCCTCCAAAGCCCTTGGTGCTAATGTTCGTCACCACTATGTTGGTGCAGTAATAGTGAAAGTAGGAGTCGAACTCGTCCAAGGTGTACCCGAACTGCCCGGGCTGCAGCCTGTAGCACATGGCTATGGCGAAGGTTAAGGCCATCGCCAGGAAGGCCGACATCTTCGTAGGCTTGATGGTGGGCCTACGAATGAGGGAGCGGAGCCTACTCACAGGGTTCTCCATGCCGGCTTCTCCTCACCTAACAAAAGGAGGGAATATTAACCTTCTTGAGCTGCAAGCTGCTCGACCAGCTTCGCATAGTCCGTTGGAGCCATGAGAAGGCCCTTCGCAGTGGAGAGTGAAGAAGACTCCATCTTGAAGAACCAGCCCTTCCCGTAGGGGTCTTGGTTGATCAGCTCAGGATGCTGAACGAGTTCTTCGTTGATGGCAGTCACCGTTCCGCTCACGGGGGCCACGACGTCGGACACCGACTTCACCGACTCCACCGTGGAGGCAGGCTTCCCTCCCTCGAGCTCGGTTCCGACCTGAGGGAGCGTCACGAAGACTATGTCGTGCAGCATCTCAGATGCGTAGTGAGTGATGCCCACCTCGGCCTGGCTGGTCCCAGATACCCTCAGCCATTCATGGTCCTTGGTGAAAAGAAGGTCCTCTGGTATTTCGTACTTTCCCGCTCTCAAGCCAGCTTCCTCCTCCACCCGTACAGCTCTTGGTCGTAAAACGGAGGGGGGCGTATTTCAGCTTTGCACCTTGTGCCGCGGATGTCGACCTCCACGATCGACCCTCCCGGCAGAGAGCTCTTGATGTAGGCCAGAGCGATTCCCCTCCTCAGGAGAGGCGAGAAGGTCCCGCTGGTGACCGACCCAACTTCCTCTCCACTGAGAAAGATCGGGTAGTGGCTTCGGGGAATCCCGTTGTCAAGCAAGTAGAGCCCCCTCAAGGCCTTCGCGGTCCCCTCACTGATCTGGCGTACGTGAGTCTCCTTGCCGAGGTAGTCTTGCTTTGAAGCGTCGATGAAACGAGTGAGGCCGGCCTCGACGGGGGTGGTCGAAGCTGTAAGATCGTTCCCGTAGAGTGGGAGGCCCGCTTCGAGGCGCAGTGTGTCCCTCGCCCCAAGTCCGCACGGGGGAGCCTTGAAGCCCTTGCCCTTCTCGGCTAGCTTCCTCCACATCATGGCAGCGGCCCCTGGACTCTCGGCGGTGACGCCCCGGAGCATCAGCTCAAACCCGTCCTCACCGGTGTAGCCCGTCCTTGAGACCATGACCTCCAGCCCTTCGAAGTCGAAAAACGAAAAACGAAACCGCTTGAGGGGGGAGAGGTCCAAGGACAGCGCCGCCCTTATGAGCTCTCTTGCGAGGGGCCCTTGGACGGAAATGAGGGAGGAGTCGGATGTGAGATCGGAAAGGGACACGTCATATTGCCTTGACCAAGTGGCCAACCACTCGAAGTCCTTCTGATGGTTGGCGGCGTTCACGACCATGAAGAACTTTTCAGGGGAGGCTTTGTAAGTGATAAGGTCGTCGATCACTCCGCCGTTTTCGAAGCAGAGGAAGGTGTACTGCGCCCTCCCCGGTTCAGCCTTGGACACGTCGACCGTCACCATCTTGTTGAGGAATTCCTCCGCCTGCTTGCCTTCGATCAGGAAGCGGGCCATGTGTGAGACGTCGAAGAAGCCGGCCGCATTCCTTACCGCAAGATGTTCGGTGATTATCGAGTCGAAATACAGGGGAAGGTCATACCCAGCAAATTCGGTCAGCTTCGCCTTTTCCTCGTATTCGGCGAAGAGCTGTGTCTTCGAGGCCAAGCCCAATTCGAAGCGGACTAGCTGGGTAGATGTTATAAGGATAGCTCGGGGAGAGCCACAGAGTTGGCTCGGCAGTCGAGGCCGACCCTCTGAATCCATCGAGAGCGCATCTCCGCCGCTGGGACCGTCGGAATTCGGAGGGACCGGCGCCTAACTGGTTTGTCCTGCACGGATACTCTTCTTGAACCTGAGTGCATCTGCATACATCGCGACTCCGTGAAACGCGAAATAGGCCTTCTTCGCTCTCGACGAAACGGCCCCATCTTCAATCCTCCTGAAGTCCTCGGTGGTGAACCTGTAGAGGTTGTGTCTTCCCCTTCCGAACAGTCTCGAATAGATGACTTCTCCCGGTAGGACGGGAGGCGCGCGGCTGAGGTCGGTGACTTGGACTATGCCGTGCGCCTTGAAGAAGGACAGGAGCTCCGGCGTTGGGTTGGAGCGGACTTCCCAAGCAAGCCTGAGCGAATGAATTTCGGCATGATTGGCCAGGTCGAGCAGGGCTCCTTCCGATGCCCTGGAGGGATCGAGCCTTGACGGCGTCTGGAGCACGAGGATATCGGAACCCAAGACCTCGCAGACGCTTGACATGTATTCAAGGACGGCTGAAAGGCGAGATCGGTCGCCTGATCTGAGGAGCGGGGTCACCTCCCTGCTGCACTTGACTGCGAACTCGAACTCGGGGGGAACGACCTCCCTCCACCTGGCGACGGTCCCAAGGGGGATCCGCGAGTAAAAGGTGGAGTTCACCTCCACGAAGTCGAAGATCTTGGAGTAGCTTCGCAGCTTGTCCACGGTCTCAACTGGAAGGTATTGCCAGCCCCCGGTCCCGACGCGGAACTCCACGATACGTTAAGAAGCCTCTCGGGATATTTAACGGGCGATGCCGCTTCGGATGGGCACCTGCGGATGGAGCTACGATGAATGGCTGGGGGTCTTCTATCCCAGCAAGGACACGTCAAAGCTGTCGTTCTACTCGAAGGTCTTCAAGACCGCCGAAGTGGACAGCACCTTTTACGATTATCCGAACGAAAAAGTGGTCTTCGGCTGGTCCAAGTACAGCCCGCTGGACTTTCAGTTCAGCCTCAAGGTGCCCCAGCTCATCACCCATAAGAAGCGGCTCAGGCTTTCCCTCGGAGTTGAGGCAGACCTCGAGAGGTTCCTTGAACTCCTCAAGCCACTATCTGGCCTGAACAAGATCGGGGTCCTGTTGGTGCAGCTCCCCCCCAGCCTTTCGGCCGACTTGGACCTCCTGGAGGCCTTCCTTAAGGTCCTCCCTGCGGACCTGTTCAAGTTCGCGGTGGAGTTCCGCCATGAATCGTGGTGGAATGAGGAGACCTGGAAGCTCCTCCGGAAATACAAGGTGGCCAACACGACCGTGGACGAGCCCCTGCTTCCCCCGGAGATTGTGGCTACAGCTGACTTCACGTATGTAAGGTGGCACGGTCTTGGCGAACGAGTGTGGTACGACTATAGGTACTCGAAGGAACAGATCGCAGAGTGGTTGCCGAAGCTCAGGGAGGCTCTCAAGAGCTCCAAGGAGGTGTATGGATACTGGAACAACCATTTCCACGGGTACGCGGTGCTGAACAGCCTAGAAGCCCTTGAGCTCATGGGGATGCTGACGGACGAGCAGAAGACTGCGCTCAGGGAGGTGAGCTCCCGCGTTGACGCGAAACAGAAGGGCATCCTCGACTACTGAGCGGGACGAAAACCGATGCGCGGGCTCCGAGAGCGCCACTGATACCTAAAGGGATAAATATCATGAGAAGGCGCCTCAGGTTCGAATTCGAAGGCCGCTCCATTGACAAAGTGGATCGTGGGCTCGGCATGGCCCTACATTAATGGGACGCCGCACCTAGGGACATTCATTCACCTTCTTTCGGCGGACGTCTACTCCAGGTACCTCCGGCTCAAGGGTGACGAGGTGGTATCCGTCTCCGGCTCCGACGAGCACGGAACCCCCATCGAGGTCGAGGCCACGAAGCTGGGCATTTCGCCCAAGGCCCTCACGGACAGGAACCACGCTGAGATCCTCTCCCTCCTTAAACAGTACATGGTCGAGCTAGACAACTACACTAGAACAGAGTCACCCACCCACGTCCAGTTCTGCAGGGATTTTTACACACGGCTTTACCTTAACGGATATGTTTCGAGCGAAGAGGTACCCCTTCCCTACTGCCCAAGAGATGAGCGCTTCCTTCCCGATAGGTTCGTAGAAGGGGTCTGCCCGTTCTGCGGATTCGACGGGGCCAGAGGGGACCAGTGCGACAACTGCGGCCGCCTTCTGGAACCAGTCGAACTCAAAAGCCCAAGATGCGCCATATGCGGCACAGCTCCCGTAATCAGGGAGTCAAAACACTGGATCTTCGAACTGCCCAAGCTAACCGACAGGTTGAAGTCGTACATCGCCTCATCGCCCCAGTTCCCAGAAAACGCGAGGAATTTCTCAAACGGGTGGCTTCAGGAAGGGCTGAAGCCGAGACCCCTCACCCGGGACAACAAGTGGGGGATACCTGCCCCCTTCCCAGGCGCTGAGGGGAAGACCATCTACGTCTGGATGGAGGCGGTTCTGGGCTACGTTTCAGCCACGAAGGAATGGGCAGAACGAAAGGGCGATCCTGAGGCCTTCGACAGGTTCTGGAAGGATAAGGCAACCAGGACGGTCATCTTCATGGGGAAGGACAACATACCCTTCCACACAATCATCTTCCCTGCTCTCTTGATGGCGTCGGACCAGGGATACGTCCTGCCCTGGCAGGTGTCCTCCACGGAGTTCATCCTCTTTGAGGGTCAGAGATTCTCCAAGAGCAGGAACGTGGGCATCTGGATGGATGAAGCGGCCAAGATCGCTGACCCCGAATACTGGCGGTTCGTATTGATGGCGATCAGGCCCCAGGCCAAGGATGCGAACTTCGGCTGGTCGGAGCTCGACAGAATCGTCAACAGCGACCTCAACGACGTGATAGGAAACTATGTGCATAGGACCCTGACCTTCGTCAAGAGCAACTTCGGATCAGTGGTTCCGGAGGCGGGCCCCCTCGGCGACGAAGAGAAGGCCCTCCTTGGCTCCCTGGGGGAGTCAGCTTCGAACTACGTTCGCCTGATGGATGACTTCGACATCAAGGAGGCTCTGAAACAGGTGGTCGAGCTAGCGCGAAGGGGGAACGAGTATATCAGCGTAAGGGAGCCCTGGGCTCAGATAAAGAAGGACCGAGAAGCGGCGGCGGCGACCATGTTCGTGGCCTGTCAGCTGGTCTACAGCATCTCGCTAATGTTGTACCCGTTTATGCCCAAGTCGGCCCCGCGACTCTGCGGCATGCTCGGCCTCACGCCTGACCCTGTGAAAGTGGGCCTCGGGAAGCTCGGGACGACGGCACTGGAGCCCGGCCATAAGTTGGGCCAGCCTGTCCCTCTCTTCGCCAAGATTAAGGTCCGGAAGGGCAGCTGACAAACCAGATACATTTTTTAGAAGCTTTAGGACAATTTCGCCACATATGTCAGAGGAATTGCACGTCCCCATCATCGTGATTGGAAGCGGGCCGGCGGGCCTTACGGCCGCCGTGTATGCGGCGAGGGCAGGCTACGCCCCACTGGTGATTGGCGGCTACGAATTCGGGGGACAGCTCATGCTCACGACCGCTGTCGAGAACTATACCGGCTTTCCGGATGGAATCCTCGGGCCGGATCTGATGGGAAGCATGAGAAAGCAGGCTGAAAACGTAGGCGCAAGGGTCATCGACCGCAACGCCACGAAAGTCGACTTTTCATCGCGGCCGTTCAAAGTCTACGTGGAGGGGACCGCGTACCTGGCTGACGCCGTGATAGTCGCCACCGGCGCCTCGGCCAAGTGGCTCGGCATAGGCTCCGAGGAGAAGTTCAAGGGAAGAGGAGTTTCGTCCTGCGCGGTCTGCGACGGCTCCTTCTTCAAGGGCCAGGACCTGGTGGTCGTCGGCGGCGGGGACACGGCGATGGAGGACTCTCTCTATCTTTCCAAGATAGCCAACAGTGTGACGGTGGTCCACAGGAGGGACAACCTGAGGGCCTCTGAAATCATGCAGCGGAGGGCCTTCGCCAACCCGAAGATTCGATTCGTCTGGAACTCTGTGGTGGAGGAGATCCATGGGGAGAAGAAGGTGGAGGGCGTAAAGGTGAGGAACGTGAAATCGGGAGAGTCCAGCGTCGTGAAGTGTGGCGGCGTGTTCGTCTCCATCGGCCATCAGCCCAATACGGGGCTCTTCCGCGAGCACATCGAATTGGACAGGGCTGGCTATGCCGTCGCCAGAAATGAGACTAGGTCGAGCGTGGATGGTGTTTTCCTCGCTGGCGACGTAGCGGATCATGTGTATCGCCAGGCCATAACCGCCGCGGGCTCAGGATGTAAGGCAGCATTAGATGCCGTCCGATACCTAGAGGCCAGGAAGGACGCTCAGTAGAAGCTCGAAAGCTCCGTCTGCCCCTGTGTGCTCTTCAGCGAAGCCACACGGACACTCAGCCTCCGGGGGATAAGGTCCGGCTCGTCTTCAAGGAGCTCGCCAGCGAGCTCCCTGCCCACCCTCACGATTGAATCGGCGCCTCTTTCTTCGCTTGGAAGGCTGCGGCTCCTGCTGTGAGCCTTCAAGATCGCACTGTCAATGACGACGATGCCCACGCTTCTGTACGAAAGCTTGGTGGCCGCCAGCTCCCCGGCGATCTCATGGGCCATCTCCTCAAGCGCCTTCGTGATGGCTTCCAGGTCCCTGCTGTCCTCCTTCAGGGTCACCATCCTTCCGACCTGTTCCCGCTTCCAATCGCTGAGGGGTTCGTCATCGGTTCCCTTGGACGCCAAGAAGAAGTATAGGCCTAGCCTTCGGCCGAAATCGGCCTGCAGTTGAGTGACGGAAAGCCGGGAAAGGTCCTCGATCGTCTTGGCCCCCAGCTTGTCGAGCTTGACGGCCGTCTTCTTCCCGATGCCATAGAGCTTGTCCACCGGAAGGGGACCGAACTGGCTCATGAATTCTCCCTCTCGGACCACGAGAAGGCCGTTGGGTTTCGACTTGTCGCTGGCCATCTTGGCCGTCAGCTTGTTGGGGCCGACGCCAACGCTGCAGGTCATGCCTTCCTCTTTGAGGATTTCCTCCTTCATCGACCTCGCCAGGGACTCCGCTTCCGCGTAGTCCCCATTCGCCCTCATGCTGACGTCGAGGTAGGCTTCGTCTATGCTTTCGGGCGCAATCTTGTCGGCCATCTTGCCGAGCAGGTCCATCACCTTGGCGGAGACGTTTTCGTAGTAGTCGAAGTCGGGAGGCAAGAAGGCAGCGTCGACCTCCTTCAGGAGCTGTTTGGCCCTGAAGATGGCCATCCCTGACTTCACGCCACGCTCCCGCGCGACGTAGTTGCAGGTGGCCACGGCCCCACTGTCTTCCGTCCTCCCCGAGAACATGCAGATGACTACGGGTTTGTCCTTCAATGCGGGGTTCCGCCGCTCTTCGCACTGGGCGTAGAAGTAGTCCATGTCCACGGCGATGATTATCCTCCTGGGACCGGCAGAGGATCGCCCTGACAATTCAACCGTCCCTGTGAAACCTCACTATAATAACCTGCGCCGGGATGTCGCTAAGCTAAATAACTTCTCAGGCGAACCTCACTCGTCGCGGGGGTCGCCCAGCCTGGCCAAAGGCGTCGGGCTTAGGACCCGATCTCGTAGGAGTTCGTGGGTTCGAATCCCACCCCCCGCACCAGTCCTCCTTCGAACCGATTGACAACATGTGCTAATCAATCTCAGTTGATCCCCGCACTTGCCAAGGAACCGTATGAAGCGATGATCCCCGCCATTCAGGAAGTCGTCCGCCAGGTGACGTAGTCCAAATCCCCGGGTTTTGGCTCATGTCCAAGTGTTGCTATCGGAGTCGTCATAAGAGGATTATGTAGTAGCAAGTGAGACTTAGCACAATTTGCGACTTTCTATATAGATGGTGGACTATATACCAAAACAATCGCGAATTTCTACGCTAGCTTATTAGGCTGAAAGAAGGGGCGCCATGTCCAGTATGAAAATCAGCGCCCGGAACAAGATTACGGGAACGGTTACCGACGTTCAGACAGGAGCCGTCGCAGCACTCGTGAAGGTGGACGTAGCGACCCCATTTACCATTACTTCCATGATCACCAAAGAAGCCGTGGGAGATTTGAAGCTCGCTAAGGGAGACAAAGTTACGGTGGTCATCAAGTCCACCGAAGTCATCATAGCCAAAGATTAGAGTGTCCAAATTTCTGCTGCTGACATTTCAGATTATTTCATCACATCAAGGCTTTAGGGGACAGGTTCGGTTCTATGGCTTCCCCCAAATCCTCTCCGCCCGCCTCCTTTTGCCGGGGTGTAGTATCGGCCTGTAGCGCAACCCCTGCAGACGTAATAGCCTCCGCTCAGAATTTCCTTAAAGTCGAAAACCTCTTCGCCGCATCGACTGCAGGGAACTCCTCTAATTGGACCACCGGGTCTATCTCCCAAAGGCACCACGATGGACACTTTGGTGACTTCGAGTAGCGCCGACTCCGGCATCTCCAGATAGCCCCTGACTAGACCTCCCGTATCCGCGGCCACATGCCCGCCAAGTTCCTCATATGAGGAGAGGGAACCTTCCCCTATGGCATACCTCAACGCTCTTTCCCTCGCGCCCTCTTTTGCCTTTACGCGGACCGCGGAACCAGTCTTAAGGTTGACGAATGAGGCTGCAAGTTTGCCGTAGTCTATCATCTTGAGGTTGCGCCCCCCCGCCGTGCAACCCGTCGCGATCTGGATGGCGTCTGCTATGCAGCGATCGATCTCTACGAATACGACCATCCCATTTCTCTCTTCGGCCTCGTTCACTCCGGCCGCCCGGACTCCCGCCCTGGCCATCCTTACGCCCAAGGCCAATTCGGAGCAAAGTTGGCCATGGAAGGCCGTCGCCATCTTGAAGAGTTCCTCGAGGTCAACCATCACCGTTACGCTCCGCATTTCCCCAAGTCATGCACGTTCCACGTCGACATGCATGGTTGCGCGGCATCCACTTCGAACGACCCCCTGACCCCAGAGCGTCAATAGGAATGTGGGAGCGGCCATTAATCAGCCTTGGCAAGTGATTCCGCTTACTATTCTCTCTTGGTGGAGTCGCCGTGAGATTCCTTCCAAGTCAACAAAGCGAGTAGGAGCCCACGCCCGCGCGTGAACCGCAGAGGGTCCTGGACCCATCCTTAACTCCCCTCCGGCCAGGATTTCATCTCCGCAACAATCGCGGTTGTAAGCCGGGATTACCTTGACACAGAATCGACGGGCGAAGTCGTCCGACCATCCTTACCTTGGAAGATCGTGGGCTAGCCCGAACTGACTCCATTAATTAGGGTTGATTGCAGGCTGCAAGGGTCAGGCTTTGCTAGTTGCATTCGTTTTCCTCTTATGGGGAGCAGGAAACGGCTTAGCAACCATGACCTCGGTGGACTTCACGATCGCAACGACGTCGTCTCCCTCGTGGAGATGGAGGTCTTCGACGGCCTCATTGGATATTATGGAAGTGAGGGTGACGGGCGCCGACGCGGTCATCTTGATCAAAGAAGTAATGTCACCCTTTTCGACCCTGAGTATCTTTGCAGCGACCCTGTTTCTCACACTTAGCTTGTAGTACACGTTGGCCGCGGACTCCACATCATCGAGCGCGTTGAAAAGATAATTGGCAGTGCGCCTGAACCCTCGGAGAAGGGACATCCCGTCTGGTGTCAACGTGGAGCTTCCGCCGGTCGTTCCTCCGACCCTCGTCTCCAAGATTCGCTTGCCGGAACTCGCCTCAATCTTCCTAATACGCCCCCAGGCGTTTCTGTACGATATCTTCAGGAGTTTCGCAGCCTCTGTCAGGGAATTGGTCTCGGATATCCTCCAGAGGAGCATGGCGTCGACTTCGTCCAAGACCACGCTCTTGTTACTTTGAAGGGAAAGATGAGGTACCGATTTGAGATTGACACTACGACCCATATCTGACTGAGTAACCTACGTAGCTGGCAACTTAAACATTGAGCTTTGCGACCGCATACCTAATGAGGCAAGTTGGCTAATCCCATAAGACGTTCTTTTGAGTCGAATGCAGAAGCCCGCAAGGCAAGCCAAAGCAATGCCAAGGCACGACTTTGGGAACCTATGGTGGCACAAGGGCGCCCGTTAATCCGTTCTTAATCACGCAAAGGTGCTCAGATAGCATGCCGTCCGCCTCATCCTGGCTGGTGAAGATGACGTCAATGCCCCTCTCTCTCGCAAGCTTTCCGAAGGATCGCACGAAATTCTCCCTTTCATGAAGGTTCGAAAAGACCTCGTCTACAAGGATTGCCCTCGGAGAAGCGAGCAATGCGGTCGCCAGCGCCACCCTTTCGTGCATCCCTAGGCTCAGGTCCCTGGCCGACCCTCCGAAGTTTATGCCTAGCTCGGACTTGACCTTCGAGACTTCTTCATTAGAAGGCTTCCTCCCTTTCAACTTCGCCCCCCAGAGGATGTGTGAATCCACTCGTAGATGGGGCAGGAAGGACGATGGAGTGATCATGACCACGCCTCTCTTCTCCACCGGAAGATGCGTGATATCTCTGCCCCCGACCTTGACGTATCCTTCGTCCACCTTTAGGAACCCTCCAAGCGCCTTCAGGAAGGTGGTCTTTCCAGAGCCGTTCTTTCCCGCTAAGCAAATCACGCCGCCCCCGTGGAGTTCCGCGTCGAGCTTGAACTGACCCGCGTGCGCCCGTATCTTGGTTTCAATCAAGTGGCCGATTTCCTCCGGATCATGTGCCCAGCCAGCGTGACTGGCAGCGCGACCAGTATCATGGCTGCAGAGGCTGTCACGGCGGCGTCCAGCCCTCCGGGCATGGCGCCATTGAACAACTCGAATATCGTCACAGAGGCGGGGCTAACACCGTAGAAAGGAACCTGCAAGACGTAGTAAGCGATTATCGAAATCGAGCCGAATTCTCCCAGCGCCCTGCTCATGGCTATCAAGGCCGCGCTGGATATCCCCTTCATCGAATCGGGGAGTACGACGGAAAACAGCGTCCTGAGCCGCCCCGCGCCCATCCCCATGGCGAAATTCTCAGCTGAAGTGTCTTTCGATTCGAAATAGGGCTGCATGGCCTTGATGTAGATTGGGGCGGACATGATCACTAAAGCAACCACCAGCCCCAAGATTGTGTCGAAGAAATTGACGCCGATGCGCAGGAGGAATTTGCCGGTCGGCGTGAAAGGGCTGTCCAATATCAGCAGAGCCACTCCGACAATCGGATGAGGTATCCCGACCGGGATGTCGATCAGGGACTCCACGAGGGTGTCACTCCACCTGGCCAGGTAGTAGGCTACGGGTGTGAATACGACGATGTCGACGATTGCGGCAATCGCGGAGGAGAACAGAGAAAGCTCAATCGACTGAAAGATGACGGTGGAGTAACCCGCAGGGGTTCGAAGCGGGCCAAGGCCGTAGTAAAGCAGGATTATGATTGGGATAAGGAGGAGAAAAACAGCGGCGAGTGAGATAATCCTAAGCCAGTTCATGCTAGCCCCGATCGCTAGAATAGGGT
>CAYYVT010000040.1:0-8196 GCA_964475215.1 uncultured Nitrososphaerales archaeon
TTGCCGTCAGGATGATTCATGGGGTCCGGAATGAGCTCGTAAAGGAGATCGATTCCACGGCCAAGATCGCGCTGACTCCGGTGCAGTTCACATACCCGCTGTATCCTGGCCTGTTCATCTGGTATCATCCTGTGATCATAGCCCATTCGTACTATCACTCAACATTCAGCGGAATGGGAGGTTTCCATCCGGCTCACAGCCATGGTGTTGGGGGATTTGCAGGTTGACTCGTTCAAGTAGGGGGCGGCTGGGAACTGTCGGCTTCATAGTAGCAACCTTGATGCTCACCGTTGCATTTGGTGCGAACGTGCGTTCTGTCTCAGCCTACGTGCCGCAAGGAGGGGACTATCTCAGTTACTCTGAAACGACCACCGTGAACAACGGCCAGGGCTCTTACTCCGGATATTCGGATCAAACCCAGACGACCGGGACAGAGCAAATGAACTCTGTAAGCGGGGGGACCGTGTCGGCGTCGTATCGCACCTCCTATCAGTACAGCGACAGCCAAGGGGAATCCAGCTCGAATTCGACATCGGGCGACTACACGTGGTCATCGACCAACTATACGTATGTGAACGGAACCGATGGCCAGGTGGGCTACTCCGTGCCAACGTACGTCTGGTTCGCCATGGACGCGTCCCTCCCCGTCGGAGGCACGTTCTACCTGCTGAATAGCGGGTTCACCGTGCTGTCGAAGGACTACAGCTTCCAGTTGCCTACCGAGGGAAACAAGTACGTTCAGACCATCGAAGCTCAAGCGACGGGTCAGTACCAGCGGAATGACGACTACGGCCTCTTCTCGGCGTCATACACCTGGAAGGCATACTTTGACCCGTCGTCTGGATACATAGTAGGCTACAACTACGTCGAGCAGGACAATGGCCAATACCAGGGGCAAGCCGGAAGATTCACGTATACCGACAACCTCTACGTCACTTCGACAAGCTACTCGTTGGCATCGGCGAGTGCTCCCAACACGAACACGGGCATCAGCCTCGCCGGACTAGGTTCCTACGAAGGGTACCTTGTAGCGGTGGCAGTCGTCTTGCTCATCGTTGCTATAGCCGTCTACGCCGCAACTAAAAGGAGAGGACGCAGAGAAAGTCTCCCTACACACTCGTACCCCCCGCCTGCTCCCGCAGCTCCATCCCCGGCGCCGTGGGAGTCGAAGGTGGACCTCGGCTCGAAACCACCTGAGCAGGTCGTGATAAAGGAGGTCCCCATGGTGAACTGCAAGTATTGCGGAACCCTGTTCCCCGCGACCGCTGACAGGTGCCCGTACTGCGGAGGGCCCAGGCAATAGGAGAAATTAGCGATGACACAGACAATCGCCAGACCGTCGCCCATCAGCCTTAGGGGGACGCCCATCAACCTCAATGTGTACGAGGGTGCCGGGACGATAACCAACAAACACTTCAGGGGCTTCCAGATGCCGGACTTCGAGAAGATATACCTCCCCGACACCGCGAAGCCCTTCTCGAGCGTGGACCCGATTGGGGCCAGGGAGCTCCTAATCGACGACAACAGGAGCGCCGTCAGCAGGCAGCCGTGTGCGACCATCGATGGAACCGATTTCTACTTCTCCGTCAAGGGGATAGGGTCGACGACCAGCCCCTTTAGCCGTCAACTCTTCACGAAGGAGGAGATCTCCAGCCTCCTCAAGGGCGGAAGCCTGAAGGACAAAATCATGAACTCGAAGGAACGGGAGAGGTTCCCAAGGTATCTGACCGGGGAGCTGTGGTCGAGGGGGTGCCCCTACGGCTCACAGGGCCTGGAGTTCGCGTCCATCGCCATGAAAGCCGCTGAGATGTCCGATGCCAGCACCACATCGATCCATGGGTTCAGGATTGCGCCCTTGGTGAAAGTCGTCAGGCTGCCCGAACCCCTACAGAAGGAGCTCACTCAGGTGTACTGGTACAGGAGGTTCAAGCAGGAGATGGTCCAGGAAGCGAGGCTGATCCCGTCCAACGTCAGGATCTACTTCCATTCGGATTGGACCATTGGGGACGACACGGGGGAGCTCTTCGACTTCTTCCGCATAGACGACAACGACAAGGCCATGGAATTTCTGAAGAACTTCGTCAGAAGCGGGATCGCGATCCTTACGCTGTTCTGTCGGTCGATGAGCGACAACGGTGACGGCACCTACAGTGGCCTAGACTTCTACGACGTTTGGCTGGACAAAGATGCGGTGCTGGCCCCGGATGGGACTATCTTTTGGGCAGACTTGGAGGGACTGCAGGCGATAACGATTGCAGGGAGGGACAGGGCAGACCTCGAATTCAACATCGAAGAGAACATGGAGCACCAGATCTACAGGTCCCTTTACGAATTCATGTATGCGTACGAACAGATAGATAGGGAGCGAGTCCGGAGGTTCGGCCACGCGACGGACCGCAAGACTCAGTTCGAATACCTGCTGAGGGATGCCCTGAAGGACGACGAAGTCGTCGGCCTTCATCGAAGCGACGGAAGCCTCGAATTGGTCATAGGTAACATCCTTGGGGAGGAGAAGCTTGCGAAGAACTTTACGATATTGGATTGGTGAATCATGATGGCACACAGCGGCTACGGTGATCGGGTTTCGAAGATAGAGGCCGTCGGCGAACAGCTGACTGACCTGCCAAAAGGGCTCTCCTTCTTCGACCCTTTCCTAGTTCATGAGGTCAAGGAAGCCAAGGAGGCGGGAGGTGAGGCCTTCGTCTCCCGGGATTTACAGGGCGTCACCAACGGGCTTTTCATCTACGACGACTACGAGGCGACGGGGACAATATTCACGAAGTCCAGGGAGGTGTTCGATAACTTCTATCGACTGAAGCCCGACAGCTACATCTTCTCAGAGCTTGAAGTGGAAGGTCTCCCTAAAGAGAACTGGAGCATCTGGCAGCTCGACGTCGACCAAGCCCCTCTAGAGCATAGGTTCAAACATGTTGTCGCCATGGACGAGAACGTCGGAGAAATAGAGCGCTTCATCGCTCTGGCGCAGCCCGAGACGAATAGGCGATGGGTCAGCGTTGCGCTCCGGAATGGCGACAAATGCTTCGTCGTCAAGATCGCCGACAGGATAGTGGGCATCGCCTGGATGACCATCGTCGCCGGAATGGCGAGGTCTCATGGTCTCTATGTCGAGCCACAATACAGAAGGATGGGGGTGATAAGAGACAATCTCCAGGCAAGGCTAATCTATCTCAAATCCAGGCGAGTCCACACCCTGGTGAACGAGATCGCCGACTCCAACGTGGCATCCTCTAGCCATGCCGCAAAGGCCGGGGAGAAGATCGTCGGCAGGATATATCTCTACATTAGCCCTGGGCAAAGTGTCCCATCCGAACCATAGTAGATGGCTAGGCTGCAGGATCAGGCTGGGTCGGCTTACGGACGCAACACATGAGAGTGGCTCGCAGTTGGCGTCGACACTGTGTCCACCGCTTCAAGCTCGGCTATTGGAGTAGAGGAGACCTAAGTTTGGGCGGCTTTGGCAATCAAGGCGATGTAACAGCGGGTGGAATCGGCTGCGGCCTGCCACCTCTCCGCAGCGCCATAACACCCAGGACCGCGACGACCACTATCACCAGAACTATGAGGAGATAGATAGGGGTGGAGAAGGCGATGGTTTCCGTAGTCGTTCCTCCTCCCATCGTCGCCGTCGTCGTAACGACTTGAGTATTCGTGGTGGCCGTCGACGAAGTAGCCGTCGATGAGATAGGCGTAGCCGTCGTGGTCACAGTGCTCGTAACGGTCGCCGTCACCGTCGCCGAACCAGAGGTGGTCGAGACAAATGGCGGCGCGAACGCGAAGACTTCGCCGGCGTTCGGATCGGCCACCCAAAGGTTTCCTGAAGAGTCGAAGGCAAGGCCTGTGGGCCCAACCAAGCTGCTGGATATCGTCACGATGGGCACTCCAGCGAACGGTGGGGCGAATTCAAAGACGTCGCCGGTCCCTTGGTCTGCGACCCACAGGTTTCCTGACGAGTCAAAGATAGCGCTAAAGGGGCTTTCGAGGCTGTTAGATACCGTTACGTTAGGAGCCCCCGTATACGGCGAAGTGAATTCAAAGACGTCGCCGGTCCCTTGGTCTGCCACCCACAGATTGCCGGACTTGTCCGTGATGGCGCCGGTGGGCGAATTGAGGCCCTCGCTAACGGTGAGGACGGGAGCCCCACTATAAGGTGCAGAGAACTCGAAGACCTCCCCAGCACCCGGATCTGCCACCCAAAGGTTGCCAGACTTGTCGAAGGCGACGCTCGTCGGCTCGGAAAGGCTGTTCGAAATCGCCAGGATAGGGGTTCCGTTGAAAGGAGGGGCGAATTCAAAGACCTCACCTGCCCCTGCATCTGCCACCCAGAGGCTTCCGGACGAGTCAAATGTGATGCCCACGGGCTCGGACAGGCTGCTGGTGACGGTAGCTATGGGAGCTCCCGTGTATGGCTTAGCAAATTCCAAGACATCGCCGGAATTTGGATCGGCTACCCAGAGGTTCCCTGACTTGTCGAACGCCAAACCGGCCGGCTCCGACAGACTATTCGTGATCGTAAGGACTGGCCCGCCCGAGCTGGAAGCCGTGTGGACCATGATGTTGGAGCCAGCAAATACGAGCACAAGGACGAGCCCGACGACCGCGAGAACCCGCAGAGGAAAGCCTCTCACACATCGAGAAATGTCCCGCTCAAAGCTCTTGCTCGTACCTTCAAGAGAGATAACGTCCGTTTTCTGGGCTCTCAAAAGAACCTACTAGAACCATAACGGGGTAGATAATATCCGATTTATGTATTGCTGAATATCGGATGCGCTGATTATTTAGGCCCGTTCCAAAAGGTTTTTCGTCCATGTCTGACTGGAGAAAGGCGATTCCCGTACGGATTCGATGTATCAGCTCGGTTTGACTGTGACGACGCGTCCCTCATGCCAAATGCAAGTGGCTGAAGCTTGAGCTTGCTACCAGGCCCTGACTTTGATGTTCACAGCTTTCTCGTCATATGGACAGGATTGGTAACACTTCAGGCACAGTATACAGTGGTTCAGGTCGTCCTCTTCGTACGGCTTCAGCTCATATGGGCAGTCCCTGAAACATAGGTCGCACTTCGTACACACCTCCTTGTTCACGTCGATCTTGAAGGTGGGGGAGAGGTACTTCCTCACGCCGGATATCATCCCGCCCACGGGACACACCCACTTGCAGAACCATCGCCTTGACTTCGCCTCTCCGACCACGGGGACGGCCGCGAAGGCAGCAACCTCGACGCCTCCTACGAGGCCGTTCAATCCCACGCTCCGACATACGCCGCCTATGGGACATATCGGGCACCACGCGGGGGATCCTGTGGCCAAGGAGGCTCCCACGACGGATAGGGCGATGGTCTCCCGGACCGGCACGTTCGCAAAGTAACCCTCGATCTTCTTCTCCTTGGGCTTGGCCTTCGAAGGCTCCCTCAGCCTTCCGAAGAGGTCAGATAACGTGCCCACAGGACACGCCCACCCGCAGAAGGCACCTCCGAATATCACAAAGGCTAGGAAGAAGATCGCCGTCCCACCAATCGCCACTGCTCCAAGGGTGAAATCGCCGTTTCTGGCGCTGGCGGCTACGAGCTGTAGGAATCCAAGGGGCTCCAGAGCTGACACGTGCGACCCCGCGAACACGCAGACGGCCCCCGACACGAGCACGACGAGCAGCACAAAGAAGGACAACTGGCTAGCGAGCCGTGCCTTGTCCGCCCAGGCCCGGAACCCACTCTTCACGGGCATCTACGTTCTCTCCAACGGATTCACGATGACTGACTTCGGGCTCGTGGGGCATACGTAGGTGCACTGGGCGCAACCGATGCACTTGGTGGCATCCACGACGGGCTGGTACTGGACGGACTCCACCACGGCATTGACAGGACATGTATCGAAGCACCTGTTGCATGTGCCGCTCACCCAGCCGAGGCAGGTGCCCTTGTCGATTGCCGCAAGTCCCATCTTGGCCTGCCTGATGTCCAGCACCGTGAGGGCGCCTGTAGGGCAGGAGTACACACACTTCAGGCAGGGCGTGCCGGGGATGGCTCCAGATTTCAGTTCGTCGTTGCCTCCCGGATAGGGGGGGATGCTGACCTCATCGAAAACCCGGCAGTATCCCGAGAGGGTTGGGCTGCCCGACGACCTGGGATCAAGGAGAGACACGGTGGTCAGCCCCTGCGTGGGGCAGGCATCGAGGCACCGACCGCATCTGTTGCAGGCCGCCAGGAACTTGGATTCATCGATAACGCCCGGTGGTCGGACATGCGCCTGGGCGGGGACCTCCCCGAGGCTTCCCAACACGACCAGGCCCCCTACAAGCATGATGCCGGTCTTCAGGAAGTCTCTCCTAATCACTGCACTCTTGACTCTGAGATGCTCTTCTTTATTTACACGTATTGAACGCGATAATGTGCGGCGATAGCAGTCACCTGAATCAAGTCTCTCCGTTGCGCCTCTCGTGGTAGCCATACTCTCCAAGCTCAGAGGGACAGCTGACATCGGATGGACGCAAGAGCGATCCACTAGGCCTTCGAAGCCACCTCCTGAAACTTGTGGAGAGGAGTCGACCTCAAGCCTTAAGAGGGCTCCTTCATTCGTGACATTTGATGGCAAGAAGGAAGTTCAGGTCGATCGATGAGTACATTAGTGCCTGCCCCGTCGGCGTGCGAACAACCCTCGAAGAAATCCGGCGGAACATACGGCTGGCCGCTCCAGGGGCCACAGAAGCCATCAGCTATCAGATCCCCACCTTCAAGCTTAATGGCGATCTGGTGTATTTTGCGGCCTTCAAGAGCCACATTGGTTTCTACCCCACATCATCGGGAATCAAGGCCTTCAGGGAGGAACTCTCTCCATATGAATGCTCGATCGGCGCCGTGAGGTTTCCGCTTGATAGGCCTATCCCCTTTGAACTGGTCAGGAGGATTGTCGCTTTCAGGGTCGAAGAGAACTCCGCGAAGGAGCATCGAAGTAAGCGCCCTTCTCAGTGAAATTAGCCGTCTGCGACGAGCTCACAGCTATCGAGCCGGTCGCGCCACCCGGCTAGAGACCCTTCATTCCTGAGCGTCTGGGAGTTCTCGGAAGAGAGGACAACGTTAAATGAGCAGTAGCTCGTTTCTCAACGTCTTGACCGAAACGGGCCTTCGAAAGGTCGTCGATGCGCGTGACCAGCTCTGCCCTGCTCCCCTACTAATGGTCAAGAAGAGGGTACTGGCTGCGCAGGTCGGAGAGCTTATCGAGGTGATTGTAAACGATCAGACCTCAAAGGCCAACATCCTGAGTTACTGCCTGAACAGGGGCGACCTCCTCGTGGACTCCTGGGAGGACGGAAAGGACTTTCACCTAACCTTCAGGAAGTCCGATTCCTGACCTCCCGTTCGCCCCTCCGCTGCCACCTGGAATAGCATTACTAGGGCACGATGGGTCCAAAAAAAGTCTGACTTCAGCTACTCTTACTTACGTGCTTTGTAGGCGGTCGCGCAGGGTTTTGCGTGGAAAGGTAGCTTGGTTCCCCCGATGGTCTCATAGTATGGCGCATATACGATGACCCCGCCGCAGAATGCGCATTTCTTCTCGCCAAACGCATCGGCGCATGCCTTGGCGTGGAAGGGGAGCTTCTTACCTTCAATCGTCGCGAAGAAGGGTTCATACGCGATTATTCCGCCGCAGAACGCACATTTTACAGCCTTCGGCATCTTTCGTCGTGACATCTTCTCGGGCTTTCGCTTAAGTAGTTTGCGCCAATACGAAGCTCTCCTGTTTGATCGCCTGGATATGGCGCAAGGACTCAGCTAGCGAAGAAGGTTGAAAGGTGGGCGGCGGATTACTTCGAACTTAGAGGCACGTCTCCGGGCCCTGACTACGGCGTGGGGGCCTCCTTTCAACTCCCCTAGGAATAACTCCGGGCGGCGGCATGGGAGGAGGCCATGGCCCTTGAAGAGCGCATCGGGGGGAATGGCCCAGTGGGGACCCGACGGAGAAGGGCCAAGCTGGAAGCGAACAGTACCCTGCGGGCAAGCATAGGACTCAGCCAAGCCTGCGAATTTCTTCATGATGAGGCCCGGGCATTCCTGCTACGGAAGTTTGGCGTTCTTCAGCTCGTCAACTATCTGAAAGCCCGACCACGTGCCCAGGGCATCTGCGCCAGCGCTCATAAGACGCAAAGCTGTTTCCAAGTCCTTGATTCCTCCTGCCGCCTTGA
>CAYYVT010000041.1:0-1966 GCA_964475215.1 uncultured Nitrososphaerales archaeon
TGCGATAGCTCCTCTCTATTGGCCGGCCAAGCCCGGCGGACCTTTCCAGGATTGGATACTCAGCTGACTACCATGGCTCAGCCATCTTGACGTTAGCTTCCCCTCGTTCACGACCGTCGACCCGCCTGTCTCCCACAGAAAGTAAGGGAGGGTACATTGGAAGATATGGAATGCCTGAAACTGAGTGGCGGAAGTGATCCCATATAGTCAGGCCGCCACGGGCCCGGGCTGGGACACTGATGTCGAAGTGCCCTTCATCCCGTTTTTTGGGCCGAGGGCCGCTCGGACCGACAGGTAGTCCTCATGTCTCCTTGCGGTCTTGGCCTCGAGCAACTTCTTCGCCTCAGGACGGCGCTTCCTTTTCTTTAGGAACGCTATCGTGATGTCCTCGTCGTGGGCACGGCCGAGGATTTCCTGGAACGTCTCGAAATCCTCCGGCGCGGCATCGTCCGGTCCCGATCCAGCTGCCTCCACTGTGTACCTGAGGTCCCTGTAGAGCTTCCGCAGGTGGTGGAGCGATGAGACGTCTCCCTCATCCGAGAGCGTCTGGTGCAGTTCGCTGGCGATTAACTCGTAGTAGTCGGCCTTGACCCTAGCGACCCTCTCTTCGCACTTCCGCTCGGGCACTGAAGGCCTGCGGACGCCCGGCCTGACCTTCCTGAGTAGGACCTTGGCGAACCTGCGCGCTGCCTTGACCCGGCGTTTCCTGTCCACCGCCAGCTGCCCCTTGAGCTTCGCGAAATATTCCCCCCTTTCTCCGGCGAGCTGCGCCAGCACGACGTCGATGTCCCTGATCGGCGTGGTCGACTTGAAGACGTCCTCGCATCCCTCTCGGAACTTCTTATGAGTCCGCGACCGACGAATCCTCCCCGGGAGTAGGGCCTCCACCGATTCGTATCTCCTAATGGAGGTCCTCAGCTGGTGTATCGTCTCCTCGTCCTGACCCTTCATGAAAGCCTTGAGCTTTTTCGAGACCTCCCTAGCCCTTCCGTTGAAGGCCTCAACGATTCGCGCGGAGTAGTCATTGCTGCCCGTCAAGGTACTCGTCTATCATCCTCTGGAGGTCCTGATTGACCTCCTGGATTGTCCTGTTCCCGTCGACCCGAACAAGGTGGTACCGCTTCTCCATCGAGGAAAACTCCCTTGCCATAAGACGCTGGTAGCGGATGAACGACTTATAGAGGTCGTCGGAAAGGCCCATGTCGGCCCCCGACTCATAGTAGTCCAGAGTGCCTCCCTTCTCGAAGGCCCTGTGGAAGAGCTCCGCGGGCTCCACGTCGAGGCAGAAGGCCAGGTCGGGCTTGAGGGCGAACCCGAATAGGTCGTGGGTCCACTTCCTCCCTATCCCCCTGACCACGCTCCTGGCGATGAGGGTGTATATGTACCGATCCGCCAGGACGATGAATCCGGCGTGAAGGGAGGGGAGTATCTTGTGCTCCAGCTGGTCGGCGAAGTCAGCCGCGTAGAACAGCGTGAGGGTCCTCTTCCCCAGGGGGAGCTTCTGCTTCGCGCTGAGTATCCCGGGCCCTATGAGCTCGGACCTCTTCAGCCCCGTGGAGACGACGGCGTGGCCTTCGGTCTCGAGCCTTGACCTGATGAGCTCTGCCTGCACGCTCCGCCCTGCGGCGTCGGGCCCTTCTATCACTATGAGACGACCCTTGGAAACGTGCTTCTTCACGTTCGGCAGGCCCTCCCTGTAGAACTCCAAGGGCTTGGACCTGATGTTGCGGGCGGACCTAGTGAGCGTCTGGCATCTCCTCCCTTGCGGCGGCCCCCGGCGTCAGGATTTCCTTCACCTTGTCCCGGACGAAGTTCTGCTGGCTCTCGATGTCTTGGGCGCCGTCCACGACGATGAAGCCCTCCTTCTGGGCCATGGCTTCGTACTGTTGGATTATCCTCTCCTGGAAGATCCGGTAGCTCTCGTATGGGTCGGGGCTGAGGTTCAGGTCCATGCCTGCCTCGTACT
>CAYYVT010000042.1:0-2282 GCA_964475215.1 uncultured Nitrososphaerales archaeon
CGTGAGGAGCTTCCTGAAAATCGGGCTCGCACTTGCCGTCCTGGTGATTCTGCTGATAGCCCTTGGGATAATCACCCCCAGCCAAGTCCTGACCCCGCTGCTCTCACTGGTCAAGTCCGGAGGGACCCTGACCGCTGACGTTCAGCGATTAGCCGGCTACCTACCCTACTCTTCGCTGACCTTCATCATCGGGCTCGCGATAGGGCTACTCAAGGGTTAGACGCTAGCCGAGCAGCCACTCTTGTGGCGGGCCCTGTCCCCCTGCGCAGTCGACGACGCCCTGCACCCTCCTGAGGAATGAAGGGCAGGCGAAGCAAACGAGGAACGCCACCTCCTTGCTCACCACGGGGCAGTTGACGCTCTCTTTTTTCATCCTCGACATCGCCTTCGCGCTTGCCGCACCCTTCAGCTCGTCTGAGACGACCTTGGGGACCTTCTTTGGCTTTGGTGACGCGTAGATGTTGACCTTAAACTTCGTCTCCTGGGACACGAGGATTGCTCAGGTTTTGTCCGGATAAAAGGTTGAGGTATCTTCGCCTCTAAACTAACCTTTTTGCCTCGCCGAGCGCGCCTCGCCTGTCCTCAGCAGCCATGCCAGGGCGAAGGCGATGAAGAAGGAGACGAAGTAACTGAAATCGGCGCCTCCGAGCCAAGATGAAAGCACCCCCACCGGGTACCCGATGCTGATGGGGGGGACCATGAAGGGGACCGAGATCAGTATGGAGGCCATATACACGAGTAAGGCGCCTCTGTCCCATGGTTTCGGACTGGCGGAGCCCTCGACTGTAGTCCTCCCTATGACGAAGAAGTCAACGAGCACGATGGCCAGCCACGGCATTATCCAATAGGAAAGGAGCAGCAGGAAGCTCTCGTAGAAGGCCTCGAACTGCTCGCCGACTGCCACGGCGATTACGAATCCTACCACCGCCCCAGCTGCCACGGTCTTCCACCTGCTCGTCCTGACCCCAAGGACAAGGGCCGAGAGGGAGTTGGTGTACAGGTTCAGGGCGTCGGCCGCGAAGGCCCCGAGTATGAGCGTCACCATTGCCAGCCACCCGAAGGTTCCTGCCACGCTGTTCAGACCCCCGAAGTAGCTTGACTCTGACGTAAGCGGGGCGATGCTCCCCACCAGGGTGCCCACGACCTCCACCGCGAAGGACGAAATCGCGCCCCCTGCCAGAGCGAGCATCAGGATCTTCGATTTCGAAGATGTCTTCGGCAGGTACCTCGAGTAGTCCGAGGCGTAGGGGGACCACGACATCAGATAGGAGAAGCAGGCGACGAGGGCCGTGCCGACCGCCCCGATAGACAGAGTGCCGGTCGCGCCCGACGGGATGTAGGAGAACGCAGTGCCCAAGTTAGGCACCGTTATCACGAATATCATCAGAAAGAGGAGACCTAGGACTATCGACATGACTTTCTCAAAGAGGTGGATGAAATCGTGCCCGTAGATCGCTATCACAGCCTGGACGAGGACATAGGCCGCTGCGCCAGCCACGAAGTTCGCTCCAGGGAAGATCACCTGCAGGGCGAACACAGCCAGTATCGTGTTAACTGTGAACCACCCCACAGTACTTGTCCAGTTGAGGGCCCCCGGAAGGTAGTTACCGAGCCTTCCGAACGACGCTCGGGAGGACATTATCTGGGGGAAGCCTAGGCTCGGGCCCATGGCCGCGGCCAGGCCCACGAACAGCCCGCCGAGGAGGTTGCCAACCAGTAGGATTGGAATCGCCTGTGAGACGGTGAGGCCGAACCCGTAGGAGGGCGAGGGGAGGACGCACAGGACTCCGATCACGTAGTCGGCGATGGTCAGGTTTGCTGCGAACCAGAGGGTGAAGACTCTGCCTGGAGAGCCATGGCGCTGGTCGTCCGATATGTGGTCGATGCCCGCCCTCTCAACCTGTACCGGCCTGTCTGTCAACCGGTTCGGCCGCGCTCGGTCGGCCGCTTAAGGCTTGCCACGCTCGACGCTGACTCCGAGGGTCTCTGCGAGGGAGAGAACCTTGTCCTTCAAGTCCTTCTTCCCCGCCAGGGCGGAGTAGACGGCAAGGAGTCTGAGCTGCCTTGCGACGTCCGAATCGGCTTCCCTGGTCAGGCGCACCAGTTCCTCCTTCCCCTTCCCCGAGATGATGTACCTCCTTACATTCCCCTCCCTCTTGGGAAGTTCGTTGATCAGCCCTCTCTTGTGAAGCTCCGAGAGCATTAGATAGATGGATCCTGGTCCAGGGTTCCATTCTCCCTCGGCCACTCTTCTGATCTGGTTGGCGAGGTCGGCCCCCGAA
>CAYYVT010000043.1:0-16827 GCA_964475215.1 uncultured Nitrososphaerales archaeon
GGGGTGGACGTCCACATCGTTGTCCTTCCCCCGCCCGCAGCGCCTGCCCCTCTCCCTCATCCCTTCAGCGGCACCATCGACGGAGGTGTCAGCAACGACGTGATGATAGAGTCGATGCCAGCGGCCATGGTTGGCAGCACCGCCACCAACATGCCTCCTCACATTCCGACCCCCCCGGGCACGTCGTTCGTGAACCCTCCCACCAACAGTGCCACCATCATTTCGGGCAGCGCCACGGTCTTCATCGACGGCGAGCCAGCGGCCAGAAGCGGCGATCAGGCAAACACGTGCAACGATCCGGTGCCTCTCCCGACGGGCTCCGTGGTCGCCACTAGCACGGTCCTCATAGGATGAGCCCCTTTCTCCTTCGCCTTCATGGATGGCAGGACTTTCCACGGCTCGATCTTCTCGATGGCGCCTACGGGTCTCCTTGACTGAATCTCTCCCTCGGTTCTGCGTTCAAGCCTCTTTCCCCATCCCGAAGCACTCATAAGCCGCCAAGGCCTGAGCGTCCTCGTTGCCTCTGGTGTCGGCCGCTATCATGCCTCATGGCACCGCTGCCATTCCTGGGTTCACGGAGGGGAAATCCGACTTCTCCGAAGTCAGGAAGGGTATGAGGGCGGCCGCTTCGGTTGTCGCCGCCACAGGCCCTCAGACGGTGGTGTTGGCATCCCCTCATAACCTCCGCATCAAAGGAAAGATGGCCGTGGTGACTGCGGAGAACCTAGGCGGCTCCCTCGAGGAGGGGAAGAAGAAGGTAGCCCTTGGCTGGAAGTGCGACCTGAGGTTCGCCAAGGAGCTCTATTCATTGGCGGACCGACGAGGGCTTCCAGTGGTCTCGGTGAACTTCGGAACGAGTGAGGGCCGTGAGTCCAGGATGCCTCTGGACTGGGGGACCATGGTCCCCCTCTGGTTCCTCCCCCGCAGGATCAAGGTGGTCCTCGTTACGCCTTCGCGGGAGATCCGTTGGTCCGACCTCGTTTCCTTTGGCGAATGCGTTGGGGAGGTGGCGCGCGTGGCGCCGGCCAAGATCTCTTTCATCGCCAGCGCAGACCAGGGTCACGCCCACCTGAAGACGGGCCCCTACGGCTTTGATAAGGCCGCCGATGAATACGATTCGAAGGTGACCTCACTGGTGAAGTCCGACAGGCTGGGCGAGATTTCGCATTTCACCCCCCGCCTGGTGGAGAGGGCTAAGGCCGACAGCTTTTGGCAGATGCTCATCCTTGTCGGTGCGCTCAAGGGGAGCGGATTCAGGGCCTCATGTTGCGACTATTCCTGCCCGACGTACTACGGGATGCTTTCTGCAGCGTTCTCGTGATTCCAGGCGCCTGTCTTGCGCCTGAAGTCATCGAATCTGAAACTTGTAAATGGAAACGATTAAAGGGTAAAACCGATTTTCATTTTTGATTGCTGTCTCCGGCAAGCCCGCGTCATAGTGTCTTATGGGGATGCTCCAGCGTGCCGACGGTGTCTCCTTGAAGGGCCCCTTCGACCAGGCTGACGACTCGCACGGCGAAGCGATTCTAAGGGAAGCCGAGGAGAAGTTCAGGACCATATTCCAGGCCGCAGCCATCGGTGTGGCGGTCGTGGACCTGGAACAGGTGATCGTGGATGCTAACCCTACCCTGTGCAAGATGCTCGGATATGGGGCCGCCGAGCTGAAGGGCTTTCGATGGGACGCGATCATCTCGCCTGACGACGCTGAAGCATTCAACGTTGCCTATCTCCAACTGCTCGCGGGGCTGTTGGATAGCCACCGCTCAGAAGTGGGTTTTCGGAGGAAGGATGGCTCCCTTCGGCGCGGCCAACTCACCCTCTCCGTCGTCCGAGCCCCTAGCCTCTCCCCTTCCTCCATCGTCGCACTTCTTGAAGACGTGACCGAACGCAGACAGATGGAGGACAGGCTCCGTCTGGCGGAGAAGGAAGTCAACACGCTTCTAGACAGTATACCCGCCTACGCCTACCTCAAGGACACTGGAGGTCGGTTCATCACGGCAAACAAGAGGTTCTGCGATGCATACGGAGTCACGAAGTCAGAGATTGTGGGGAAGACTATCTACGATATAACAAGGCCTTCGCTTGCCGACAAGAGCGCAGAAGACGATGCTAAGGTGATAAGCACCGGCCAGCCACTCCATGAAGAAGGCAAATTTTCAGACAGGGGGAGGGCATTGGTCGTCGAGTCTACAATGCTTCCGCTCAAGGGGGAGGGACGCCGGGTCGTCGGCATCATCGGCCTCATCTATGACGTGACGGAGCGAAAGCGCGACGAAGCGGCCCTTGCTGATAGCGAGCGGAGGTACCGGGCCCTGTTTGACGAGTCTCCGATGCCTCTAGTAGTGGAGGATTTCTCGGAAGTCAAAGTTGAGCTGGCCTCACTCGCCAAGGTGGGGATACCAGCTCTCAGGAAGCATCTGCTTTCGAACCCGGATGTTGTAAGGCGGATGATCGGAAAGGTGAAGGTGGTCGATGTCAACTCCGCATTCATGCGCCTCTTCGAAGCCAGCGACAGGCAGGAACTGAATAGCCTCTATCAGATCCTCTCGGAAGAGGCCGTTGGCGGATTTACGGAACGGCTCATCGCCATCGCTGAGGGAAGGCCCGAGTTCGAGACTGAGACCGTCAACAGGTCGCTGAAGGGGAACCGTATCAATGTAGTCGTCAAGTACATCATGCCCCGCGAGTCAGCGAACTCCTACCGCATCATCGTCTCGGTCACTGACATCACACAGATGAAGGATGACGAGGCGGCCTTGCGGGCGTCCGAGGCGAAGTATAGGGAGCTAGTGGAAAACGCCAGGAGCGCCATCCTGAAACAGGACCTGAACGGGAAGATCCTTAGCTGCAACGAGTTTGCCGAGGAGTTCTTCGGCTTCAGGGCAGATGAGCTCGTCGGGCGGAGCGTCCTCGAAACCCTAGTCCCCCTCACCGAGTCGACCGGAAGGGACCTGAGGACCTTCATAGCCGACATCTACGCCCATCCTGAGGCCCATGCGAACAGCATTAACGAGAACGTCAAGAAGGACGGCACCAGGGTTTGGATGCATTGGAGCAACAGCGTCGCTGAGGACATGGACGGCTCTCCAGTGATACTTAGCGTAGGGACTGACATAACAAATAGGAAGCTGATGGAGGAGGACTTGAAGATGTACAGCACAAAGCTCGAAACAATGGTGAGAATGAGGACCCGGGAGCTCAACAGATCCCACAGGCAGCTTCTGAAGGCTGAGCGTCTGGCAGCCATCGGGAGCGTGGCCGCCCAGGTGAGCCACGACCTAAGGAGTCCCCTTGCTTCTTTGGGCACGAACCTATTCTATATCAGGAACGCACTCCCTCCAAAGGAGAGAAGGCGGCTGGAGCCGGTCCTGAATTCGATGGAGAAGGACATGGGGCATGCGAAGTCGATAATCTCGGACCTCCTGAACTTCTCGACCAGGCCCAAACTGAAGACTACGACCATCTACCTAGGGGAGGTCATCGCGGGGGCGATTGAACACCTGTCCGTTCCTGCAGGCGTCGAAATCCAAATTGACGCCTTCCCGAAGGCCCCCATCAAGGGGGACCCCACCTACCTGATCAGGGTATTCCAGAACCTCATCTTCAACGCAATCGATGCCATGCCCGAGGGCGGGAAGGTGAGCATAACGGTCAAGGTTCAGTCTGGGGAGGCCTTGGCTTCCGTGGCTGATCAAGGTGTGGGAATCACGAAAGAGAACATGGGGAAGCTGTTCACTCCCTTCTTCACGACCAAGCCGAAGGGGACGGGCCTTGGGCTAGCCATATGCAAGCGCCTTGTAGAAGCCCACGGGGGGAGGATATGGGTAGAAAGCGAGCCGGAGAAGGGGACGACATTCTTTGTGGCGTTCCCCCTTGTCGGCCCTGCCGCCAGGTCCCGTAAGACCCAGGCGCGCAGCCGGCCGCCTGCGAAATAGCTTTAGTCGACCGCGCCATGGCGATTGCCGTAGGCCCTGTTCTGTTGCCGACAGTCAAGGTAGGACGTTGAGGTGAGGGGATGCCGAAGACGACCTATGGAGACGTTCTGGAGTTGGCCTGCGCCTTCGCCGTAGCCTTCGCAGCCGTAATCCTCGTCAACACGCCCTCGTTTCATTACGTATCCGCTGCCCTTGCGGTCTACCTCGGGCTCTTGGTGGGGATCCCCTTAGCGTCCTGCAAGCTCAGGCGGCGCACGATTTCGAAGGAGTTCGGCCTGAGGGACTCCACCTCCTTCCCCTGGTGGTGGTTCGCGATGGCCCTAGTCCTCCCTCTTCCCTTCATATTCGTGCTCTGGAAGCCGTCCCTAGCCCCGACGGTGGCATTTGCCGTGGTGGTCGCGCCATTCTGCGAGGAGCTATTCTTTCGAGGCTACATCGCGGGCCGCCTCCGGGGCCTCGGGATCATAACTGCTTCGCTGACTTCTGCCCTGCTCTTCGGCGCCTTCCATCTCGGAGCCCAGCAGTTTGACAACCCGGGGGCCGTGCTGGTGCTGGTCCTCCTGGGCCTCGTCTACGCGCCGCTTTTCCTCCTTACTGACAGCGTGTACGTGACAGCTGGAGCCCACGAGGCATGGAACCTCTTTCTGTACTTCGTTTCGATCTTCCCCTCCAACGCCTTCGGCTACGTCTCCTACGCTGCCCTTGGTCTGCTGACGATGGGCAACGTATTCCTGGCCCTCCTTGAGATCCTCCATGCCCAGAGGAAGGCGGCCTTGCCGGAGGCATGAGCGCCGCCCTAGCCAACATTAAGTAGCGGCCCGTTCAGCTGAGACCGCATGGGCTCTACACAGCCCCCCAGCAGCCTGACGAAGTACAAGCTCCTCGCGGTCATCTTCTTCTTTCTCGCCTTCTTGGTCTTCTCCTTCTACCTTGATATCCTCATCCCCGGGCTGCCGAACAACAGCGAACGCCAGCACATTGGTTTCATCCTGTTCTTGATTCCGAGCTTCCTCCTGGCTGGCGGCCAGGTGGCCATTTCGGGCTTCTTCATCTTCATGACCGTCCCCACGGTTTCAAAGGAGAGGAACAAGCTCAGGATGTGGCAGTCGATGGCGCTGGGCGGGTACCTGACACTGCTTTTCAGCCTGACATATGCAGCCTACCCTGACAGAGGGCCTGTGTACTATGCTGCCTTCGTCGGCAACGCAGTCACGGCGGTCATCTTCGAGGCCATTTGGGCAGCCTCTTCGATAGTTTCCGCCGGATGGGCGATAAAGAGGCTCAGCGGGGCGAGGTGGGTCCATTCGCTCTTCGCCGCTGGCCTGGCATTGCTCATAATCATAATAGCGGCAGACTGAACACCTTCCGAATCTCGGGCGCGTCGCGCCGGTCGCCTGGGTCGCCAACTTCAGGCCTCGGAATAGGTGAACCTTCATCCTAACCCGTCAAATCGCTTGGGGTGAGACGATGTGAAGCCAGGCGGCCCTGATCTCCTCCCAAAGGCAAGCTTCAAAAGGCCCATCAAATTCAGCAGGTCTCGATGAAGGCGAACTGGAAGGTCGCCGCCCTGGCCTCGGTCATCGTAATCTTGCTGATCCTTCTATTCGCACCACTTGTCAGCACCGAGCGCACCATACTCGCCCCCGATCCCTCCTCGATAAACGGGACGACGGTGCTCTCTTCGGGCGAGCTTTCGTACATGAGCGTCAGGCAGACTGGCTTGGCGACGCTCCTCTACTCGTGGTTTGGGGTGGGATTCTCTCCGTACGCCGACTCCTACGACTGCAGCGTGGCCGAGTTCACGTGCAGCTACACCCCCACCTCTTCCTACCCTGATGTAACCGTCTTCCCCAGCACCGTCCTGGCCCCTCCCGAGGTCGAGGTCTCGCAAGTCCATGTGACCCTAAACATGACCGAACCCACATCGTTGGTGGCCTCCTTCGTGGTCACCAACAACGGCGGGGACATCATCGGCGTCTACATCTACCTGAACGAAACTTCCTCCGCTTCGGAGGGACCCATCATCTCTCCGGGCGAATCGCAGAGCTGCACCTTCTCAGTGTATCCCCCGACCACGCCGAGCCCGGGCGACCACTACTTCCTCAAGATCATAACCTCGGCGGTCACCCTGATCATGTACGTCCAGGTGGAAGGATAGGGCCTTAGTTCAGGCCAATCCGGTCATCTTCATGCTGATGTGCCACAGCTTCGAGGCGAGCTCCTGGTCGTAGGACCTCACCGACGACTCCTTGGGCCTGCAGTCGTCGAAGTACTTGCCCGTCACTCCTTCCACCTCGCGTGACGATGCCAAGTAGATGGAGGTCTTGGCCCCCTCTTCAGGGCTCTCCATGAAGGTGGAGGCCAGCCTCCCGAAAGGGCTGAAGACGCCCGACCTGGCCCAGATGTTGGTCCTGACGCCCCCCGGATGGAGAGCGTTGACGGTCACCCCCTTCTTGTCCTCCCTCCTGGCGAGCTCGTAGGTGAAGAGGACGAGGGCCAGCTTCGACCTGGCGTAGGCGCTGTAGCCCGCAAAGCCGACCTTCCCATCCCCGTTGATGCTCGAGAGGTCGAGCCTGCCGCTGTAGTGTGACGAAGATGAAACGTTGACGACCCTGGACGGCGCACTTCCCTCGAGGGTCTCCAGGAGGAGGTTGGTGAGCAGGAAAGGTGCGAAGTAGTTGACGGCCATGGTCCTCTCGATCCCATCCTTCGTCTCACCATACCCCGGGAAGATGCTGCCGGCGTTGTTGATGAGCACATCCAACCTCGTCCTGGAAGCAAGGAAGCCGGCGGCGGCCCTCCGCACCTCCCGCTGAAGCAGGAGGTCCGCTATCAGCAGCTCGACGGCGGGGTTGCCGCTGGCGGCGATGATCTCCTTCCGGGCGTCTTCGGCCTTGAACCTGTCTCGACATAGGAGGGTGAGCTCGGACCCCTCCTTCGCCAGCCCTATAGCGGTAGCCTTCCCTATCCCCGAGCTCGCGCCCGTAATGAGGACGATCTGACCCTTCAAGACGATTCCGTCCAGCCAAGGAGAACCCGGGACTTAATCGTTTCCCGCGGCCGAAGGGGCACCGGTCACGAAGGGAGCCCGGCAGCCGCCAGCAGCTCTCCCCACCTGGGGTCGTCGCGCAGCTTCTTCATGAGGGGATCCCCCCTGATCCCCGAGAAGCCCATGCACTTCCTGTGGACTGCGAGACGGGCCTGGTCGAACGCCCTGTCCAAGTCCCCCAGCCCATAGTACACATACGCCAGGATGGCCGGCTTGTCCCAGACGCTCTCCGGAAGGGCCTTGATCTCCTCCAGTATGCTCCGCGCCTCGTCCATCTCCCCCTTGAGAGCAAGGAAGAACGCCAGATCCGCCTTCACCCCCGCGTCCCCCGGTCGGCTAGCCACGACCTTCCTCTCCAACTCGACGGCCGTGTCCAGGTCCCTTCTGTAGGCCGCAAAGTAGGCTTGGTGTCCCCAGACGACGGGGTTGTCAGGATCGATTTCGATGGCCCTGGCCAGCCTCTCCTCGGCCTCCTTGGCCCTCCCATCGGCCAAGAGGAACCCCACGGCGTTCAAGAGGACTATGAGAGATCTGGGGTCCTGTCTTTCAGCCTGGAGCGCTTCGTCCAGCGCCTCCCTCAACTTGCCAAGGGAGCCGAGGTCAAGGGAATACCAGTGGTGGGCCGTCGCATAGCTGGGGTTCAGCGAGATCGCCTTCCTGAACTCCCTCTCCGAATCCAGGAACCAGTAGTCCTGGCACAGGAGGACCCCGAACGAGGCGTGGGCCTCGGCCAGGTCCGGGTTCAGCTCGAGGGCCTTCGAAACGTGCCTCCTTGCAGCGGAGATGGCTTCTAGCATGGGACGGTACCTGTAGTCGCCCTGAAGGTAGATGCAATCGGCCAGGCCGGTGTGAGCCAGGGCGAAGTTCGAGTCAAGCCTCAGGGCCTCTTCGAATAGCAGCTCGGCCCCCCTCAGCCCCTCCCTCGACCTGCTCTGCATGAGCGTCCTACCCTCGAGGTACTTCATGTAGGCTGAGACGTCACCGGGGGCGCGGCTCTCAATCCTCTCCTCGGCCTTGTCCAGGAGCTTCAGCTTGAGGTTCTCCGCGACGTTCTTCGCGATGTCGCTCTGGATTGAGAAGACGTCGGTGAGCTCCCTGTCGTAGCTGGCGGACCAGACATGTTCCTCCGTTTCAGCGTCCACCAGCTGAACGGTCACCCTCACCTTATCCCCCGCCTTCCTGACGCTACCCTCCATCAGTGAGCCTACGCCCAGCTCCTTCGCGATCTGGGAGATGCTCCTCTCCCTTCCCTTGTAGCGGTCGACGGACGTCCTGGCGATGACCCTCAGCCCCTGGACCTGCGACAGCACGGAGATCAGCTCTTCGGTCATTCCGTTGGCCAGGTATTCGTCCCGAGGGTCGGGGCTGATGTTGGCGAAGGGCAACACGGCCAGGCGAGTCCTGGGAAGCGCCCCGCCCGATCCGCCCTCCCCCAGAGACGGAAGGAGGACCCTGTAGACCTTCATCGAGTATTCGATGTGCTTCAGGCTCTGCTCCGGAAGCTCCTCCATCTTGTAGGGGATCTTGTTCCTCACTCCGAGGTACACCTCCTCCGTCAGGCAGATCCCGCCCGGATCGGCAAGCGGATAGATCCTCGATGCGACGTTGACGGCGTCGCCGAAGATGTCCCCTCCACGCTCGACGACGTCGCCGACGTGCATCCCGATCCTGACGACTATGTTCTTCTCTGGCGGCTCCTTCAGGTTCATCTCCCCGAGCTCCTTCTGGACGTCGATGGCGAACTGGACGGCGTCGAGGGCGCTCTCGAACTCCATCAGGAAGGCATCCCCTATGGCCTTGATCTCCCTGCCGTGGTGCCTCTCAAGGACCCGCCTCATGATTTCGTTGTGGCGATCGAGGAGCTGGAGGGCCAGGCTTTCGTCCCTCTGCGAAAGGCCCGTGTAGCCGACCATGTCGGTGAAGACTATGGCCGCCAGCCGCCTCTGCTCCGCCATGGAAAACAGCACAGCTGTGGAGGGACGGCGATAAAAGCGTTAATCGAAATGGCCCTTCCGGTCTCCTACAGGCCATTCAAGTGGAGCCCCTTCCTCCGGTTGTCGGTGGGCTAGGGCCGACAGGTGCGAGGGAAGGAGACTGCGATCCGCCGTCAGATGGGGAAGGCTCAGGGGCAGGGAAGTTCGCGAAGGGTTAAATCAACTGAAGGAAGAGTCCCTCCGATTAACATGGCAAGGTCAAGGAAGGTTGCTCCCATCCCTGCCGGCTTTCGTTCCGTCACGCCCTACCTGTCCGTCGACGGCGGGGCAAAGGCGCTCGAGTTCTATGGCAAGGCCTTCGGCGCAAAGGAGGTGCCGCACTCGAGGACTTCGACGCCTGACGGAGCCATCATCAACGTGAGGTTCAAGATAGGCGATACCCTGATAATGCTTTCGGACCGGTTCGGCCCCAACCCTCCTCCGCGACTCGAAGCCCGGTGACGCTTCACATTTACTCTAGGGACGTCGACAGGCTGTGGAAGAGGGCCCTATCCGCCGGGGCAAAGGTCGTGATGCCCCTCGGCAATCAGTACTGGGGGGAGCGCTACGGCCAACTCGTAGACCCATTCGGACACAGCTGGTCCATGTCCATGAGGGTCAAGATGAGCAAGAAGGAGAGAGACGACCTGCAGAAGCGGGCCATGGCCATGTTCGCCGGCGGAGACCACCCGGGCAGGCAGGAGTAGCCTGCAGGGACCCTCTCCGGACTGTCATGTAGGGCCCCCGGTTTGCTCTATTCCTGGCATCTTTCGGAGCGTGAATCTGTAAAATTCATAATGGCTATCTATCCTCCGCGTAATCATCGACGTTAGTCGCTAATTGTATAACGGATGTCGGGGAAACTAAACTGGTTCCCCAATGATTTATATCTCTATTTATCACTATTATGACCGACGATATATGTCATCAGTCAACACGCAAGATGATTCTGTAAAGAAAAACAAGCTATCGCGCAGAACATTCCTAACAGGCGCCGCAGCCGGAGCAGCGATCGCCGCAGTGGTGGTCGCCGGCGTCGCAGAGATGTCAATTCTGAGCACTAAAAGCTCGGGCTCCACTTCGACCGTCACGACGACGGTCCCGGGAGCAACGGGCACTGTCACCTCCACCGTAACCAAGACAAATACCGCAACGGCCACTCAAACGGCCACTCAGACGGTCACCCAGACGGCGACTCAGACAGTCACGGCTACGACAACCCCCCCACCGCTCACCGCATATTCGACGGTCCTGTTGACGGTCAACGGCAAGACGCTGGCCGCCTACGTGGACAACAGGTGGTCCCTCGCTGACACTCTAAGGCTGAAGTTCAACATGATCGGCACCAAGTTGGGCTGCGACAGAGGAGAGTGCGGAGCATGTTCCGTGCTTCTGGACGGAAATCCCGTGCTGGCCTGCATGATGCTGACTGTGGACGCTGTGGGCCATACCGTGACCACCGTCGAGGGCATAGGCATGCCTGGCAGCCTTAGCGCCATTCAGACGTCGCTCATAAACAACGACGGCGTGCAGTGCGGATTCTGCATGCCCGGCATCGTCGTTACCGCAACGGGATACTTGGCGCAGAACCCCAAGCCGACGGACGCCCAGTGGAGGGCTGCCCTGGCGGGCAACCTCTGCAGGTGCGGAAACCACCCGTTCATACTTCAGGGTCTGGAGGCGGTGGCCTAAATGTCATATCCAGCCAACGTTACATACCCACCCCCGCCCTACAGGGTCCTTGGGACCTGGGCGGGCCCCCGCATGGACTCCGAGAAGAAGATATGCGGAGTGTGGCCCCTAGGCGCTGATTTCAACCAGGACAACCAAGCGTACATGGCCGTCAAGCTCAGCCCATACAGCGCAGCCACCATCACCGCGGTGGACGAAACCGCGGCGAAGGCGATCCCCGGCGTTCTCAGCATCCTCACCACCACTGAGGTGGCGGCGGACCCGGTACTGAGCAAGATAATGGTCGGCTCGTACCACCTCCTCCCCACCGATCAGGTGAGATATGCAGGTCAGGAGGTCGCGGCGGTGTGCGCCGAGGACCCCTACACGGCCGTGCAGGCCTGCGAGGCCATCAACATAACCTACAACCAGCTCCCCTACGTAAACACGGTTGAAGCCGGAATGGCCAGCGGCGCGCCTCAGGTATGGTCGGGCACCCCGAACCTACAGACGGCGAGCACCTACACCTTCGGCAACGCTGCTGCGGCGATGACGGGATCGGGCCTCCAAGTGTTCTCCGGGACATACACAAGCAACGACTGCCATAACAACCCCGTCGCGGGCATGGCGGGCACCGTTTCGGCACGCACGATCGGCCGGCCGGAGGTCTGGGAGAGCAACCAGGGCGCCAAGTCGACGGCTACGGGCGTGGCATCATTCCTCGGACTTCCTTACAGTAGGGGATGGGCCAAGGCCAGCACCTGCGACGGAAGCTACGGAGGCAAGAGCGGCGGCGGATACTACGATTTGGCCCTGACCTTCTCTCAAAGACTGGGAAGGCCAGTGAAGTTCATCATGACTAGGGAGCACGACATCCGCAACGGGTCGCGCCACCCGAGGGACGTCTTTCAGGTTCAGGCTGCAGTGACGCCGTCCACCGGCCAGATTCAGGCCCTGACGTGCACTCTCTACAACAACACCGGGGCTGCCAAGAGCGCCGGGGTCGGCACCGCAGCGGGCGCTGCCCCGCACTTCTACAACGTCTACAAGGTCCCGAACTGGACCATCAACGCCTACGAGGTCTGGACGAACTACCCGTCTCCGTCGGCCTACAGGAACCCGCCGGGCCCACACGCGGACTTCGGGATGCACGTCTTCTTCGACTACATCGCGGGCCAGCTGGGGCTCAACCCTGCGACCATGATGCAGAACAACAACATGTACTCAACGGGCGACAAGAACCAGCTGAACGGCCTCCCGTTCTACTCCATAGAGCAGCCGGCCGTCATGAACCAGGCGTTGAAACTGTCCAACTTCATGAGCAAGTGGAAGGCAGCACCTAAGAGTCCATCTGGCCTGACGGGCGTGCAGTACGGCATTGGCATCGCTAACACGGCATCCAGCCTCGGCTCGACGGCAGGAGCGGACAGCACGGCTGTCCTCCTGTTGGGTGACGGAAGCCTTGAGGTCAGCTCAGGAGGGACCGACATCGGTGAGGGAAGGACCGAGCAGGAGAGGCTCTTCTGTGCTGAGATGATGGGCCTGCCGATGGACGACGTCACCATAGCCAACAACGACTCTGAATTCGTCGGGGACACGGGTGGAACCAACGGAAGCTCTCAGACGAAGGCCTCCGGGAACTGCCTAGTCCTGGCCTGCGCTGACGCCAAGAACCAGATGATGGCCAAGGCGGCCACCAGCCTGGGCGTAACGGGCGCTACGCTGGCCAACGGATGGCAGGGCCTCACCTACGCCATGGACGGCTCCATGAAGATCTACGTGACGGCCAATCCTTCGCAATCGGTGACCTTCGCCCAGTGCGCTGGTCAGCCCTCGGTAATCGGCGTCGGCCACATGGTGGCCCCGACGGGCGTCACGGGCAACGTCTTCACCACTGCCGTGGCGGAGGTGAACGTGGACTGCGACACAGGGCTCATTGCGGTGAACACCATCACCGAGGTGCAGGGCGTTGGACAGGTGATCTTCTTGGCGGGGCTCACAGGGCAGGCGCACCAGGGTGCGACCGCTGCTATGGGCCAGACGCTGCAGGAGTTCAACAACTGCGACCCAGCGACCGGCATGATACTAGGTGCCAGCCACTTGGACGACAAGGTCCCACTCTTCACTCAGGTGCCCAGCTACAACATAGGCCTGCAGGCAGACCAGCAGGAACAGCCTCCGCTGTCGTACAACTTCGGCGCGAAGGGATGCTGCGAGCCATGGATGGGCGCGCCAATACCTGCCATCGTGAACGCTGTGGCGAACGCGACTGGCTGGTGGGCGACGACCCTGCCGCTCACCCCGGATGTAGTCCTCAAGGGACTAGGGAAGGCGTAAGGTGAATAGAGAATGAAGCAACTTCTCATCTACAACCCGACGAGCCTAGCCGACGCATCTTCATACCTCTCGAAGAACTCCAACGCAGCAGCCTTCGCTGGCGGCACTGACTTGTATCAGATGCTGAAGCAGAACTGCCTCGCAAACTTACCTACAACACTGGTCAACCTCAAGGCGATACCGAACCTAGATTACATCACACCTGCGAGCGGCATGCTGAAGATAGGGCCGCTGACCAAAATCTCCGAGATAGCGAACAACGCGACGGTCCAGGGAAGCTACAGGGCCCTGGCCATGGCTGCCGCCGCGACGGCATCTCCGAACCTGAGGACCATGGCGACCATCGCGGGAAACATAGCCCAGGACGTCTGGTGCTGGTACTACAGGCAGACTGACAATGCCTACAACTGCATCCGCAAGGGTGGCGCCATCTGCTATGCCGTAGCAGGCGACAACAGGTTCTATCACTCGATCTTCGGTGGTCCCAAGGGCTGCAACGCCATACACCCATCCGACACAGCCATAGCCCTTAGCGCACTGAATGCTTCGGTGGTGACGACCAAGCAGACGCTAACCATGGACAACTTCTTCGCCGATATGGCCCCAGGGAACAACCTGGCGACGGGCGAGCTCATACAGGAGATAGACATCCCTACACCGGCATCAGGGTCGAACAGCGCCTTCGTGAAGTTCGCAATCCGGAACTCCATAGACTTCGCCCTGGTGAGCGCGGCCGCATGGTACACCCCTGCCACAGGAGCCGTGACGTCCGCCAAGATCTACCTGGGTGGCGTGTACCAGACGCCGTATCACGCGACGGCTGCGGAGACGTCCATCACGGGACAGACGATCAGCGCGACTACCGCCTTGGCAGCCGGTAAGGCCGCCATAGCCAGCGCGCTCCCAATGACCGGAAACTCCTACAAGAAACAGCTTTCTGCTGTGGCAATCCAGAGAGCACTCACTACGTAGGCTCACACCTACACGAAAAGGGGCGACAAACGCCCCTTTCACTTTCTTTTATCCTTGGGCTGAAGCGGAGGCCATCCCTTGCTGGCGAGGGTTATGCCTAATCGAAGTAAGTCGAAGGCATCACGCCCGCCTTCATCAGGATGTATTCGAAGAGCGGTACGTGGAGTACCGTAGCAGGAGCTGACTGAAGGTCGGCCTTTGACGGGAAGGTCGCGGCCACCACCAGGACTGGGTTGGCTTCAGACGTCTCAAGGGAGAATGTGGTCTCCACGGTGTTGGTTTCGCCGGGCTTGAAGTCGACCGTCACGAGATGACTCGAAAGGATCTCTCCCGTGTCCCTTTCCGTAACGCTGACGTTCATGACGGCCGTCAACGGCTGGGAAAGCTCGTTGGCGGTGCCGATGTCCACGGTGATGACCGTGTTGTATTCGGTCGAGCATCCGGAGCTGGTGGACGCGTCGGGCTGGATGATCATCTGGTCGGTGGTCTCATTCCAGGTGTTGAAATTCACTGGAGGAGCAGGGTCCTCCGTAGAGATGTCCTGAGGGGTCGTCTGAGACTGGCCGTCGAACGAGGTTATGATGACCTTGCTCCTCTGACTCTCCGACATCCCCGTCGCGCCGCCGGCAGTCACAGTGTATGGGACCGTAATCCTGGAGCCCAAAAGGAGGAGCGCTATCACGAGCATAAAGCACGCTGGCTTGGCGAACCTCGCCAAGGTCCTCCACCGGCGCTCCATGCGCACTTCCCTCTCTGTGTGTCTCGCCTTCGGAACCTATTAAGGGTAACTCTAGGCGAGCATTCCCGCCTTCAGGTGGCGCTCCACGAATGAAGGCTCGGGAACTCCTTCGTCGCCAGAGCTTCGGTGCTTCCACTGGCCGACCATCGCGTCCCGTGGCCGCCCGGCTGTCAGAATAGAGGTCCCGCGGCCCTCTTTCTGGCCTCCTTGAGGGAAGCGCAGCCGGAAAGAAATAAAGGGCGAGTTGGGCATTAGCAGGTTGTTCACGATTGATGCAGAGTTCTGGCTCTATTCGAAAGTCGTTGTCCGTAGTGGCCGTGGTCATCGCGGTGCTGATTGTGATGTCGGGGCTCCTCCTTTACCAGACGCAGTCCTCTCAGGAGCAGTTGAAAGAAATGTCCAACCTCACTGCCAGCTTGCAGGGACAAGTTAACAGCTTGGAGGATCAGGTGAGCGACCTTCGCAACAGCCTGGAGGCGCTTTCGAACCGGTCGAACAGCAGCACGTCCACTGCCCCCGTCGGCCTCGTGCTGGGGGAGGCGTACGTTTCAGGGTCCAATCCTTGGACTCTCATCATCCCCGGATACAACGGGAACACTTCCGCCGTCAACGTGACCGGCATAGAACTGGATGGTCAGCCATACTTTGGGGCCGTGGGCCCGACGGGGCTTCCCTATGTCATCGACCCGGGCTCCTCCTTCGCCTTCTCATGCAATCTCACCTCTAGCGAAACTGTGACCTACGAAGCCGGGCAGACCGTCCAGATCACCCTCTACCTTTCGTCCGGACAGAGCTACACCATGTCGGCCGGCATCCCCGAGAATCTCCCCTACAGCGATGCGCTTATCGTCTCGGCGTCGGTCAACGGAACTTTCATCGACGTGTACGTCAGGAATCTGACCACGTTCTCGATCCCTATCGCACAGGTGGACCTCAACGGCACGGAGTTGCCCCAGGGGGTATGCGAATTCACCGAGGCCTTCGTCGACAACTCGCTTTTCGCTTACCAGGAAGGGCACATCATGGTGCCGGTCCCGAATGCGATTCCTGGCGACACCTACGTCGTGACCCTGAACGCGCTCGATGCGGGCCTTTTCACGGTAGCCGTGACTTGGCCGTAGGCGTCCGGGGACCGGCGGATTTCATTAGCGGATGCCATCAGTCCCTGCCCTGCCATAGGCTGACCACTCTAGTGACGGGCATGTTTAAGACCGGCATCAGCACAGGGGAGCCAGAGGTGTAGCCCATGGCCAACAGGGAGCAGGCCCGGGAGGAGAAGCCCGACAAGCACTCCGGCCTCAAGATGCTGCTGGCGGCGCTGCTCGCTGCCCTCGCCGTCTTCGGCATAGGGGTGGGCCTGAACCTCTTCTACACTACTCCGACCCTGGTCCAGTCGGCGAGCCTGTCCATCCCTCAGAGCCAAGGGTTGAGCGGAATGGCTCTTGCATTCAGCAGCAAGGTATCTTCGGGGGACCTGATAACGGTCGCCACGGCCTGGTACTCGAACGCCAGCGGCTCGGTGAGTTCAATCACTGAAGCGGCAGGGACCGCTAAGCTGGGGACGCCAGTCCGGGTGACGTCTCAGGACGCCAGCGGCGGGGGGAACTACGAGGAGGTGGAGGTGTGGTACGCCAAGATCAAGGGAAGCGGTTCCCTGACACTATCGGTCAACTTCACCGGCGAAGGCGACCTCTACGCCATCGCCCAGGAGGTCTCCGGGATCACGGCTTCGGGCCTGTCGAGCGAGGCCACCAACGGAACCCTTTCCGGATCTCCGACCACCATCTCGGTGCCCACCTTCACGCCCTCATATGGGTCATTTGTTCTGGGCGTCGCATCCTTTGACGGAGGAGCCAAAAGGGCGAATCCCTCCGTCGGCGATCCGACCTTCCTGATGGGCGCCTTCGGCGGGGCCGGCTATCAGCAGACGGCGGCCGAGGAGTACGCCGTGAACTGGGACGGAATAGCGACGACCGTCCCCATTACGGCCAACCCCAGCGTGAGGAGCCCCTACGCCTGGTGCGAGGTTGCGGTCTCCTTCCCTAACACCTAGAGGGGCCAGCGGGCGGCCGCACCCCCAACTACTAGAGACGAAGCCCATCGATGAATCACGAATGCGGGAAGTTTTTCACAGCATCTTAATATAAAACT